>CAMORN010000002.1 GCA_946623825.1 uncultured Alphaproteobacteria bacterium
CAATTTGCACGCAACGAAACTATCTGTGTGTGTGTGTGTGTGTGTGTGTGTGTGTAGAAAACTGCGCCTTTCACGACTTTCACTCTCTTTTTTCCCTTTATTTGATATGAATATTATACCAAAAATCGGGTCTTGAAAAAAGTGTAAATTTTATTCGTATCTTAAACTGTCTATTGGGTTTAATTTTGCCGCCTTTATCGCCGGCACAACACCAGACGCCAATCCCACAACGATTGCGACACCAACCGACAAAACAACCGGCCATATCGAAAACGGCACATTATATTCCAATATAAATCGCCCAATACCCTGAGATAGCCCAACACCAAACACCAAACCAAACATTGAACCAATAAAAGATATCATCACAGATTCAGATAAAAATTGAATTATTATCATGCGTTCTTTGGCACCGATTGCCTTTCTGACACCGATTTCACGCGTTCTTTCTGCGACAGATACCAACATCATATTCATAATACCAATTGAACCAACCAATAATGACACGCCTGCTATCGCTATCAATAATAATTTCAGATATCCCGTAACCGTATCCATTGTTTCCATTATTTGTTTCATATCTGTAACCTGAAAATCGTCTTCATCACCGTCTTTGATTTTATGTCTTTGTCGCAACAGAGATGTTATTTGTTCAATAACAACATTATTATCGGCATCTTGGAATAATTTTAATGCTATCATTCCAACAGAAGACGGAAATTTAGACCCCTGTAATCTTTTTTTCAATGTAGTAATTGGGATTAAAATCATATCGTCTTGCGACCCCATGGTTGAATCACCACGCGCCTTGGTCATGCCAACAATAACAAATGGCATATTTTGTATTCTGATTATTTCGCCAACTGGATTTTCAGGCATTCCCAATTCCATTGCGGTATCTGGTCCGATAACCGCGTATGTTGCGGCATTTTTTACCGACATATCATCAAAGAAAGAACCTTTTTCCATTTCTATATCTTGAATTGTTGTGTAATCGGGATACACACCCAACATAACCGTTGACCAATTTTTATTTCCATATATTGCCTGAACCCCCGAACTCTGCGCTGGGGTAATCGCGGCAACATCTGGTAATTTTTTGATTTCTGATGCGTCTTCAAGTGTTAAAGTATGTCGATTTCCAGTTCTGATTCCACCCGAACGCGCCGCACCCGCACGAATAACAATTGTGTTTGTTCCAAGAGATGAAAATTGGTCTGTGATAGATTGTTGCACCGTTTCACCAACCGCAACCATTATAACAACCGCCATAACCCCGATAATAATGCCCAATACGGTCAAAAAAGACCGCAATTTATTTCCACTGACAGACAACCAAGATTCTTTCAATATATCTCTTATTGTCATTTCTTTTTTTCCGCCTTTAATAAAATATTTTCATTTTTTGGAACAATTCCGTCATACACAATTCGCCCGTCGTAAATGTGAATAATTCTGTCTGTGTATTTGGCGATTTCAAATTCGTGCGTAATCATTATGATTGTTATTCCAAAATCATGGTTTAATTTTTTGAAAAATTTTAATATCTCGTTTCCCATGGTTGAATCCAGCGCACCCGTTGGTTCGTCTGCCAATATCAATTTTGGTTGTCCCGCCAATGCGCGCGCTATCGCAACCCTTTGTTTCATACCACCAGATAATTGCGTTGGCAGATAAGAGCCAAATTTTTCAAGTCCAACCAATTTCAACATTTCGTTTGCTCGCGTTATTCTTTCATTCATAGGCAAACCACGATACATTAATGGCAACATAACATTGTCCATAATGTTTCGTTTTGGTAATAAATTAAAATTTTGAAAAACAAAGCCGATATATTCATTTCTGATTGTTGCCAAGTCATCTGGTTTAAGTGTGGTTATATCTTTACCATATAATTCATATGTTCCAGATGTCGCAGAATCAAGCGCGCCCACAATATTCATACAAGTTGATTTACCCGAACCACTTGGTCCCATAATTGTCACAAATTCACCCGAATTTATATCAAAAGAAATATCAAATAAAACCTGCTGAACACCACCGATTTCAAGCGGAAAACTTTTGCAAATTTTATTCATAGATATTATTTTTTCAGTTTTCATTTTAAGGATGTGGTCGAATTGTTGATTTATTTTGTGTTGATTGTCCAACGAACCCAACTATCAATTTATCGTTTGGCTGAATTTCAGATGAAATAATTTGTGTTTCTGTTGGTGTTGTAATTCCTTTCTCGTACGGAACAAAAACCAATTTCCCGTCACGCAATATTGCAAGGTGTGTTTTCGGACTGATATTATCTGCTACATTTTCAGATAAATTTTTATAAGAACGAATTAACAGACCTGAATTTTGAACTTTTTTTATATCTTGCGCTTCTGCCACAACAACATTTACAAAAGCAGTCATTCCAGGCATCAATTTTAAATCTGTATTATCAACATCTATCACAACTGTATAAACAACAACATTTGATACATTGGTTGGTGATAATCTGATTTGACGAATATGTCCCTGAAATTTTTGATTTGGATATGCGTCAACTGTAAAACTTACCGGAACACCTTCTTTTATCATGCCAATATCTGCTTCTGATACCGCGGTTTCAATTTGCATTTTTGATAAATCTTCGGCTATTTCGAATAAATCAGGCGTTTGGAAAGATGCTGCAACTGTTTGACCTTTGTCCACCTTCCTTGATATAACCGTTCCATCAACCGGTGAAGTAATCGTTGCATAGCCCAAATTCGTTAATGCGCGTTCGTATGTATATTGCGCCTTTTTAACAGATTGTTCGGCCTGTTCATAATTTGTTTGCGATTGTTCCATTTCAGCACGCGAAATAAAACCGTCTTTGTATAAACTTTTGTTTCGGTTGTATTCATTTTCAAAATAATTCAATTGAGATTTTGCAGATTCAAGTTGCGCCTTGCTTTCATCAACAGTTGATTGTAAAACAGACGGTTCTATTTTTAATAAAACATCACCTTTTTTAACCTTGGAATTATAATCAACAAAAATATCTTCTATTGTACCTGACACCTGTGAACCCACATTGACCGTATTCACAGGTTGGATTTCACCAGTTGCCGTAACCGTATGAACAATGTCACCGCTGACAATATCCACAACAATAAAATCTTTCTTATCAGAACCAATTTTCGGACACAACCACCAACATAAACCACCCAACACAATTATCAACGCAACCACCCACCATTTATTGCGCCAAATCCACCCAAAAAATCTTGCTATAAAAGATTGCTTTTTATTTTCTTCCATTGTTTTTAAGCCCTGATTTTATATCACCAATTGCCAGCGCAACAGATGCGCGTTTTACAAATAAATCGTATTTTGCATAATTGTTTTGTTTTTGTGCATCAACCAGTTCTGATTGGGCGGTTTGCCAATCAAGCATAGTTGCGCGTCCAACCTTGTACATACCCGAAACAACGCGTTCTGTTTCAGTCGCAGATTTCAACAAAGATTCAGATTGAACCAAAACTGTTTTCGCGGTTTTATAATTTTGATATGCACTGAAAACATCCATCATCGCAGAATTCGAAATTTGTTTTTCATTGTATTTCATACTTTCATAATCTGCGTTTGTAGAACGGGCAGTATATAAATTGGAAAAGCCTGCGAATATTGGCATAGAAACACTGAATCCAATTTTACCAGATGTTTTATCAGTTATATGATTAAACACCCCATTCGCACTGTTTGCATTATTATTTAATGTTCCATTTACAGAAAACGACGGTAAATTTTTCAAGAAAGCACTGTTTCTTTTATGCCATGCAGCTTTTGTTTGCTCAGATGCTTTTAATAAATCTGGTCTTTTGTGTTTTGCGATATCCATTAATTTTTCTATCTCGTCAATTTCTGCATCTGAACCGAACGAAGCCGGCATATCTTTTATTTTTATTTCGTCATCTGATGGAAACGACAGGGCAGTTAATAATGTTGCCTTGGCTATTTCACGATTGTTTTTTGCGCGTTCTAATGACAATTGTGATGATGCCAATGTTGTGTCTGCTTTATAAACATCAGCCTTGGCCACAGCGCCAGCTTTGTATTTTTTATCCGCTGTATTTTTAGCCGTCTGGGCAACCGTCAATGCAGAATTTGCCGATTTAACATCTGCGTCTGATTTCAATAATTCATAATAAGATGCTACAAGTGAAAATATATAATTTTGGATTGTTTCGTCATAATCAAAACCTGCCGCACGATATGTTGCCAGATTTTGTGCAAAATCAGATTCTCGTTTTCCAAAATCAAATATCAAATATGAAACAGATAAAGAACCACTGTAATCCCAATCGTCGTGTTCATTATGATTTCTTTCAGCGTTAACATGACCATTCACACTGGGTAAATAATACGAATACGATGCTTTTTTTGTGTATCCAGCCGACTTTAATGCCATATATGCAGATGCTGTTTGTGGGTTCCGACACAAACCCAATTCTATGGCATCTTGCAATGAAATTTCTTTGCTTGGGGTATGACGCATGGTTGCGCAATCTTGCGTATTTGCAAAAACACTCGTCGGAAATAAAAGCAAAACCCCAAAAATCTTTTTCATATCATCTCTCTTGTAAATAAAGATATATGTTTTTACCGGTAAAAAACACAGGAACAAATTCGGTTTATATAAAAATACAAACCATATAATTTTTATGTTGAAATAAAATTCTTTTTTGCTTAAGATAGCCTTACGTAAAGGCCAGGTGGCAGAGTGGTTATGCAGAGGACTGCAAATCCTTGGATGCCGGTTCGATTCCGACCCTGGCCTCCAAATAAAAAATGATAAATCAAATTACCCTTACCAATTTTAGAAATCATTCCTGTTCAAGAATCAAAATTGATAATTGTAAAAATATTATTATTACTGGACCAAATGGTGCGGGTAAAACAGCTATCTTAGAAGCTGTTTCATTGCTTTCTGGTGAACGCGGTTTGCGTGGCGCAGACATACAAAATTTATCTAAATTTGATGGCGACGGTGGTTTTTCTGTGTTTGCTACATTACAAGATGACACCGATATCAGTGTTTATTTAACACCAAACGAACAAACCAGACACGCGAAAATAGATAATGAAAACGCAACTTTGACAGAACTCGCAAAATGTTTGCGCATGGTATGGTTAACACCAAAAGAAGACAGAATTTTTGTCGAATCATCATCAGATAGACGCACTTTCTTTGACAGATTATCTGCCAGTTTCGAACCATCACACATTGGCAGAATCAGTCGTTTAAATAAATTATTATCTGAACGCGGTGGCGCATTGAAAAATGGTGCAGACAAAAATTGGTTAGACGCATTGGATAATCAAATCGCCGCAACATCTGTTGCAATCGCAGCAGACAGAATCAGATATGCCAGCGAAATAAACTATTTCTTTGCAAATGGTGCTGTATCCGTTGACGGTATGGTTGAAAGATTGATTATGGAAAACAACATAACCAGCGCAGAAAAAATTTATTTTGAATATTTGCAAAATAACCGCGAATTAATTGGCGATAAAATGGTTATAGACGGTGTCCATAAATCTGATTTTGGTGTATTTAATAAGAATCTAAAATTACCAGCACATATAACATCAACCGGACAACAAAAATCTATTTTGATAGATTTAATTTTGGCACACGCAAAATTAATTCATATAAAAACCGGTAAAAAACCACTTATTTTATTAGATGAAGCCGCAGCCCATCTTGATAACAATGCGCGCACAAAATTATTCCAAGACCTGAATGATTGTGATGCTCAGGTTTGGGCTACGGGACTTGATAAAAATGTTTTCATAAATATACCAAACGCATTATTTGTTTCTTGCCAAGACGGGGAAATAAATAATATAGTATTAGCGGAGAACCAAGATGTCTAAGATAAACTATCAACAATTATTAGATGATGCATTAAAAACAGTTGTAAAAGAAGCACTTATTCACGCACAATTTAATGGTTTGGGTGATGATGCCAGTTTCTTTATAACATTCAGAACCCGCGACCCTGGGGTTGTTGTTCCTGATTTTTTAAGAATCAGATACCCAGATATGATTACAATCGTTTTACAGTATTCTTATAATAATTTAAATGTATCTGACAAAGAATTCGGGGTTCAATTAACATTTGATGGTCGTCCTTTCTTTATCCGTGTTCCATTTTCCGCATTGGTTGAATTTAAAGACCCATCTGTTGATTTTATATTAGATTTTCATAATAAACAGGCAATCACAACACCTGATAATGATATAGAATTACCATTGGAAGAAAAACCAGAATCTGTCCCAGATGATGGCCGTATTGTTTCTTTGGACGAATTCAGAAAAAAGAAAAACATTTAAATCAGATAATATCTTGTTTTTTAGCGTTTTTATTTGCAAATCTAAATTTAGATGTTATAATCACTTTGCTTTGGGTGGTTAGCTCAGTTGGCTAGAGCGTCACGTTGACATCGTGGAGGTCGTTGGTTCGAGCCCAATACCACCCACCAGAATTTAAGAATAGATAAATATGCGAATGAACAAATAATCTTTATCAAAATATTGCGGGAATTTTGTAAACGCCCGTTTTGGGCGTTTATTCGTAAAAAAGAGGGCGTTAAATGAACAAAAAATATCTGATTACATCTGCATTACCTTATGTTAATGGGGAATTACATCTTGGCCATTTGGTTGGCTGTTGGTTACCAAGTGATGTTTATGCCCGTTTTTGTCGTGCAATTGGTCGTGATGTTTTGTTTATATGTGGCGCAGACGAACACGGAACAACCGCCATTGTTGGTGCAGCAAAAGAAAATATGCCTGTAAAAGAATACAATGATAAATATTATGCAAAACATTTGCGCGCTGTGTCTGATTTCAATTTATCTTTTGATTTTTATGGTCGCACACACACACAATTGCAAGAAAATTTAATTCATGATTTGTTTAAACGCCTTGATGATCAGGGTTTAATTGAAGAACGCGAAACAATACAACCTTTCTCTGTTGATGATAATATGTTTTTGGCAGACAGACAATTGGTTGGAACATGTCCAGTGTGCGGTTATGAAAAGGCACGCGGCGACCAATGTGATAAATGCAGTTCCACATACGAAGCAACAGAATTAATAAACCCACGTTCTACAATTTCTGGTTCAACAAATATTGAAATGAGACCAACAAAAAATCTGTTTTTCTTGGCTTCCAAGATGCAAGATGAATGGAAAAATTGGTTAAATGAACATGCACCAAAATGGTCAAAAACTGCATCATCTATCGCACGCGGTTGGGCAAACGAAGGTTTAATCGACACATCTATTACACGTGATTTATCATGGGGAATATCTGTAAATAAAACAGGATATGAAAATAAAGTTTTCTATGTTTGGTTTGATGCACCATGGGGTTATGTTTCTATATCTCAGGCTGCAAACAAAGATTGGGCAACATGGTGGAAAAATCCAGATTGTTTTTATGCACAATTTATGGCGAAAGATAATGTTAAATTCCATTCTGTATTTTTCCCAGAACAAGAATTGGCAATGCATGACAACTGGAAAACAGTTGATATGTTGAAATCTATGAATTTCCTTAATTTTGAAGACGGAAAATTTTCTAAATCCGAAGGAAACGGAATCTTCCTTGATCAGGCAATTGATATTGCCCCAAGTGATACTTGGCGTTATTCTTTGATGGCATCTGCACCAGAGACAGATGATTATTATTTCAAAATAGACCGTTTCGCAGATACTGTGAATAAAGATTTAAATGGAATATTGGGAAATTTCGTTTCACGCGTTTGTAAATTATCTGCAAAAAATTTTGGAAATTTTGTTCCAAAATCTGGCTCTCTTGATACAGAATTGGTAAATCAAATAAATGAAAAATTAAATGATTTAACATCATCACTTGAAAAATGCGAATTCAGAAATGCTGTATTTGCATTGCGTTCATTATGGGCAATTGGTAATGAATATATGACTGAAAAAGCGCCTTGGGCTTTGGTCAAAGACGGCAATTTAGATGAAGCAGAACATGTATTAAACAATTGTTTTCAATTGATTGATTTTTATTCACGCGTGTCTGCACCTTTCATACCAGATACCGCAGAAAAAATGCAAAATATATTCGCAACCAAACATGATTTATCATGGCCATCTGAATTTGAAAAACGCATAGTGGACGGGACAGAATTCACAATTCCTGAAAATTTATTTGAAAGAATAGATGATGACACTGTTAAATCTTTAATCGAAAGATTCTGTGTTAAAAAAGACAACACACCACATTTAACGGTTGTAAAGGTGGTTAAAATTGAAAACCACCCATCACGCGAAGATTTACATGTTTTAACCGTTACTGACGGTGAAAAAAATTACAATGTTGTTTGCGGTGCAAAAAATGTTCATGAAAATATGTTGGCTGTATTTGCACCAATTGGCGCAATTATTCCACAAACAAATAAACCAATTAAACCACGTAATGTCGCGGGGGTTGAAAGTGCCGGTATGCTTTGCAGTGGTGCAGAATTAAAGGTAAATGATGATGATTCTGGTTTATATGAAATAACGGAAGAATCTAAACTGGGAACTGAATTTAATGGATAAAGAAAAATATAAATCTTATCATTTAAATGATGAAAAACCTACTATTCATAAAATAAACATTTGGGATGCAAATGCGGAACGTTTGTTTTTGTATATGTCATGTGATATATGCAGATATCATGATCGCTGCTTGCACACAAAACATAAAAATGAAATTTGCACAGTCGCACCAAAAATAGAAAAATTATTTAATGAATTTTTGGTTGGTCGTGTATCCAGTTTCGCATCTGATGAATTTTACATAGATAAAAAATACAGTCGACCATGGCACATCAATCGTTTTAAAGAAACCGTTAAATTTTTAAGAATGAAATATATCAAGGACCCAAAAGAAAATGTCAGGGATTAAACTGATTTTGATGTCTTGTTGTGCACCGTGTTCTTGCGGTGCGATTAAACAATTAAAAGACGGAAAAATTGAAAACATAGACGATTTTATCGTAATGTTTTTCAATCCTAATATTTTCCCAGAAACCGAATATCAAAAGCGTTTAAACGAACAAATAAAATATTGTGAATCTTTGGGTGTAAAATATATTGTTGGTGATTATAATCATGATGATTGGAAAAATCATGTTCGTGGACTTGAAACCGAACCAGAACGCGGTGCCAGATGCAGTAAATGTTTTGCATATCGTTTTTGTTATGCGCGTGAATATGCAATAAAAAATGGTTATAATGCAATCGCATCTGTATTCGGTGTTTCCCGCCATAAAGACCAAAATCAAGTTGATACAAGTGCAACTGAATCATGCGGAGAAATTAAATATTTGCCTATAAAATGGGACGAACAATTAAGACAACAAATAAATCACGAATCTGATTTTTATCGTCAAAATTATTGTGGCTGTGAATTTTCCATTCGCAAATAATATAAAATTTGATTTTTGCTTTTAATATTCTATAATTTCAGCATAAGAACAAAAGGACAAATATGTCATCTATTTATGTTTTCCCAGGTCAAGGCGCACAGGCCGTTGGTATGGGTAAAGATTTATATGAAAACAATGCAGACGCGCGCGCTGTATTTGATGAAATGGATATAGCACTTGGCGAAAAATTATCCGATATTATTTTTAACGGTCCAATTGAAACATTAACAATGACTGCAAATGTTCAACCGGCAATATTGGCCACATCTGTCGCAATGTATCGCGCTGCAAAAATTCCAATGGCTGATTTTGTTGCGGGTCATTCGTTGGGTGAATATACTGCATTATGTATTGCGGGCGCAATATCTCTGGTGGATGCAATAAAATTGGTTCGTCTGCGTGGTGAATCTATGCAAAACGCTGTCCCATTGGGTCAGGGTGCAATGGCTGTTATTTTAGGTCTGGAATATGATGCGTTAAAAACCGTTTGCGACCAAGCTGAAAATGACACAGGAAAAATATGTGATATTGCAAATGATAATTGTCCGGGGCAAATTGTTATATCTGGAAACAATGATGCAATTGAACGCGCAATGGAAATAGCCAAAGAAAATGGTGCGCGTCGTGCAATGAAATTGCCTTTGTCTGTGCCACCACATTCCCGTTTGATGACACCGGTTGCAGACATTATGAAATCAGCACTTGATAATATTGAAATCAAAGAACCAATTGTTCCAATTATTTCTAACAAAACATGTCAACCAATGACAAATGTAAATGAAATCAAGGACGCTTTGATTTATCAAATAACACATGGTGTTCGTTGGCGCGAATCTGTGTTATCTATGGTTGATATGGGAATAACAGATTTAACTGAAATTGGTCCTGGTAATGCGTTGATTGGTATGGTAAATCGCACAACAGACAAAATAACAACACATAAATTGGAGATATAAATATGTTTAATTTACAAGACAAAGTTGTTTTAATCACAGGTGCCACAGGTGGTATTGGTGGTGCAATTGCTAATAAAATGAAAGAAGCAGGCGCAACGGTTGTAATCACCGGACGCAATCTTGATAAATTGTCCAGTTTTGATGATTCTTTTATCAAAATTCAATCTGATTTATCTGTTGATGGTGCTGCTGAAAAATTGGTAAATGACACAATAGAAAAAGCAGGTCATATTGATATTTTAATCAACAACGCAGGTATCACAAAAGATACACTTTTAATGCGTATGAGTGATGAACAATTTGATGATGTTATAAACACAAATTTACGTGCAACATTCAAATTGTGCCGTGCGGTTATTATGCCTATGATGAAACAAAGACATGGCCGTATTATAAATATGGCATCTATCGTTGGTGTTGTTGGTGGCGTGGGTCAGGCAAATTATGCCGCATCAAAAGGTGGCATGATAGCCATGACAAAATCTATCGCAGCCGAAGTTGCATCACGCGGAATTACTGCAAATGCAATTGCACCTGGATTTATAAAAACACCTATGACAGATGTTTTAAGTGATGAATTAAAGGCTAAATATCTTGAACAAATACCGGCTGGTCGTTTTGGTGAACCAGAAGATATTGCAAACGCATGTGTATTTTTAGCCAGTGATGAATCATCATATATCAATGGTCAAACAATTCATATCAACGGCGGAATGGGAAGATTCTAAAATGAAAGCACAAGAATTCACAGAATTAAAAACAAAGCGTCTTGATTTAAAACCTTTGTCCGCAACATTTGATTTTGCAAATCATCTGTTTGATATAATTTCGCACAATCGCGATTTTTTCAGATTTGTTCTGTTGGCAATTATTGAAAAGCCAGAACAGGAATTCGATTGGTTGCGTTCAACAGAATCTAATTGGAAAAACAAAAAATCTGCTGCATACGGATTGTTTTTACGCGACACAAACGAATTTGTTGGTGTTTGTTCTGTATTTGACATCAATTGGTCTAAAGAATCTGCAGAAATTGGTTATTGGTTAAATCCTGAATTTGCAAAACAAGGTTTTATAACCGAAGCCGTAGAATCTGTTGCAAAAGAATTTTTCAACATGGGCTTCAAAAGACTTGTAATCAAGGCATGTCCTGAAAATGCTTCTTCTTGCGCTGTGGCTGAAAAATGTGGTTTTGTAAAAGAGGGTATCTTGCGCAGTTATGATTTTTTACCAGCGTTAAACAAACGCGTTGATGCCGCTATATATGCAAAAATAAAAGAAGATTAAAACAATGCAAAATTATGATGTGATTGTTATTGGTGGGGGACACGCCGGCACAGAGGCTGCAGCCGCGTCTGCGCGTCGTGGCGCAAAAACTTTGCTTTTAACCATGCGTGAAAGCGATATTGGTGCAATGTCTTGTAATCCATCAATTGGTGGACCTGGTAAATCACAAATGGTTGCAGAAATGGCAACTTTCGGTGGCGTTATGCCACGCGGTGCGGACAGCGCGGGTATTCATTGGCGAACATTAAACGCATCACATGGTGCCGCAACTCAGGCTTTGCGTGCACAAATAGACCGCAATTTTTATCATGATGCAGTGATGAAAATTTTAGCAGACACAGAAAATCTGACTGTGGTTTTTGAATCTGTTCTTGATTTAGATATTGAAAACAAAATCGTAAATAAAAAATATTCTGCAAAATCTATTGTTTTAACAACCGGAACTTTCTTGGGTGGTTTGGTCACACGCGGAAATGAAAAAATAAATTCTGGTCGTTTAATGGACAACGGTGAATATCAGGAAAATGATTCACATATTTCATCTGTGTTGAAAAATGCAGGTTTTGATTTATTGCGATTAAAGACAGGAACACCGGCGCGCATATATCGTGATTCAATTGATTTTTCTGTATGCGAAGAACAACCGGGTGATTTACCACATGATTGGTTTGGATTGGGTGATGAAAATAATAACTATAATGACAAATGTTTTATCACACACACAAACGAAACAACACATGATATAATTCGTGAAAACATAAAAAATGCACCAATGTATAATGGCGACATTCGTGGATTGGGTCCACGATATTGTCCATCACTTGAAGACAAAGTTATGCGTTTTCCAGAACACAAAACACATCATGTGTTTTTGGAACCAGAAGGTTGGAACAGCGATTTAATATATCCGAACGGAATATCCACTTCTTTTGGCAGTGATATCCAAGATAAATGGATACGCACAATCCCTGGGCTTGAAAACGCGCGTATTGCACGATACGGATATGCAATTGAATATGATGCTATAGATGCCAGAATGTTGAAATCAACATTGGAATCAAAAGATATTTCAGGCCTGTTTTTCGCGGGTCAAATAAACGGCACATCTGGATATGAAGAAGCCGCGGCTCAGGGTTTAGTTGCAGGCGCAAATGCCGCTGCACATGCATTGGATATGGATTCATTATTATTAAACAGAACAAATTCTATGATTGGTGTTTTAATAGATGATATTACAACATTGGGTGTTGATGAACCATATCGTATGTTCACATCACGCGCAGAATACAGATTAAATTTACGCAGTGATAATGCCGTATTGCGTTTGGGTGATATGGCGGAAAATTTGGGGCTGATAACACACGAATATCATGAAAAATTAAAATCTTTGCGTGAAAAAACAGCAATTGAAAATGATAAATTTTATGCGGGATATATTTCAAGAAACGAACGCGAAATTGCGAATTATAAAAAAGACAGCGAATTGAAAATTCCACATGATTTTGATTATAAATCTTTGTCTGGTTTAACCAATGAATTGGTTGAAAAAATGACAAAAACAAGACCTGAAAACATCGCAGCATTATCCAGAATATCTGGAATGACACCTGCGGGAATAATGGTCGTGTTGCGTAAATTACGCAGTGGCAATAAATAAAACCTTGCAAGGCTTATGATTGATTGATATATTTTCGTTATCTGCCGGTTTAGCTCAGTTGGTAGAGCATCTCATTCGTAATGAGGGGGTCGTAGGTTCAAGTCCTATAACCGGCACCAAAAAGATAAAAAAATACCGGCGATTGCCGGTGTTTTTATCTTTGGTAATCGTGGGACAGGGATGCTATTGAAAATATATTCGGGGCAAATTTTTCACAGAAATTTGCTATGTCTTCGGCATCTTGACCAACCAGATATAATGTCGGTCTTTTTGGAAAATTTATTTGGACATTGCCGGCTATTTTTCCATCACTGCTCAAACCGCGGACATTTAAACCAGTTATATTTTCAGGATTATCAACAACCCATTTAACATAATTTATACTGAAATCTTTTGATGAAAATGTATATTTTTTCGCCCTTGCAACACCACGCGGCATAAAACCCGCCGCATCAAAAACAGATGCTTGAATATTCCCAGCCTTAAACAAAGTTCTGATTATGTATTTTATTTCGGCAGTTGATAATTTTTTATATCCCATTTTTATATCCTTTTTTTGGTTATAAAAAAGGCGCCGATTTTTCGGCGCTTGTTTTTATCTTGTATTTGATGTTTTTCCTGGGTTCATTTTGATGCTTTTTACACTGCATACATGCGCCAAATCTATGGCGAATTCCTTTTCATTTGGCACAGACGCGGAAAATGTTTTGTATTTATTATTCAGTTTACAGAACACGGATGAAACCTGACCAATTTTATCGCGGGTCACAACAACAATAGCCTCGTTATCACCTATACGATACATTTGGGTTATTTCATCAGAGGTTTCATAAACATTGTTATTTTCGATAACTTTCTTTATGCTTTCTACTAAAAAAATGTCTTGTTCTTTCAAAACTTACCTTTTATACACGCCTTAATTTTAGTTCTATAATATTTTTTGTCAATCTTTATTTTAGACATGTTAAATTTGCACACAAAACTTGATTTTTCGCTAAATTCATTGTATAAATAGAAACATGAACAAAAACACAATAATTATTATTAAATAGACGACACTGCGCTTTGGCGGTGGCTGGGGCGCATAGACGCCCATTTTTAATGTAAAAAAGGCAGAAAAATGACATATCTTAAAACAGAACCAAAAGCAAATTTTCCAGAAATAGAACATTCTGTTCTGACATTTTGGCGCGAAAATAATACTTTCCATAAATCTTTGGAAAAAACAAAGCAGGGTGAACCTTTCAATTTTTATGACGGCCCACCTTTTGGAAATGGTTTGCCACATTTGGGACATCTTGGGGTTTCTGCAATTAAAGATATGATTTCGCGTTATCAAACAATGAACGGAAAACATGTTGTTCGTGAATTAGGTTGGGATTGTCATGGTTTGCCTGCTGAAAACAGCGTTGAAAAAAAGCAGGGGCGCACCGCTAAAAAAATCGTAGAAGAAGACGGTATTGCAGCATTCTGTGATATGTGTCGTGATGATGTTATGACATATACAAATGAATGGTTAAGATATATTGAACGCATTGGTCGTTGGGTTGATGGTGGTGATAATTTTGGATATCGCACCATGGATACAAAATATATGGAATCTGTAATTTGGGCATTAAAAGAATTGTATAAGAAAGGCTTGCTCTATAAAGATTTCAAGGTTAATCCTTTTGATTGGAAATTGGGAACAGTTTTATCAAACAGCGAAGCGTCATCTGAATATCAAGACATTGTTGATGATACTGTAACCGTGTGGTTTCAATTGGAAAATGGCGACCGTGCAATCGCATGGACAACAACACCATGGACATTACCTGCGAATTCTGCATTGGCTGTAAATCCAGAAATGAAATATGTTCGTATGAAACACGAGGACGGCAATGTATATGTTTTGGCAGAATCAAGATTGAAAGCATATGAAAAAGTTTTCGCAAATTCAGAAAATCTTGGCACTGTATCAGGGAAAGATTTAGTTGGTCTGCATTACAAACCAATATTTAATTATTATGAAAATTCAGATGAATTATTGCATCAAATAATTCCTGCTGATTATGTCAGTGATAGCGACGGAACAGGTATTGTTCATATTGCACCTGCATTTGGTGAAGACGACTATTTCGCAGCAAAAAATTTAGATCCAAAATTCCCTGTGATTTTGAATGTTGATGATTATGGTAATTTTGATAATACCGTTCTTGATTGGGCGGGTATGAATATTTTTGAAGCAAATCCAAAAATCATAGATTGGTTGAAACAAAATGGAATATTGGTTAAAAAAGACCAACATAAACATTCATATCCATTTGGTCCACGCAGTCATGAAAAACTGATTTATCGTGCAACAGACGCATGGTATATTGATGTTCCAAAAATCCGCGACAGATTGGTCGAATTGACCAAGACAGAAACAACATGGACATCTGCGGGAAATCGTTTTATGTCATGGATTGAAAACGCACGCCCATGGGGAATTTCTAGAAACAGATTCTGGGGTGTTCCATTACCAATTTGGGAAAAAGACGGCGAATATAAAATATTTGGCTCTATCCAAGAATTACAAGATTTCTTTGGTGTTGAAATTCATGATTTACACCGTCCAACATTAGATGCATTAACCAAAGACGGTTGGCATCGTATTGTAGATGTACTTGATTGTTGGTTTGAAAGTGGTTCTATGCCATTTGCACAATTGCATTATCCATTTGAAAACCAAGATAAATTTAACAAAAATTTCCCTGCTGATTATATTATAGAGGGACAAGATCAAACACGCGGTTGGTTTTATTCTTTGATGATTATGGCGGTTGCTTTGTTTGACAAACCTGCGTTCAAGGTTGTATCTGCAAACGGTATGGCATTGGACGAACAAAAACGCAAGTTCTCTAAATCTTTGCATAATTATTCCGACCCATCAGATTTGTTTGAAAAATATGGTGCAGACGCAATTCGTTTGTTTATCCAAGGCAGCAATTTTATGAAGGCAGAACCAATATGCATGGACAAAGAAGGCACAGTATTTAATGATTCTATTAAAACTGTTTTAACACCTCTTTGGAACGCATATCATTTCTTTACTTTATATGCAAATGCTGGAAATATCACAGTTGAAAAAGAACCAACACCTGAAACCGCGTTGGACAAATATATTTTGGCTGAATTAAACGAATTGATAAAAACAACTACAAATTCTTTGAATGAATATAAACCTGACTTCGCAGTAAAAGAATTCATAAGATTTTTAGATGTTTTGAACAATTGGTATATCCGTCGTAATCGTGACAGATTCTGGGACGAAGACGAAAGTGCATTTGAAACATTACATTATGTTCTGAAAACATTCTGTAAATTATTGGCACCATTCGCACCATTTATAAGCGAATATATTTTCAAGGATTTAACTGGTCTTGAATCTGTTCATTTACAAGATTGGCCAAAGGCATCTGAAACAGATACAAAAATATTGGCAGATATGCGCCGTGTTCAAATGATTGTATCAACCGGAAAACAATTGCGCGAACAATATAAATTGCGTAATCGTTTACCTTTGCACGATGCAACAATTGCCGGTGTAGAAATGTCAGATTATGCCGATATTATCAAAGATGAATTGAATGTAAAACAGGTCAAATTCATAGATGATATTCACACTGTTGCAGATTCATTTGTTTATCTGATTACACCAAAAATTGGTGCGCGTTTGGGTGGCGCTTTGAAAGATATTATTCCATCTGTAAAACGCGGCGATTATACAATTGATGGTGATAAATTGGTTGTTGGCGAATACACATTAAACAATGATGAATATGAAAATCGTTTAACTGTGAAAGATGGTATATCTGGGGCTGCTTTGCCAGATAACACAGCCGTTGTTGTATTGAACACAGAAACAAACAGTGAATTGATTGCAGAAGGTTTGGTAAATGACGCATCTCGTTTTATCCAAGATTCCAGAAAAACATCAAATCTTGATGTGTCTGACAGAATCAAATTGGTATATAACGCAGAACCAGCATTGGCAAACGCAATCGAAATTCATAAAAAACGCATTATGCATGATGCTTTGATTGTTGAAATGGAATCTGGTGATGCAGACCAATTTACAACCGAAATAGAAGGTTATAATTTCGCAATCAAAATTGAAAAAGTAAATGCGTAATAAAAAAATAACTCTTACACCGGATATTTATTTTGAAAATGTGTGTCCCACATTGAATATGAATATCCGGTCTGAATTATATTCGACAAACGAATTTACTTTCGCAGTTGCTGTTATTTTATCTGCCCAAGCGACTGATAAAAAAGTAAATGAAGTAACACCTGAATTATTTCGTATTGCACCAACACCTGATAAAATGTTGAAATTGGGTTTGGAAAATTTGAAAAAATATATTCGTGTTATTTCTTTCTTTAATAACAAAGCAGACAATATAATAAAATTATCACAACAATTAAAAGATAAAAACAGTGATGATATAAACTATAAATTCCCTGAAAAATATCATAACAGAAATGAATTAATGAAATTAGCTGGCATTGGTCAAAAGACAGCTAATGTTGTTATGAATGTTTTATGGGACGCGCCAAACATTGGTGTTGATACACATGTTTTTCGTTTATCACACCGTTTTGGTTGGACAAACGAATCCGACAATACACCGGAACGGGTCGAAGAAAAATTATTAAAAATAATTCCACAAAAATACCACGCAATGACAAATCATGTGATGGTTTTACATGGCAGATATACATGCAAGGCAATTCGTCCAAATTGTGAAAATTGCCCTGTTGCAAAATGGTGTAATTCAACCGACAAAAGAATATAAAAAAAACACCGGCATTCGCCGGTATTTTTTATAATTTTTAATTCTTTAATACATAGTTTGTAAAATGTGTTTGTTTTTATCAATATTAGACAACATTTTACCACTGCCCACTGCAACACAAGCCATTGGATTATCAACCAAGAACGCAGGTAATCCCGTTGCAGCACGAATTGCGGCATCCAGACCACGCAACAATGAACCACCACCGGTCATTGCGATACCAAGGTCTGCGATATCCGCACTCAATTCAGGTGGTGTAGATTCAAGTGCCAAATGAACAGTATTCACAATTTTTTGCACAGTTTGTGTCAATGCAGATGCAATCTGAGATTCTGTAACAACGGTTTCACGTGGTGTTCCAGACATCAAATCACGACCCTTGATTTTTAATGACATTTCTGTTGTTTTATCTTTTGGTGGCACAGCAGTTCCAATTTTCTTTTTGATTTCTTCTGCTGTGTTTTCACCAATCAATAAATTCTTGTTTTTGCGGACATATTCAATAATATCTTCGTCCATTTGATCGCCAGCAGTTCTGACAGCATTGGAATAAACGATTCCACCCAATGACATAACTGCAACTTCTGTTGTACCGCCACCAATATCCAAAACCATAGAACCCAAAGGTTTATCAACTGGCAAACCCGCACCAATAGCAGCAGCGGTAGATTCTTCAACAATATAAACACGTCTGGCACCCGCAGCATCCGCAGCTTCTTGAATAGCACGTCTTTCCACAGGTGTTGCACAAGATGGAACACAAATAATTATAAGTGGTGCAGTCAACAGATTTCTCTGATGAACCTTTCTTATAAAATATTTAATCATTTCTTCTGCGACTTCAAAGTCTGCAATAACACCGTCTCTTAACGGGCGCACAGCGGTAATTGAACCAGGTGTTCTGCCAAACATTTGTTTAGCTTCTGCACCGACAGCCAAAATTTCTTTGCGTCCCAACAATCTGTTTTCAGCAACAGCAACCACAGATGGTTCATTTAAAACGATACCACGACCCTTGACATAAATCAGGGTATTTGCGGTTCCTAAATCAATAGCCATATCTGCGGAAAAAAACTTTAATAACCAATTATACATTTTTCGTCCCTTACTCTGTTTTTCGCATTATAAAACAGGTGGCAAAAAAATCAAGCCATTGTATAAAATTTTGCTTTTTTATTTGCTTTTCCTTATATTCTGGTATTATTAAAGGCATGAAAAGAAAAACGATACGCAAACACGCGGATTTTTTAACACCAAAAGATGGACCAAATATCACATTAAACAATGTGGTTTCTGTTCGTATTAAAACTGCAAAATTTGAAAATGATGCCAGATACGGCATAATTGCATCTAAAAAATTATTCAGATTCGCAGTTCAAAGAAACCGTGCTAAGAGACTTTTGCGTGATTGGATTTTCCATAACGAAGATTTAATGTTGCCACAATTTGATTATGTTTTTATTGCTGGTGCCGAAATATTAACCACAAATCGTGAAAATGGACGCGAATATATCAAGCGCGCATTAACAACGATATCTAAAAAATATGCAGAAAAAACCATCTAAATTTTCAACAATATTTGGTTGTAAATTAATTCGTTTCTATCAAATATGTATATCGCCTGTAATCGGCGGAAAATGTGCGTGTAGATTCATTCCGACATGCAGTGAATACACACGAATTGCAATTGAAAAATACGGTTTTTTTCACGGTGTTTTATTGGGTATAAAACGCATATCAAAATGCAGACCTGGTGGTGGGTGTGGATATGACCCTGTGCCTTGACATAAAAATTCTGTGTGGTAAAATTTATATATTATATGTAATAAAAAAGGATTTATAATTATGACATCTTTTAGAGCGACAGTTGAAAATATGTCTAAATTGATGGACGAAATGGGTATAACCGAACTCGATTTAGAAAGACAACTGTTTTTAGGTTTGTATCGCAAACACATACATTTATCTAAACAACAAACTGTGGCTGCACCAATGGGGATTGTGGCTGCACCAAAATCTGAATCTGGCGAAACAAAACAAAATGGCCATGTATTAAAATCACCTATGGTTGGTGTTGCTTATTTATCACCTGAACCTGGCGCTGCACCTTTTGTAAAGGTTGGCGACACTGTTAAATCTGGTGATACCGTTGCATTGGTAGAAGCAATGAAAACATTTAACCCAATTAAATCTGATATAGATGGTGTGGTCAAAGAAATATTGGTTGCTGATGGAAATGCAGTTGAATTTGATACACCTATTATCGTTATAGAATAGGTTGAAAATTATGCCACAAATTAAAAAAGTTTTGATTGCAAATCGTGGTGAAATAGCATTGCGTATTATTCGTGCCTGTCGTGATATGGGTATCAGAACGGTTGCTGTTTATTCAACCTCAGACAGGGACGCTATGCATGTAAAATTGGCAGATGAATCTGTATGTATTGGCCCTGCACAGAGCAGTGAATCATATCTTAATGAATCTGCAATTTTAACTGCCGCACTTTTAACAAACGCAGACGCAATTCACCCAGGCTATGGATTTTTGTCCGAACGCGCTGATTTCGTAGAAAAGGTCGAACAACATCATCTTATCTGGATTGGCCCAAGCGCGGAAATGATTCGCAAAATGGGGGACAAGGTTAACGCAAAACAAACCGCTGTCAAATGTGGTTTGCCTGTTGTTCCGGGCAGCGAAGGCGCCATTCGTGATATAGAAGAAGCAATTGTTTGGGCTGATAAAATTGGTTATCCAGTTATGATAAAAGCCGCTGCCGGTGGTGGTGGTCGTGGTATGCGCGCAATACATGATGTAAATGAATTGCGTGAATTTTTTCCTATTGTAAAAGCTGAATCTAAATCGGCTTTCGGTGATGATACACTTTATATGGAAAAATTATTATTACACCCACGTCATATTGAATTTCAAGTTTTGGGTGATAATCACGGAAATGTTGTTATATTCGGTGAACGCGATTGTTCTTTACAACGAAAAAATCAAAAAGTTATGGAAGAATGTCCAGCTGCTATTTTAACACAAAAACAGCGTGATGATATGATTGAAATCTGTAAAACCGCTGCCAAGAAAATGAAATACGCAAATGCCGGTACATTTGAATTTATGTTTGAAGACGGTAAATTCTATTTCCTTGAAATGAATACCAGATTACAGGTTGAACACCCTGTGACAGAAATGGTTTATGGTATAGATTTGGTTCGTGAACAAATCAGAATTGCCGCTGGTGAAAAATTGGGTTATACACAATCAAGTTTGGTTGCACACGGACATGCAATCGAATTTCGTATAAACGCCGAAGACCCTGAAACATTTATCCCAAACCCTGGTAAAATAGAATTATATGCACCATCTGGTGGTTTGGGTGTTCGCGTGGACAGTGCTGTTTACAGCGGTTATACAATTCCACCAACATACGATTCTATGATTGCAAAATTAATTGTTCATGCGCAATCAAGACCCGCTTGCATTATGCGTGCAGAACGCGCATTGGACGAATTTGTTATAGAAGGAATCAAAACAACAATTCCTTTGCAGAAAGAACTGTTATCTAACAGTGATGTCCGCCAATTAAAAACAGATAACCATTGGTTGGAACATTATCTGGAAGAAAAAAAGAATAACCCTGAAATTGTTGAAGAAACAAACACAGAAGAATAAAAAAAGACCCAAAAATTTGGGTCTTTTTTTATTAGTCATTTTTTATTTTATGCACGCAATTTTGCGCCACATTTTGATTCTATGTTTTTAATAACAGTTTCCTGAATCTTGGACAATTCTGATTCGTCCATGTTATTTTCAGGATATATTGTTATTGTAAACGCGACAGATTTTTTACCATCACCCATATCAAAAGAATCAAATATCACAGCATTCGAAATTCTGAAATCGGCAGATATTGCCGTATTCACAATTTTTTCAGCTGCAAATTTACTGTCAACAACAAACGCGAAATCGCGTGTAATTGGCATAAATTCTGTGATTGGTGTCTTTTTGTTTTTTGGGTTTTGTGGTAAATTATTTATATCTTCTACCATTGCGACAAATACTTTATTTTTAATATGCAATTGTTTTGCAATGGACGGATGTAATTGTCCAAATTCACCAAGAACTTTTTTACCCTGAACAATTTTTCCATAAACATATGGATGTGCCCAAAGCGGTGCATTATCAGATTCAATTGTATATTTTTGTGAACCCAACAAAGATATTAAATCAGCCTTGACATCAAAAACATCTATGTTGCGATTACGTTTTTGCCAATGTTTAGGTGATGTTTCACCAACACGAACAATACAAATAGATGTATATTGTTCACCAGGTTTATCACCATAAAACACCGTTCCCAATTCAAACATATTTAAATCTGAGAAACCGCGTTTTTCATTATTAGCAACCGCCACCAATAAATTTTCCAACAAATTATTACGCGCGGTATCCATATCAACCAAAATTGGATTAGCAATTTTTATAATTGGTTTGTCTGATAACAATTTTTCAATCTTGGAATTACCAAAACCAAAAGTTATAGATTCATTCAAACCACGATTTGCCAATTTTTGTTTCAAAGATATGTTTGTATCATTATGTTTAACATTTACAGATATATCTTTGATTAAATCAAGACCAACTTTGTCATAACCATAAATACGAACCAATTCGGAAACTATATTTTCTGGAATAACAATATCAACCCTTTGAGAAGTTGGGGTAATAATCCAATTTTTACCTGCTTGTTCAATATTGAAATGCAATTTTTCCAAAATCTTCTTTTGTGTTTCAGCATCTAATTTAATACCTGTTTTTTGTTCAAACAAATCAGGATTATAAATCACAGGTTCTGGGACATAATTTTCACGACCAGCAACACCAACACCCACAATTTCGCCACCACATTCTTTCATAATGATATCAGCAGCAAAAGACAATGCTTTTAATGTGCCATCTGGGTCTATACCGCGTTCATAACGATATGAAGAATCGGTTGATATACCGTATCTTTTCGCTGTTTTACGAACGAATACAGGATCAAAATAAGCAGATTCCAGAATTATATTTTTTGTTTCGTTTGTAGTCGATGCACGCATACCACCAACAACACCAGCCAAAGCCAAAATACCGGCATTATCGGTAATAACTAAATCTTTTTCACATAATTCATGTTCGTTTCCGAACAAGTCTGTGAATTTTTCTTGTGGTTTCGCCATACGAACAGTTATATCACCAACAATTTCATCTGCATCAAAACAGTGCATAGGTTGTGCTAAATCATAGCAAATATAATTTGTTGCATCTATCGCAGCATTTTTTGGATTTATACCAGCACTGTGTAAACGATTCTGGATTGTTTGGTTTGATTGTGTCATTTTCAAACCATGAATTTCACAAAAACGATATGTTTTACATGCCTCATTTGCCAACAAATGAACATTTCTTGAACCAGAAACAGGTTTAATTAAATCAATTTTATTTTCAATATATTTACCCGCATCTGCAGCGCTTAAATCCAGCGCAATACCACGCACAGATAAATAATCAGGACGGTTTGGTGTAATAGACGTTTCAAGCACAGCCGAACCCGTTCCCGCCAATGCAGATATAGGTTGACCAATAACTTCTTTTGATTCATCTAATTCAATAATACCACTGTGGTCATCATTTATTCCCAATTCTTTGCCAGAACACATCATGCCATCTGACATAACGCCACGCAATTTACCAGATTGAATAACAATGTCCCCAATCTTGCAACCAGGTATTGCCAACGCAGAAACTAAACCAACACGGGCATTTGGTGCACCACATACAACCTGACGCAAAATACCGGTTCCATCATCAACCTTTAACACATGCAGATGGTCAGAATTTTCATGTGGAATACATTCAACAATTTTTGCTGCAATTGGTAATACAGGCACACATAAATCTTCTACCTCTAACCCAATAGCAGTTAATTTATCAGCAATCTGTTCAGGTGTTAAATTTGTATCAAGATATTGTTTTAACCATTCATAAGACCATTTCATTTTTTACACCTTTTATTAAAAACCACTGTTTTTCAACCAACGAATATCACCATCAGTAAATGCACGGATATCGTCCAGACCATATTTTACCATTGCCAATCTGGCCCAACCAAAACCGAATGCAAAACCCTGATATTCATTTGGGTCTATGTTGCAATTTTTCAAAACATTTGGGTGAACCATACCGCCACATAATAATTCCATCCATTTATCCCCGAATTTCATATCTATTTCAATAGATGGTTCTGTAAATGGGAAATAAGAAGGGCGAATACGCAATTCTACATTGTCTTTTTCAAAAAACTTTGAAGCAAATGTTCGCATAGTTGCCAACATATCAGACAGATTTATTTTCTTTTCCACTTTATCAACACACAAACCTTCTATTTGACCGAACATAGCAGAATGTGTTGCATCTAATTCTTTGCGATAACATTGACCAACCGTAAACATTTTAATTGGGGCACCCAATTTTTCCATTGCACGAATTTGAACAGCACTGGTTTGTGTACGCATTACATTGCCATTTTCCAAAAAGAATGTATCCTGCATATCACGGGCAGGGTGATAATCAGGTGTATTTAATGCGGTAAAATTATGCCAATCATCTTCAATTTCTGGGCCATCCATAAATGTATATCCCAAAGATTCAAAAATACTAACTACTTCCTTGAAACTCTGGGTCAAAGGATGAATTGTTCCACGATTTTCAGGTTCACAATCTAAACTGACATCAACAAATTCTGTTGCCAATTTTGCATTTAACGCAGCATTTTCAAGTTCAATTTGTTTATCTTTGAACAATTGACGCAATTCAGCATTTTCAGTATTTACAATTGCCCTTTCTTCGTTGGATAAATTGGCCATATTTTTCAATTTAGCCGTCATAGTTCCGTTTTTACCGAAAGTCGCAGTGTACAATTCCTGTAATTCTTCAAGTGATGATATACTTTTAATTTTATCTTTCATAATTTCCCCGCTTAAATAAATAAGACCGTATTGCTACGGCCTTATTATGACAAAACAAATCATTGCCGTATAGCATTATTTTGCAGATTCAGCAATAAATCGTTTAGCTGTTTCAACCAATGTGTCGAAGTTTTTATCAGCATCATATGCCATTTGGGCCAAAACTTTGCGGTCCAATGAGATACCTGCTTTCTTCAAACCATTCATAAATTGGCTGTAAGTCAAACCGTTAGCACGAACAGCAGCATTAATACGAACAATCCACAAAGAACGAAAATCACGTTTCTTTTGACGACGATCGCGATATGCATATTGTCCTGCTTTTTCAGTTTTTTCACGTGCAGCACGATAAGTTGAATGATGACGGGCCAAATAACCCTTGGCACGATCAAGTATTTTCTTATGTTTTTGTTTAACGGTAGTTCCGCGTTTTACTCTTGCCATGATTGCCCCCTATTATTTCAAACCGTATGGAGCCAAGATTTTAGCCTGACCCATCATGTTATCGTTCAAGTACTGTGGTTTAGATCCAGCGTTATTAGCGCGTTTAGATTTATGCAACAGACATTTATGGTGAGCATTTCTTGCAACACGGATTTTTCCAGTTGCAGTCATGGATGCACGTTTCTTTAAATAAGATTTTGTTTTCATTTTTGGCATTTTTTATCCTTTTTTTTGTACCCTCGTGGCAATGCCTTGCCATTTCGGTTGACTCTATTTTGACAGATAAAAAAGAAAAATCAAGTTTTTATTGAATATTCGCTTTTTTCTGATTAAAGTATTTTTCATGACAAAAGACAAATTATCTTACAAAATATCAAAAATCATAAAATCAGCCATTGCAACGGCTGCTCTGCCTATTTTTATAATATATATCATGGTTGCAAAACCAGATTATGCCATTATGAATGGTATGGCACATATTGTTTTACCGGTTGCAAATGCGGTTGGTGCGGTTATAACATGGCCAATTCGTGCGGTTGGACATGGGGCAGATTGGGTTCGAGAAACCGCAAATTTGCGCTCTGAAAACGAAAGATTGAGATTATTATTAGATGAAGCACAATCAAATAAAAATGCCTGTGATGTCGCAATTGCTGAAAACAAAAAATTGGAAAACGAATTAAATGTGAAAAAAACATCGCCATTTGATACAGTTGTTGCAAATATTCAATTTGAAGATGCCGCTTTTTATCATTCTACATTTTTAATAGATAAAGGTCGTAAAAACGGCCTTGAAAAAGGTATGGTTGTTGTTTCTTTTGAAAACAGACTTGTTGGAACTATCATGGATTGTGGTTCTGAATTTTGCCGTGTTCGTTCTTTAAGTGATTCTGACACAAATATTGCAGTTCGAATTGCAGGAACAGATATTTCCGGTTTTTTAAAAGGAAATGGTAAAAATAAATCTTCTATCGGATTTTTTAATGATACTAAATTTGAATCACAAAAGGGCTTAAAAGTTATAAGCAGTAATATCAGTGGTATTTTACCTTCTGGTATATATATTGGAACAACATTAGATAATGGTCATGTTGATGTATTAACACCAAACAAGATTTCGCGTGTTATAGTATTAAAATATACAAATCAGGGTTCTTATAAATAATGTATGAATTAAAGACTTTTTTTAAAAATTCATTTCCTTTTTTAATTACCTTGTTTTTATGGTATTTATCCATTTCTTTTTGGAATCCGGCTGGAATATTGGCATTGATACCAATATTTTACTATTCTTTTGTAAAACCAACAAAAGGATTTAGTTTATATGCGTTTTTATTCTGTTTTCTGATAGATTACAGATGTGATTTAACATTGCTTTGGTCTTTCATGTTTTGTTTATTTTACGCAATAAACGGCTTTCAAAAATTTATAGATTTAAGTTGCACAGATAATAACGCAATAAATGTATTTATGGTATTTATCGGACTTGGAATTTTTGTTTTGACCTTGTCCCATTTTACATGGTTAAATTTAATACATAATATATGGTTGATGATATGGTTTTGGGTATTATATACACCAATAACTGCACTAGATAAATGGGTAAATAAATGATAGACACAGAAGTAGCAAGAACATTCGACAGACGCAGTGCTTTGTTTTTAACGGGCGGGGCGGTTCTTACTTCTTTGTTGGTTTTGCGTATGTTGCAGATGCAGATTTTTGAATATCGTGAATATAATCGTAAAAGTGAAAACAATTCTTTCCGTATTCAAATAACCATGCCTAAAAGGGGAAATATATTATCTGAATCTGGTTCTATTATTTCCCAAGATATTCCAATTTATAGAATATATATTATCCCAGAAGAAACTGATGATATAACAAGCCTTGTTCAATTCATCACAGATGAATTAAAACTGCGGAAAAAAACCGTGGACAGAATTTGGCGAACGATAAAAAAACAACAATCTTTTCAACCTGTTCTTATCAGTGAAAATTCTAATTGGGATACACTAGCAAAATTGGCTGCTAAAAATATAGCTGGAATACATATAACCAATGGTTTTTCGCGTTCTTATGAATTAGGTCCCGCCGGTGCCCAGATATTTGGTTATGTTGGTGCACCAAAGAAAAGTGTCCCAAATAATCCGTTTTTTACAACGGGTATAACCGGTCTCGAAAAAAGATATAATAATGATGTTGCTGGAACACCGGGACAAACAGTTATGATAACAAACGCCGTTGGTCGAATCACAGGTGAAGATAAATCTCAATTTATATCTCCGATTGTTGGGAAAAATATCAAAACAACAATTCGTGATAATGTACAAAAAGTTTTATATGATTCTTTATCAATGCATCGTGCTGGCTGTGGTGTTGCACTTGATTTAGAAAATGGCGCAATACTTGCGATGGCTTCAACACCAAGTTTTGATCCAAATAATTTCAAAACAGATGATGGTGAAGAATACATATCATCATTATTGCAAGATGTTGCAAAACCATTTATGAATAAAACAATAGAAGGTTTATATCCACCGGGGTCAACTTTCAAAATCGTTGTTGCATTGGCCGCCCTTGAAAGTGGCGCAATAACACCAAATGAAAAAGTATTTTGCCCTGGTTATTGGGAATATGGCGATCATAAATATCATTGTTGGGAAAAACACGGTCATGGTTATGTAGATTTATACGGTGCATTAAAACATTCATGCGACATATATTTTTATCAGTTGGCTTTACGTATTGGAATTGACGCTATTAAATCTATGGCTTTAAAATTAGGTTTAAATAAAAAATATATGGATGATGTTCTGGCTCATGAAATGGTTGGAATTATCCCAGACAGAAAATGGAAAGAAAGAAACGTTGGTTCATCATGGGTTCATGGTGACACCATTATTTCTGGTATAGGTCAGGGATTTATTCTGACAAATTGTTTGCAATTGGCAGTTATGATGGGACGTGTTGCGTCTAATAAAGAAATAACACCACATTTGATTTATACAAACAAAAAACAGAATTTTAAAAACCTTGGTTTACAACAAAAAAATATCAGACATGTTTTAACCGGTCTTGAACAAGTCACACAAAAGGGTGGAACAGCATCTGGTTCTGCAATAAATGTGAACGGTAAAAAAATGGGTGGTAAAACTGGAACATCTCAGGTTCGTAATATTTCAAAACAAGAACGAAAAACAGGTGTTTTAACAACAGAACAATTAAAATGGAATTTAAGGAATCATGGTTTATTTGTTGGTTATGCACCAACTGATAATCCAAAATATGCAGTATGTGTAATAATGGAACACGCGGGCGGATCGTCTCCTGCCGCTCACGCAGCCGCAGATATGATGAAGGAATTATTAAAATAAAATGGCAACAACACGTGTATCTAATGCAAATATGATGACATTCAATGAAAAGCTTTCACGTTTTTCATGGTTACTTTTTATACCTATGTTTGTTGTTTTAATATTTTCAATAATTGTTTTATTCAGTGCGGGTGGCGGTTCGTGGTTTCCATATGCGATGTCACAAATGATGAAGATGATTTTCGGTATGGCTATATTCTTTATTGTGGCATTTTCAAATATAAAAACATGGATAAAATCTGCTTATTTTATTTATGCAATAGCATTGATATTGATTATACTGGTCACATTTGTTGGTGATGTTGGTATGGGCGCACAAAGATGGTTAAATCTAGGTTTTATAAATATTCAACCATCTGAATTTATAAAAATAGCTTTGGTATTGGCATTGGCAAGATATTTTGCATGGCAAAACAGTGTTGAATTATCACAATTTAAAAATTATATTATCCCAATTTTATTATTTATCGTTCCATTTATATTTATCTTTTTACAACCAGATCTTGGGACTGGGATATCTGTTGGTTTAATAACATTGGGTATGTTTTACATTGTTGGTGCAAACAAAAAATGGTTTTTAATTGCTTTTATATTGGGTTTGATTGTATCACCGGCGGTATGGTATGGTGCATTACATGATTATCAACGCGACAGAATTATAACATTTATAAATCCAGACAGTGATCCACGCGGTGCAGGTTATCAAATAAATCAGGCAAAAATAGCATTCGGCAGTGGCGGTATAATTGGCAAAGGCTATATGTCTGGAACACAATCACAACAATCATTTTTACCTGAAAAACAAACTGATTTTATTTTTACAATGATGGGTGAAGAATTTGGTTTTATTGGCGCATTTTTATTAATATCTATATATACATTTATTGTTATCATGCTGTTTTGGGCATCAAAAACATGCAGAAACAGATTTGGTCAATTGGTATGTTTTGGTTTTATGTTGAACTTTTTTGTTTATTATTTTATAAATATCTCGATGGTTTTGGGACTGATGCCGACGGTTGGGGTTCCTTTACCGTTAATGTCTTTTGGGGGAAGCAGTTTGATTTCATTGCTTTTTGGCTTTGGTTTATGTCAAAATGCTCATATCCACAAAGACCAACAATTATCGTCTAGAGGGTTTTAGAAATGAATTTACTTATCGTTGAATCTCCATCAAAAGCAAAAACAATAGAAAAATACCTTGGTAATACATGGCGTGTTGTTGCCTCTATTGGTCATGTTCGTGATTTGGTTCCTGAATCAGGTTCAGTCGATATTGAACATGGTTTTGCACCAAAATGGAAAATTATGGAAGGTAAAGAAAAACAATTAAAACTTATCACCGACGAATTAAAGAAAGCAGACGCAATATACCTTGCATCCGATCCGGACCGCGAAGGGGAAGCTATCGCATGGCACATCAACGATATTTTAACATCTCGCAAGGTATTAGATGGAAAACCTGTTTATCGTGTTGCGTTTCATGAAATTACTAAAAACGCCATTATAGAAGCATTAAAACACCCACGTGAAATTGATAATAATCTTGTTGATGCTTACCTTGTTCGCAGAATACTTGATTATTTAATTGGATTTGGAATTTCACCATTATTATGGCGCAGAAATCTTGGTAAATCTGCGGGACGCGTTCAATCTGTGGCTGTTAAATTGGTTGTTGATCGTGAAAAAGAAATTGAAGTTTTCAAACCTGTTGAATATTGGTCTGTAAATGCAAATTGTGGCAAAGATAAAACCAATTTCAAAGCATCACTTATAAAATATAACGGTAAAAAAATAGAAAAAATGACCATAGAAAACAAAACTATGGTTGATGAAATTGTAAATTCTATTAATACACCAACAAAAGGCGTTGTTTCCAACATTGAAAAAAAGAAAGTGCAACGTCATGCAGCGGCACCATTTACAACATCTACACTGCAACAAGAAGCAGCCAGAAAATTATATTTTTCATCTAAAAGAACAATGGCTACGGCACAAAAATTATATGAACACGGTTTTATTACTTATATGAGAACCGATGCGACAAATTTATCAAATGAAGCGGTTGCAGAAATTCGCGAATATATTAATAAAGAATATGGTGAAAAATTCTTGCCTAAAACACCAAATGTTTATATCACTAAATCTAAAAATGCTCAGGAAGCACACGAAGCTATCCGTCCAACACATTTCTTGAATCAAAATGTAAATTTATCTGGCGATGAATTAAAATTATATAATTTAATATGGAAAAGAACCGTTGCTTGTCAAATGTGTAATGCTGAATTTGATTCTGTATCTGTTGATATAGATGTAAATAATGCTATTTTCCATTGTGTTGGTACAACACGCACATTCGATGGTTTTATGAAGGTTTATATTGAAGATATTGATGATGAAAAAGAAAGTGATGAAGTAAAATTACCAGCTTTAAATATCAATGATGAAATTGAAATTAAATCTTTGGAATCTGAACAACATTTCACACAACCACCTGCAAGATTTACAGAAGCATCACTTGTTAAAAAATTGGAAGAATTAGGTATTGGTCGTCCATCAACATACGCAACAATTATGTCTACAATTGTGGACAGAAAATATGTTGAACAAGATAAACAACATCGTTTTCATCCAACGATTTCTGGTTGGGTTCTGGTATCTTATCTTGCAAAATATTTCAGCGAATTAGTTGATGTAAATTTCACCGCTAAAACAGAAGACACATTAGACGATGTTTCAAATGGAACAAAAGATAAATTATCATCATTGCAATCATTTTGGACACCAACAAACAAAATGATAAATGATGCAAAAGAAATTAAAACATCTGATATCATAGATTCTATAAACGAATTTATGCATGAACATTTATTCAAAGATGGTTCTGATGTATGTCCAAAATGTGGTGGAAAATTGGGATTAAAATTATCTAAATACGGTGCATTTGTTGGTTGTGTAAATTATCCAACATGTGATTATACATTAAAATTATCAAATGATATTCCGGAAAATATTCCTGAAAAAGAAACAAATAATTCTGAAAAAGATTTGGGTGATAATATAATTTTCCGTATTGGTAAATATGGTCCATATATCACAGATGGTGCAAAAAATGTTCCTGCTAAAAATTATACAGCTGAAACAATAACACTTGAAATAGCAAAAGAATTATTGGATAAAAAAAGTAAAAAAATAGAACCTGTTATTCTTGGTAAAAACCCAGATACAGATAAACCAATTTATTATTATCCAGATGGCAGATATGGTCCATATTTATCATCAAATCGTGTAAATGTTTCTGTGAAAGAACAACCGTCATTAGAAGAAGCAATAAATTTAATAAATAATAAAAAACCGAATACATCTAAATTTGTAAAAAAGGCTAAATAATTGGCTAAATATGATAATTCTTTTACAGATGAATTAAGACAAAGATTATCTTTGGTTGATGTTATTTCGCGTCGTGTACCTTTGACCAAGAAAGGACAAAATTATTGGGGTTGTTGTCCATTTCATAATGAAAAAACACCATCTTTTTCAGTAAGTGAAGAAAAAGGTTTTTATCATTGTTTTGGTTGTGGTGAACATGGTGATATTATTTCATTCACTATGAAATCTGAAAATGTAGATTTTAAAACAGCTATTACAGAACTTGCAGAAATGGCTGGATTAAAATTACCGGAAATAAAACAAAAATCACAACAACAAATTGAACAAGAAAAAACATATATAGATATTACTGAACAGGCTGCTAAAATTTATCAAGATTTATTATATTCTGAATCTGGTCGTGAAGCGTTAGAATATATAAAAAAGCGCGGTTTCAGTGATGAAATGATAAAAAAATATAGATTGGGTTATGCGCCAAAAAATAATATTATTTCATCTAAATTTTCAAATATAAAAATTGATAAATTAACTGCAACTGGATTGGTTCGAATTGGTGAATATGGCCCTTATGATTTCTTTCGTCATAAATTAATGTTTCCTATATTTAATGCACACGGTCAAATTGTTGCTTTTTCTGGCAGGTCCTTAGACGGCAGTGAACCAAAATATATAAATACTTCTGATACAGAATTATTTCATAAAAGACAAACTATATTTGGTTTTAATTTTGCACGCGATTTTATACATCGCCAAAACAGAAGCATTATTGTAGAAGGCCAAATAGACGCAATTCAAATGCAGGTTCATGGTTTTCCAGAAACTGTTGCACCACTTGGTACCGCTTTAACAGAAGATCATATTGCAATTTTATGTAAATCAAACAGAAATATAACATTTTGTTTTGATGGTGATAATGCTGGACAAAAGGCTGCTATGCGGGCGTGTCTGCTGGTTTTACCATTTTTGCGTGATAATTCAGATGTAAAATTTGCTTTTGTTTCTGGGGGTAAAGATCCAGATGAAATCTTGAAAAATCATGGTACATCTGCAATGCAAAAAATTATAGATGACGCGGTTCCTTTGATAGATTTCTTGTGGCAAAGTGTTAATAAAAACTATTTAACACAAACACCAAGTGGCAGAACACAAGCCGAAAAATTCTTGAAAGAATCTATTTCTAAAATAAAAGATAAAATTTTTCAAAACGAAATAGAACAGGAATATAATCAAAGAAAATTTAATCAATGGCATAAATGGTCTCGTAAAACAAATACTATAAATATAGAAGTTCCAAATATAGTTGATATGTCAACCAAGATATTAAAATCTATTGTTCAAACATATCCTGAATTATCTGAAAAATATATAGAATTTTTATCTTCATTAAATATATCTTTTGATGAAGATGTTGAAAAAACAGATTTATCATTAACAGATGCTGAAAATTATATTAAAAAATTATCTTTGAAAAAGATGCTCGAAAAATTAAATAATGAAAGAATTAAATTCTTGTCAGATATAAAAAATGAATCTGAAAATGAAGAAAATAAAAATAAATTAAAAATGATTAATGATAAAATTCAGGAAATAACAAACAAATTAAAATTGTTTAATGAATAAAAAATTTACCGGCTTTTTTGATAAAAATATTCAAAAACACCGGTATTTTATTTTGTTTTCTTAAAAATTAAAAATACCGGCATTTACCGGTATTTTTTTATTTTTTATACATTAAACAAGAAATGACATATATCACCTTCTTGCATGATATATTCTTTACCAACTAATCTCATTTTACCCGCTTCTTTTACTGCGACTTCGCCACCATATTGAATATAATCGGCAGGTGATATAATTTCAGCACGAATAAATCCGCGTTCAAAATCACTGTGAATTTTACCAGCCGCCTGTGGTGCAGTCATACCTTTTGTTATAGTCCAAGCGTGTGCTTCTTTTGGACCAACGGTATAAAATGTTTGTAAACCTAATGTGTCATAACCAGTGTGAATAACCTGTTCAAGACCAGATTGTGATAAACCTAATTCATCAAGAAACATTTTTCTTTCTTCTGTATCAACAATTTGTGCAATTTCCATTTCTATTTTTGAAGAAATAATTAACACAGGTGAAACAGATGAATATTTTTCAACAACCATATCTGAAAATTTATTTCCTTTACTTGCAGCCGATTCTTCAACATTACATACATAAATAACCGGTTTTTTTGTTAATAAATTAAATGGTGTTGCGTCAACATCTTGTAATCTTGCAGGTATAGATTTTTCAAGATTTGATTTAATATTTTTTGCGTCTTCTAATAATTTTGCAGCATTTTTATCAAGTCCATGAACCTTTTTTTCAAGTTTTTTAATTTGATTATCCAAACTTTCAATATCAGCCAACATTAATTCCGTTTCAATTGTTTCAATATCAGCCAATGGGTCTATCTTTCCATTTACATGAACAATATCATCATTTTCAAAACATCTGACCACATGAATAATTGCATCAGTTTCAAGAATATTTGATAAAAATTTATTTCCAAGTCCTTCTCCACTGGATGCGCCCTTAACCAGACCGGCAATATCAACAATTTCAAGTTGTGTTGGTATTATACGTTCTGCCCCAGCAACCTTGGCCAGATTATGCAGTGTTGCATCAGGAACAACAACACGCCCAGTATTAGGTTCTATCGTACAAAATGGATAATTTTGTGCGTCCGCAGCAGCACTTTGAGTCAAAGCATTAAATAATGTAGATTTTCCAACATTTGGTAAACCAACAATACCACAATTAAATCCCATATCTTTTCACCAATTAAAGTTGTATTTTGTTAATATTTTTTATATTATATTGATATATAATAATTCGGTTATAAATATGTCATACCTTTGGCAAGAATTCAATATAAAAACATTTCCGGCGGAAACTTTAGTTTTCCGTGATGGTTTATTTTGTGAAGAATTATCAGATTATAAATCTGCAACATATTCACAAAATCAAATAGATATAAATAAAAAATCAGATTTACCAATTCATATTATCTATGTCGGTAATATAGAAAATGAAAATATATTAAAAATTAATATAAAAGCCGGTGATTGTACTGTTTTTATGACAACCAGAATAAAAAATGAAAAATCTGCCAATTTAGATATTTATGTTAAAAATACCGGCAAAAACAGTATTTTTAATGGAAAAATTGTCGCTGAAAACCATAATTTATTAAAAATAGACACATATGGTGAACATTTATCACAAAATACCGGTATTTTTATAAAAACTCATGTTCTGGCGTATAAAAATTCAGAAACAGAATTAAATGGATACGCAATCATAGAAAAAAATATGCAAGATTGTGAAAGTGATGTTTCTTTTTCTGTGATGGCAGATGAAAGTGCCAAAATAAAATTAAAACCGGTTCAAAATATAAAATCTGTACCAATTGCCGCATCACACAGTGCTTCTTTATATAAACCAAACGATTTTCAGATAAATTATCTTAAATCATCTGGTCTGGGTGAACAAGAAGTTAAAAATATCTTGGCTGAAGCATTTCTTTTATTATAAAAAAAATACCCGCGATAAATCGGGTATAAAAAACATATCCAATTGGATTATATTATTTTTTCTTGAATCCCTGTTTTGCCTTTAATTTAGGATTAGAAGGGTCAATCAAGATAACTTGTTTTCCACGACGGATTTGTTTAACATTTCCACGTTTTTTCCAAGCTTTAAGAGAACTTAAAAATTTCATATTTAATCCTTTTTACTGGGCAATTATAAACCAGATTTCTAAAAAATCAAATATTTATTATAAATTATTGTTGTTTTTGTTTAGGCTGTTTATTTTATTAAAAACTTTTTTCAACTTTTTATAAACAGTTTTTCAACAAAAAAATCAAGGTTTTCTGCTGTTTTTATAAAAATAAGTGTAAAAAAATCAAAAATATCAACAAGTTGAAAAATATAGACTTTTTAATAAATTTAACAAAATTATAGATTTTTACTTTTATACTTGTTGAAAAAAGTTGAAATTGTTATAATTACAACATAAGACTGGAGAGGGAATTTTGAAACAACGGGTTTTAAAGGCTTTGGCAAATCCACCACGCATATTTTATGTGGCTTATAATCTTGCTATGCTGAATTTCTTGTTCTGGTTTATGATATTTGTTGTAACAATGGTTGTTTTTTTGGTTGTGACTAAAAATATTCCAATGTTGGCACCGCTGATATTTCTTGGGGTATTGTTTATATCACACAGTATTTTGGGAATTTATTCAAAAAAAGAACCACAACTGGCACAAATGATAATGTCTGGTTTTAAAATTTTTAAAAGCAGAATACCGGAAAAATTGGTAGTATAAAAATGGAATATTTATTTAATTATTTTGCAGGAAATTCAAATTCAATGACATTGACATTGGTTATTATTGCGATGTCTGTGTTGTTGGTATTTATTGTTTTGTTGGCTTATATACCGACTTTAACAAAAAGAATTTTACCTGAATTTGGTTATGCTAGATATTCTGATTATTTACCATTCAAGGGTGTTTATAAAGATGATATTATATCTTTAAATGATGGTTCTTTGGCACGCGCATATAAAATAAATGGTGTTCAAACCAGTATAATGGACGATGAAAACCGTGAAAAATTATTAGATTTACGTGCACAATTATTCAATCAAATTCAAGATCCGTCTGTTCATATTCGTTTTTATACAATTCGTGATAAAGTTGATGAAAAAACAAATTATGAATTTCATCAAAAAACACTGCAAAAAATTTATGATAAATGGAATAACCAAGGATTACAGATATTTAATAATTCTTATTATGTTGTTATATCTGTAAATGGTGCGAATAATTATGATAAATTATTGCATTATTCTAATTTTATAGAATCTGTATTATCTGTATATAAACCAGTATTATTAAAACACAACAGTTTTGATAACATAGCAACATTATTTGGTCGTATATTATCACCAATAACAAAACCTGTTATTAAAAAATGTGATAATGATATTTCAGAACTTGTTGCTGTTGATAATGTTTATTTTGGTAAAAATGGAATCATAGAATATTCAAGTGGTGATAAATCTTATTTTGCATCTTTGATTTCATTTAAATCAGCACCTGATTTTATGGATGAAGAATTTTTTAATTCTGTATCAACAATACAATGTGAAATGATTTGTATGAACGCATTTCATGTTTTAAAAGCAAGTGATATTGATTCTATTATAAGACAACATAAATCAACAATCACAGACGGCAGCGAAGATTCCACCATTGAACAAATAGAACAGGCACAATCTTCTATGGATGAAAATATAACTGGTGCACAAACATTGGTTGATTATTATCCATTATTTATATTATTTGGTTATAATAAAGATGAACTTGAAAAAAATGTTTCAGAATTCAAGAAAATAGCTGCATCTTTTGGTGTTGCGCCAGTTGTTGAAAATTTTGCAACCAAGGCTTCTTTCTTTTCTCAGATACCTGGTTTTGATATATTCCCACGCAGTTTCAAGATGTTGTCAAAAACCGCTGCGGTCAGTATACCTTTGTCATCAATGCCACATGGGGTCGCAAACAGTGACTGGGGTAATGGTCCGTTAGTTATATTCCCAACTGCTCAGGGAACACCATATCAATTTCAATTTCATGTTTCAGATAAACCGGCTGCTGTGGGACATACATTAACAATTGGTCCAACTGGTGGTGGTAAAACAACATTGTTCTCGTTTCTTATTGCTCAATCTTTGAGACACCAAAAGTTAAAAGCTTTCTTCTTTGACAGAAACAAGGGTGCAGAAATATTTACATTGGCTGTTGATGGTAAATATATAACCATGAATGGTAAAGAAAAAGATGCAAAACAAGATGTATTTTTAACACATTTAAATCCATTAAAAATGCCGGATACTGCGGCAAATCGCGCATTTTTAAGACGTTGGTTTGCAATGATTACTGGTCAAAGTGATGTTGTTTCAAGTGATGAAATTGCGCGTGCTGTATCTGTGAATTTTGATTATTTGAAAGACGAAGACAGATTATTGAAAAATCTGTATGAAAGTTGTTTTTCAAGTGAAGGTACAATGCGTGGTGAATTAAAGAAATGGGTTGATCCATTACAATATGGTGATATTTTCAATGAAACCGAAGATACACTTGATTTAAACGCCCGTTTAACAACATTTGATTTTACAGATATTTTGCAAGATGAAGTTTTAGCACCAGCAGTTATATCTTATATCTTACACAGAATAAATAATACAACTGTATCTGGTGGAAATCCTTCTTTGATTATGATTGACGAAACCGCACCTATGCTTGAAAACAAAATGTTCCGTGATAATTTCATAGCGGGCCTGCAAGAAGGTCGTAAAAATCGTCAAGCATACATGGTTGCGTTCCAACGCGCGAATGTTCTTGATAAACTTGGTATTGGTGATGTTGTTCGTGGTCAGGCACAAACTGTGTTATTTTTCCGTAATCCTGCGGCTGATTTAAGTGATTATGAAAAATGGAATTTAAATCCACTTGAAATGGCTTTTATTCAGGGTAAAGCATATCCAAATTTAAAACGCGCAGTATTATTATCACGTCCAGTAAACGGGGAATCTGTAATTTTAAATACCGAATTGGGTGGTTTGGGTAATATGTTGCGTTTGTTTGAATCGGGTCGTTCTTCTGTTTTATTGGCTGAAGAATTATACAGAAATTATGGAAATAATTTTGTTGAAGAATATCTGAAAAAACAAACAATGTAATATATGTTAAAAAAATATCTGATTTTTGTATTTTGTTTATTACCAAATCTGGTTTTAGCAGATGATTGCCTTAGTTATAAATTAAATCCAAATATAAATATAAAAACACCATCTTGGTCAAAACAGGTTGTTCAACCATTACAAAAAATGGATGTTTTACATGGTGATGTTATTGCGACAATGGTTGATAATTATGAATTAACAACAGATATAACATCAATAGAAGATGGTTTTTGTGTTTCTTTGAAAAGTGTTGATGCAACAATTGGATATTCTGATTTTTTGGTTCAAATTGATTTATCACATAAAAAAAATACTTGTTCATATAATGCGGTTTTATCACACGAAGACGAACATATTCGTGCTTATTTATCAGTCATAGATGATAACCAAGATTTATTAAAAAAATCGCTGAAATCTGCTGCAATTTCAATAACACCAATTTTTGTCAGGGAACAAAAAGATATAGATTCTGCGGTTGATAAATTAAATGAAGAATTACAATCTCATCCAGATATAATTTTATTAAAACAACACTTGAAAGCCGAAGAAGAAATCCGTAATAAACGCGTTGATCAAAATGACACCGGCGAAAGTTTAAGAAAGTGTTTCTTATAAATCTAAATTTTTGTAAATAATACTGTTTTATGATAAAATATTCTTGATATATAACAGGGAGTATTTTATGCAAAAATGGGAAAAAGCGCTTGATAAATTTATGCAAGATTATGTAAATAAACCTTGGTTTGAAGGGGCTGTTTTATGTGGTTCTTATTCAACCGGAAATCAAAATAAATTTTCCGATATAGATGTTGTTATCGTTGGTTCTAATGATATAGGTTTTCAGGAAAAATCAAATCGTTATGTTGATGGTTTTTTGATGGAATACACCATAAATCCAATATATAAAGTCCAAGAATATATGAAATCTGGCAAAGATAAAAACAGAATGATTGATCAATTTATGTATGCATACGGTGTTGTTTTGTATGATAAACATGGTGTTATAAAAAAATTACATCAACAGGCCGTGCGTGATTTAAAAGCAAAAATAAAACCTTTGTCTAAATATTCTGCTGAATTTGTAAAATATCATTTATGGGACAGATATGACGAATTACAATCATTGAATCATGATGGTTTTCACACAGATTTAACATATTGGTCTTTGGTAAAAGAATTGATAGTTGCTTATTATGATTTTAATTGTTTGCCTCATGTTTCTTGGTCAAAGATAGAAAAAATTTTAACAAATAAAGATTTTGCAAAACGTTATCATGCAGATAAATTGCCAGATAAAAAATTTACAACATTGTTGTTAAATTGTTTTAATGCAAAACAGAAAGAAAAAATGTCTGCTATAGATAAATTATATAAACATGTTATGAAATCTGGCGGTGGTTTTGAAATTGGACAATTCCGTGGAAAACATAAAATCGAAAAGAGATAAAAGGAAATAAAATGATAACCAATGCTTTTGATAGTTCTACACCAGCAATTATAAATCCAAGAGAAAATTCAAATGCTGTTGTTGTTGATGCGTGTATCATAACTTTTTCATATAAAATAGAAGAATATGTTTTATCACACTTTAAACCAAAACAAATTGGTGAAATTCATTTTGCTACCGGTATAACACCAATATGGATGATAGAAAGAAATGGTAAAAAATTTGCATTTTTTAAAACTTATGTTGGGGCGCCTGCATGTGTTGGTTCTATTGAAGATTCTTTAGGTGAAATTAAAACAAAAAAATATGTTCTTTTTGGTGGTGCTGGTTGTTTAAATAAAGAAATTGCACGCGGTAAAATAATGATTCCAAATGCAGCATGGCGTGATGAAGGAACTTCTTATCATTATATGCCTACAAGCGATTGGGTTGATGTTCCTAATTATAAAAAAGTATGTAAATTCATGGAACAAAGCAAATTACCGTTTGTTATTGGTAAAACATGGACAACAGATTCATTCTATCGTGAAACACGTGGTAATTTTGAAAAACGCAAGACAGATGGTTGTATAAGTGTTGAAATGGAATGTGCTGGTGTTCAGGCAATGTGTGATTTTCGTGAACTTGATTTTTATGTATTCTTTACAAGTGGTGATTTATTAGATGCACCTGAATGGGATAACAGACATAGTTTTGATGGAACAGAAACAGGTTCCCAGCATGATGCACAACATTTTGAAATTGCACTTGAATTAGCAGAATTTATAAGTAAATAAAAGGAAAAAAATGTTGAAATTAGTCAAAGTATCACCTGAATATGCGGATATATTTTTATTTGCAGTAAATGAATATAGAACAGATACTGCTAAATTTGGTTTAGACAGTATGCATCAATTATTAAAAACAATTGATGATGGTAAATTTGACGAATGGCTTGAAAAAGCACGCAAAAACGATATTGGCTTAGATTTACCAGACGGTTGGATAAGCAACACTAAATATTGGTTATTGGATAATGACGAATATATTGGTTCTTTCACTTTGCGTCATGATTTAAATGAAACACTTATGAAATGGGGTGGACATATTGGTTATATAATTCGTCCATCAAAGCGAGGGCAAGGTTATGCGTTTAAGGGACTTGAACTGGTATTAGCAGAGGCATCAAAACGCGGACTGAAACGGTGTTTAATTACATGTAATACCGAAAATGATGCTTCTTTTGCAGTTATAAACAAAGCAAAAAATATTTATGGTGGTGAACAATTAGAAGACAGTCATCTTGACGGATTTTCAGAACATCGTGTTTGGGTAAATACAATAAAGGAAACAAAATGAAAAATTTAACAGAATTTCCACAAATAATAAAAACACCAAGATTGGTTTTGCGGGTTATTTTACCAACAATGGAAAATGCTGAAATTGGGTTAAATATAATTGAACAAAATCGTGATTATCTTGAAAACTGGCAGGGACATTTTGGTAAATTACATACTGTGGCAGAAGTTCTTGAAAAATTAAAACACAGATACGAACAAATATCTAAAAATGAAGGTGTTTTATTTGGTATTTATCATAATGATAATTTAATAGGACGAATTCGTTTCTTTGATGTGAAAGATAATGGCTGTGAAATTGGTTATTGGTTAATACAATCTGTCAATGGTAATGGTTATATGAGCGAAGCATTATCTGGTTTAGAGAAAGAATTATTTAAATTCGGTTTCAAGAAAATAAAATTGGATATAGATAACGGAAATATTCATTCTGAAAATCTTGCAAAACGCAATGGGTATAAATTGGAAGAAACCCTGCCAATGGCCAGTTATGCAAAATGTGTCGGAAAATGTGATTCTTTGATTTATATAAAAAGAGAAGGCAGATGAAATTAATTTGGCGACATAAAGATTTTGACGATGATTTAGATTTTATTTTGTTTCATCAGAAAGACGGAACACCAATTTGGTGGCAAAAACAGTTGTTTAAAGCATACCCTGATTTAGATTATGAATATGCGATATCTTTGTCTGAATCAAAAAGATTTGAATATATAACAGAACAAATGAAAATTCAGGCGGAAAAAAGAAAATCTGTTGTTGATAATTCTATCAAAATTTTTAGTGATAAATGGTCTGAAATTTCGGGTAAATTAAATGGTGTTTATAATTATGCCTTTGATAACGATTGCAGCGATATTTTAAATGATATGGTTGCAAATGTTGGGTTAAACCCAATTTGTCCGCGTGATATACAAAATCATAGTTTTGATGTTTACCATTATTTTGATTCACAATATGCAATAACAATCGCATTGCATGAAATAACACATTTTGTTTGGTTTTATTTCTGGAATAAACATTTCAAAGATAATGAAACTGAATATGATTTTCCAAGCATTAAATGGTTATTATCTGAAATAGTTGTTGAAACAATAATCAGAAATTCAGAAATAAATAATTTAATAAAACAGCCACAATATATCGCATATTCTTATTTTTACGATATGACAATAAACGGTGAATTGATATTTGATATTATGAAAAAAATGTATCTGAATCGCACAGATATTTATGATTTTATGGAAAAATCGTTTAATTGGATAAAAAATAATGAATCTGAATTGCGTGAAAAAATAGCGGTCGCAGAATCAAAAGAATAATTATAAATTATAAAAAACAAAGGAGTAAAAAATGGCAAAATATTCAATAACTAATTTTGGCACAATGGCAGATGTCGCAAAAACAGAATATGGCAAGGCTTTCTTGCACGACGCATTGAATTTAACATCTGCTGAAATTTCCGTCAGTGTTATGCCAGCGGGCGCAAAATCACCATTTAATCATATTCATAAACAAAACGAAGAAATCTATATTTTCTTGTCTGGTAATGGAAAATTTATGGTTGATGATGAAATTTTTGATATAAAACCAGGAACAGCTGTTCGTGTCGCAACCGGTGCAAAACGCGCAATGGAAAACACAGGCACAACAGAAATGCAATATATCTGTATTCAGGCAAAAGAAAATTCTTTGACACAATTTGCCTTTGCCGACGCAGAAATTTGTTAAAAGTGTAAAAATATAAAAAAATAAAAAATACCGGCAAAAGCCGGTGTTTTTTGTATTTAGTATAAAGTTTGTGGAGATTTGTGAAATAATATTTATACATTGAAAAATAAGATTTTTATGATACTATCATGGCATTAACAAAAGGAGTAAAAATGAAAAAATTAGTAGTATTAGTTGCGTTGTTTTCTTTGGTTGGTATAACTGATGCAAGTGCTGGTTATTACAGAAATAGAAACTCTTTTACTGGCACATACACATCTACTGGTCGTACCAATAATTTAGGAACACATAGAGCACCAGCAGGTTATCATACAACATCATATGGTACTGTTCAAAGAAATAGTATCTGGTAAAATTTAAAAAAGTGGCAATAAATTGCCACTTTTTTATTTCAACTTTTGAACTTTTTGTAAATATTAGTTTTTTAACAAAAAAAACACCCACAAGGGGTGCTTTTTTATTAAATCTTGGTTGCGGGAGATGGATTTGAACCACCGACCTTCAGGTTATGAGCCTGACGAGCTACCGGGCTGCTCTATCCCGCGATAAGCAAAATCTATTATATATATTTAATTTGGACTGTCAAATAAAAAAAGCATTTTATCTTATTTTTTGTGAATTTATTGGTTGCTTGCATTGTATGTTTTTTGTTGCTAGAATCAGGGTATAAGGTGATTATCTTGGGAAAATATCTTAGAAAACAAATCAGAAGATTTTTTCGTATTTTATACGGTTGGGGTGTTATCCAATGGATTTTGGCACTGATATATTATGTGCTGATTTGGTTTGTATATTTTACATCTGAAAAAGATATCAAGGGTTTAAATGTCCTTAAAAAATATGGCAGAAAACCGGCTATTTTCGTATTTTGGCACGGGCGAACAATGATGTTATCACCGGTTATTGCATTGAATCATGTTCGTGGTTATGCCATCGCAGACAGCAGGAAAGATGGTCGTGCAATTGCAAAAATGGAAAAATTGTTTGGGTTGCGCACTATTTATGGGTCGTCATCTCATGGTGGGGTGTCTGTATTAAAGAAAGGTGTCAATGTTTTACGAAATGGTAATTTCTGTCTTGCGTTATCCCCAGATGGCCCAAATGGACCATCTATGCGGTTTCATGATGGGGCATTATATTTTGCAAAAATGACGGGTGCACCAATTATACCGGTTTGTTATTCTTGTTCGCGTCCGTGGTTCTTGAATCGTTGGGACAGATATTTGTTGACACATCCTTTTTCTAAAATAGCGGGAGAGGTCGGAAAACCTATCTTTATAGATAAAAAAACACCAATTGAAGATTTTGAAAAAATAAGAAAAAATTTGGAAGATTTAATGGTTAAACAGGCATATAATCTTGATAAAAAATTCACAGATTTCAAGGTTGAACAAGATTTAACCCCAAAAAATTTTGATTAAAAAAAAGATTTATTATGAAAACACCAAACTGGTTTTTAAGAAAAAATTTAATTTCGTATATTTTATATCCATTTTCTGGGTTCTATTTTCTGGCGTCCAAATTTGTTTTTTTTATGCGTGAAAAAAGACAATTTGTATCAAATCGTCCTGTAATTTGTTTTGGGAATATTTTATCTGGCGGTGTTGGTAAAACCCCAATTGTAAGACAGGTTGCTAAATATTTTGATTCACCAGTTGTTATGCGTGGTTATAAAAAATCTGCACAAACTGGCAATGTTGGTGATGAAGCAAAAATGTTATCAAATGACGGAATATTGGTTCATGTTGGAAACAGAAAAAGTAATTTAATTGTATTAAATAAACAATCTGAAAAAACACCAATTATTATGGACGACGGTTTTCAAAATTCATCTATTAAAAAAGATATTTCAATATTGGTGTTTGATGAAAGTATTGGTTTTGGAAATGGGTTTTTATTGCCTGCGGGTCCTTTGCGTGAACCTGTTTCTGCAATTCACAGGGCAGATGCTATTATCGTAATCAGAAAGAAAAAAGTCGCAAATAATTTTAATTTGCCGACAAATATTCCTATCTTTTATGCCAAGAACAAAGAAATATACCCATATGATGAAAAAACACCTGTTATCGCGTTTGCAGGTATTGGATATCCTGAAAAATTCTTTGATAATATAAATGCTAATTTGATTGAAACAAAATCTTTCCCAGACCATTATCAATATAATGATAATGATATCAAAGATTTAATAAACATGGCAGATGAAAAAAATGCTAAATTATTAACAACTGAAAAAGATTGGGTCAGATTGCCAGATTGGGCAAAAAAACAAATAAGATTTTCTGCGTTAAATACTGAAATTGAAAACGGTTTTTATGATTGGTTAAAAGGAAAGGTAAATGACATCTCTAACAAAAAAAGTTAAGATTTCTGGAGTTGGTATTCATTCTGGAAATATTGTGAATATGGTTATAAAACCATCTAAAAAATATGGTATTTTTTTTCAAAGAATTGATATACCAAATTCTGAATTGATTCCTGCAAGTTTTGATAATGTTGGGGAAACTTTGATGCGTAATACCACAATTGGTAAAACAAATGGTGCGCATGTCCAAACAATTGAACATTTAATGGCTGCCTTGTTTTTATTGGGTATAGACAGCGCGATTATTGAAATAGATGGTCAAGAAACACCAATTTTGGACGGCAGTGCATACGAATTTATCAAGATGCTGGAAAAATATGTTGGTGCAAAAACCAAGATGAAAAAGATTATTGTTAAAAAGACAATTGTTGCAAAAAGAAATGAATTGGTTAAACAAATGCATGGTTTCAAGAAATTAAAAACAATTATCTTTAACCATACAATTTGGAGAAAAGGTAACGGTTTTGTTAAATTATCTCCGAACAGCAAAGGCTTAAACATAGATGCAACATTGGTTTATAAAGATAAAATCATAGGAACACAATCTTATTCTTGTTTCTTGGACGGAACAAAAAGAACGAAAGATAAATTTATCAAAGATATTGCAAAATCAAGAACTTTCGGTAAATACAGTGAATGGGAATGGTTAAAGGCGCATGGTATGGGGCGTGGTGCAAATGAACATAATGTGATTGCTTTGAATGATACTGGTGATGGGACATTAAATAAATTATATTATAAAAACGAATTTGTTCGTCATAAAATCATAGACGCAATTGGTGATATGTTTACAAGTGGTGGTTTTGTGTATGCGAATCTTGAATCAGTTAAGGGGTCTCATGCGTTAAATAATTTGGTTTTGCGTAAATTATTCAGTGACCCAGATAATTATGAAATCATATAAACAAAAGGAGGAAAGAAATGAAAAAATTATTATTACTGTCTTTATTTTTGGGCGCGTGTGCAACAACGGTACCTGAACAAGATAATGGTATTGTCAGATTGACCAGCGAACCAAAAAATTGTGAATATTTGTATAATGTTGATACAACAATGACATCTTACAATGTAAAAGATGCCTATGAATTCCTTGAAAAAAGAATAATTGAACAAGATGGTCTGGGGGATACTTACTATATCACAGGCGAAGAAATTTTGAATAACGAAGGCGCAATATTTGGTCCAAAAAACACCTTTAAAATCAAATCAAAAGTTTATAAATGCAAAAAATAAACAAAAGTCGTAGAAATACGACTTTTTTAATACAATTTTGCCTTTATTTTATTTTATCTTTTGTGTTATAATACTTACACAGAAGAGAGAATGATTAAGCAAATTATAACAGTTCATCATAAAAAATTTGCGACAGGTCTATTTTGGCAACCTGTCAGTGTTGGTAATACAGCCTTTAATTATGCGAGACAACTGGCAAAAAATACAAAATATACACTGTTCACAGAATATAAATCTATGGTTGGTTTAACCAATGCAAGAAACGGTGCACATTTTTCGATGCCAAGTGCAGCTGCAGAAATTGTTGAACATTTTGCAGATTTAATTTCTTTCTTGGGTGTATTTCAGGCGGATAATGGTTTTTATTTGGTTGCGGTGCGTAATGGAATTATTATTCGTGATATTTTGATAGAATCTGAAACAAATGCCCGTGAAATTTATACTGAATTGTCAAATATACCTGATTGGGGTGCTTTGTTTGCGCCTGCGTCTTGGGGAATGCCTCGTTCTCAGGAAAAATTTTTATCAGACATTATTCAAAATAACAATGTTGCGAGATTACGCAATATCAGTATCGTAAAATCTTTATTACCATCTATCTTTTTCATTGCGATTTTCGTGGTGGCATTCGTTTCGTTTTTATATTCACCAATGGGTAAAAGTATTATGCCACGCAAACGGGTAAATATAGATCCTGAATTAGCAGCAGAATACAAACGCCAAATTGAATTAAAAAACAAAGAATTAGATGAACAATTCAATATTGTTAAGAAAGAAGTTGAACCATTAAATCGTCCATACGAACATTTACCAGATGTCATGGAACGCGCAAATTTGTGCTACAAGGCGATTGCTTTTGTTATGCAACCAGTTTCTGGTTGGAATCAGACATATACAAAATGTGATGAAAAATATGTAACTGCTACATTTAAACGCGATTTTGGAACATTAAATGATTTTTATGATATTGGTTCTGAATTATTCCCAGGCGCGGTTGTTCAACAATTGTCTGAAAACGAAATATTGGTTCGTGTTATGTTGCCTGAATTAAAAACAGTTTCTTCTTTAGATGAACGCGATCAGGTCAGTGCTATGCGCGACATTACAACCAATTTCCAACAAATAAACACTAAATTGCACATAAATGGTGTTTCGGATACTGTATCAAATGGGGAAGAAACCGAAAAATTAAATGTTATAGAGGTTTCTGCATCATCAAAAATGATACCGACTGAATTTATGAATGTGTTTAATGATTTTGGTGGTGTTTATATGACATCTGTAAATTGGAACGCAAACACAAGAACATGGAATTACGAAGTAATTGTTTATACAAAATAAAAAAAGGAAAAATAAGATGATTAATAAAATTCAGAAAATATTGTTATCAGTGTTGATTATATTTGGTTTTTCTGTCCCATCTTTTTCAGAAGAATTTATCGAAGAAGAAATTATCACAGAAGAAAATGCAGACCAAATATCTGCTGATGCGTTAAATAATTATGAAGTGAACGGTTCTTTGTTTGAAAGAATAACAACATTGGAACAAGAAAAAGTTGTTATGCAACTTGAAAAAGAAAGGGCACAGCTTGATTTAGAATTGGAAAGATTAAATGCTGAAAAAATAAAAATTCAAATGGAATTGGATACTTTGTCTGGGCGTGCAGAACAACAACAGCAAGAATTGGAAGCAACCAAGGCACAATTGGAAGCGCAAACTGAAAAATTAAAACGTCAACTGGAAGAAGTAGAAGAAGAAAAACCTGTTGAAAGACCAACAAAAAAAGTTGTAGAAGGTGGTTTATCAAATCAATATAAATTGGTTAATGTTATTGGTATTGGTAATCAATTACAGGCAACACTTGAAGAAGTTGCGACTGGTCAAAATAAACGCGTAAGTGTTGGTAAACAAATTGGTGGTTATATTGTAAAAAGCATTTCTTTAAATGACGGTATTATTTTTGAAAAAGACGGTCAGGAAGAAAACATAAATATTGGAAAATAATATGCCAAACAAAGATGATAAATTTTTAACAGATGTTTCATCAAAACCGTCAATTCCGGCGGGACTTGAAAACGCAAACAGTAAAGATATTATTGATTATTTGTTTTCTAATCAAAACAGATTATTAACATCTTCCGTGGGTGAATTGGCTTTGCCGAAAGACACACAAAGTTTGATTGCATATTTTTCAAGTGGCGAAATTATTATTTCCAGAACACACAGATACGATGGTCGTGTTATTGCGTTTATAGATTTATTGCGTCAGAAAAATAAATTGATGAAACAACCTTTTTATTCTGATTTAGGTTTAATATCAAACATTTATAAATATAACGACGAAAGGGTTGGCGGAATACATGCGCGTCCTGACTATGATAACCAGATGCAGAAAGATTTTGTTGATATTATTGCACGTGCTGCATCGCAAAAGGTTTCTGATATTCACATAGAGGTCGCAGACCAAACAACAATTTATTTCCGTATAGATGGCAGTATGCAACCGGTTCTTGAATACAATTCACAATGGGGTGAATCTTTCGTTCGTGCGGCGTTTGCATCGGCTGATATTTCTAATTCGAGTTATGCACAAAACGAATATCAAACCGCCCAGAAAGATGGACGAACACCATTGCGTGGAACAAAAGATTTATATTTGCCAAATGGTGTGTTGGGTATTCGTATGCAATTTAATCCGATTGCGTTTGGTTCGCAATATGTGGTTATGCGTTTGTTATATGATAACCCAAGCGAAGGTATAAAAACCGAACAAGAATTTAATGAATATGAACAAAAATTATTGATGCGTTTGCGTTCTGCACCAACTGGATTGGTTGTTGTTGCGGGTCCTACATCTTCTGGTAAATCTACGACATTGGTTCGCAATATGGCGTTGATGTTGAAAGAAAAAAGATATGAAATAAATCTTATTACTGTGGAAGATCCTGCGGAACAAAAGATTTTTGGCGCACATCAAATGCCGGTTGTTAACACAACGAACGAAGAACAACGCGAAGAAAAATTTACAGAAGCCCTTGCGGCTGCTTTGCGAAGCGACCCTGATACATTAATGGTCGGTGAAATCAGAACATTATCTGCGGCGCAATTGACGGTCAAGGGCGCATTGTCTGGTCATAATGTGTGGACAACATTGCACGCTAATTCTGCGATGGGCGCGTTGACCCGTTTGTTGGATATGGGCGTGGAAGCTTTCAAATTAAAAGATGAAACAATGATGCGTGGTTTGGTTTCTATGCGTTTATTTAAAAAATTGTGTCCACATTGTCGTGAAAGATTACTGGATAAAAGAAATCATCCGTCATATAACCGTGTTCGTGAAACATTGGGTGATTTAGGGTTGGCGCAAACATATGTTCGTGGTGTTGGTTGCGAATATTGTAATGGCACCGGAACAATTGGTCGTGTCAAGGCGGGTGAAATTATTATCACAAACAGTGAATTTTTATCGCTTGCGCTGGCGGGGGAAACAGAAAGCGCAGTGAAATATTGGCTTGAAAAAATGAACGGACGAACACTGAAAGAATCTGCAATTGAATTGATGTTGCGTGGTATTATCGGTGTTGATGAATTGGAAGACAGGGTTGGTTTATTAGACAGACCATGGGTATATTAAGATATGAATAAATTAGATTTGCTGTATGCAAAACTGGTTTTTAGAACAAATACTGATAAACGTATGGCGATTTCAAGAAAAATCGCATCTCTGCTTCGTAATAATTTTACATTGATGGACGCGTTGCACCGTATTGAAATGATAGAATCATTTGACGGACGAAAACCAAATGAACCATTTGCAATCGCAATGCGTGAAATTCAACAGAACCTTGAAAAAGGTATGACTTTCAGCGAGGCCACACGTGGTTGGGTTCCAAATGAAGAAACATTGCTTTTAATGTCTGGTAATGTGTCCAGTTTATTGGTTTCGCTTGAAAATGTATCGCGTGTTGTTGGTGGTATCAGAAGAATTAAACGCGCAATGTGGTCTGCGTTGGCATATCCATTATTTTTGTTTTTATTGACGATTGGTATAATTATTATGGTTGGAATATATCTTGTTCCACCATTGGCACAAGCGGCGGGCAGCGATATTATATGGCGTGGCACGGCGGCGTCCCTGATATGGGTATCAGATTTTGCAAATAAATATTGGTATGTTTTTGCAGCCGGATTGGTTGGGGTGATATCTGTTGTATGGTTATCTTTGCCAATATGGACGGGAAAATTAAGAACCATGTTTGATAAATTACCACCATGGAATATTTATAAATTACAAACATCTGTTGGTTGGTTAATGTCATTGGCTGCAATGGTGTCTGCGGGTGTGTCTGTGCCGGACGCGTTGCGTTTATTGATGGATTCATCAAACAGATATTTATCAAATATATTGGAAGAAACCCTGCATTATATTGCAAACGGTGAAAATTTGGGTTCTGCGCTGGCGTTGACTGGGAAAGATTTCCCAAATGGTGAAATCGTTGGCGATTTGATGATATATTCAGATATGAATGATTTCGCACAAAATCTGGACGATATCGCAAATGATTATATGGAAGAATCAGTTCGCCGTATGGAATCTATATCAAGTGTTTTAAACAGCATTGGTATTATATTAGTATCAATTATTATTGGGTGGATAGTTTTGGGCACTTTCCAGATGCAGGAACAAATCACCGCCGTTTTGATGTAAATAAAATTTACTTGTAAAAATTTTTCTAAAATTGCTATGATAAAAATGTCGATAAAATTTTTTATCGGTGGGGTGTAGTAACCCGTTTAAAACAGCGTCGTAAAGCAGACGAAAAATGCCTCCAACTTGAATAATGGTTGGAGGGTCGTGATATACATAAATAAACGGCACAATTTCTGTTTTAATTGTTACTAACCTCCAACCACCAAATGTTTATGGTGGTTTTCTTGTTAAAAAAAGAAAGGGAGTAACCATGTCACAAAAAATCTTTTTAACATCCGCGCTTGCGATGGGCGTGATAGCACCGGCATTTGCGGAACCATCACATACGGGAACATTCCCAGCCGACGGCTATATGGAAGAAGATTACACATATACCAACGCGGCAACTGCAGACAACATGGACAGCGTATATGAAGGAACCGTAGATGCAGTCGCGGAATACGAAGATGTATTATATCAAATCGTCGCGGGACAATATTTACCGGCGGGCGCAGAATCACCAATAGATTGTGATCAATCTGGTTATTTCTGTGCTGGTGTGCAAAATGGTGTTTATTATGACGCAAATAATAATCAGGGACTTACATCATGTTCGGATGCGACAAACGGCGCATATACATTATCCGCCGGAACTGGTGACAGCGTAAATTCATGTTATCGTACATGTACAAATTCGGATGTTGCACATTCAACGGGAACAATGAACGGTGGCTATTATTATGGTAATAACAACCAATGTGGCGCAACATCTTGCGTTAACGGATGGCATTTGAAAACCAGCATGAGCGGCGGCGAATTAGTAACCGCAATTGGTACAGGCGCCGGTGAAAACAGTGCTCATATTAAGGCAGACGGTACATTTGGTGAACAAAACTTTGATGGTCAGGGAGAAAAGGGGCAATCATATTATGGCTTAACCGACAATAACACATGGGCGGTAGATTACGGCACCAACGGAATGTTGGTTGGTCAGGCTCGTTGTTCTACACAAGCAGGTGATAATAATGGTGCTACATGGACAAACCCAACAATAACATCAAGTTTAACAGATGAAACCGGTCAAGCGGGGGCACAATATTGTTATTGTAATGTGACGGGATATAAAGGTACGGACGGCACCATGCAGAGCTTGTCCGCCCCTTGGGTGTTCTACGAAGGCTTCAGCGGTGGCGAGTCGGCTTGCGCATACGGCTGCGCTAACGACTGTGCGAGCATCTTGCGTATCACGGACTCGTCCTTCCTCGCGTTCCGTGCTGCGTTGTTGGGATCCGTTCAATCAAGTCCAGCGATGTGTGAGGCAAATGTTATCAACATTAATTGGTCGAATGCAGATGCAGCTGATGTTATTGCAAACAATGCGGGTACCGCCACATACGGAAGTGATGTTCGTACCCCTGTTAAGGCACAGACCATTAAGGGTAAAACATTCCGTGGTTGGCGTTTCAGCAAACCAGAACAAACCAATTTGCCATAATCGGCAAAAACCAATTGGTGTGTTTTTTGTTTCGCACACCAATATAAAAAAGGGTTCCTTTCCCTTTTTTGTTCCTGAAAAAAATACCGGTGTTTACCGGTATTTTTATTATCTTTTTATTTAAGCCATAAATGGCAGGTTTTCAAGCGTTCCTTCTGTAACCCTTACATTTACGTCTATCAGCATGAAAACTGAATCTGGGGACGTTTTTGTGTTTTCTGGGAATATATCTGTTGATAATAAATGGCTGGTGTTGACGGTCAATTTTGTAACCAAATGGTCGTCGTCTAACAGAGTATAAATTGGTCCAACATCATGAGGGGTATTTTGACCGATTTCATGTTCGTTTTGTGGACAACGCAACCCGTCCAATATTGTTTTGACACGGTTATCTATGTCTGAACGTGGAACACCAACAATTTCAGGGTGCATCAACAAAATATCTAATTCTGCAATCATTTTCAGGTTTGATGTAATGATTGGGTTAAAATCTATACCGCCGATATGACGGGTTATAATCGGGCTTTTTGTAGCGTCAGGCATCATAAATTTAGACAAATTGTTCCATGGTTGGAAATTCAGCAATTTCTTTAATTGTGGGTGAAATTGCATGCGGATATCCGCAATATGTTGGGCGCGTTTTTTCGGATTTGTTAAAATATCGCCATAGTAAAGTAATTTAAATTTCATACATTAAACCTTTTGGTTAAAAATAGTGATTTTTTATACCTTTTCACTTGATAATTATATCATAAATTGCTATGTTTTACATAGCAAAAAGAAAGGAATTTTAAATGGCTGTAAATAATGAATATACTGGTGATTCAATTAAAGTATTAAAGGGTCTGGAAGCGGTTAAAAAAAGACCTGGTATGTATATTGGTGATGTCGGGGAAGGCGGGGACGGTTTACACCATATGATTTATGAAGTTGTTAATAACTCTATCGACGAAGCGATGGCGGGTTATGCAGACACTGTCTATGTTTCTTTGAATGCAGATGGTTCTACAACTATTCGTGATAATGGTCGTGGTATGCCATTTGATATTAATCACGAAACAGGTCGCAGTGCGCTGGAATTGATAATGTGCGAATTGCATGCCGGTGGTAAATTTGATAACGAAGGAAACGGTGCTTACAAGGTTTCTGGTGGTTTGCACGGTGTGGGTGTTTCCGTGGTTAATGCTTTGTCCACTTGGTTGGAAGTACGCGTATGGCGTGGCGACAAAGAAGCGCGCATGACATTCGCAGACGGTGTTCCAACAATGGATTTGACAATCACTAAAAACGAAACAACACATGAACACGGAACAGAAGTAACTTTCTTGCCATCACCTGAAACATTTACAGGTACTGTTTTTGATTTTGACACATTGGAAGTTTGGTTGCGTGAACAATCTTTCCTTAATGCAAATGTTCGTATTATTTTGGAAGATTTACGCGGTCCTGAAAAAGTTGTTCGTGAATTCCATTCAGCCGATGGGTTAAAGGGTTTTGCAACATATCTTGATAAATCAAAAGAATTATTGAACGCAGAACCAATTCAAATGATTAAAACAATCGAAGATTCTTATATTGAAATTGTTTTACAATGGACAACTGCTTATACTGAAACATCACTGTGTTTCACAAATAATATTCCAAACCGTGACGGTGGAACACATTTAGCTGGATTCCGCGCTGGTTTAACACGCGCATTGAATAAATATATTTCTGAACAGAATTTAAAGAAAGATATCAATTTATCTGGTGAAGATTTCAGGGAAGGTTTAACAAGCATCGTTAGTGTTAAAATTCCAGACCCTAAATTCGGTTCCCAGACAAAAGATAAATTGGTTTCAAGTGAAGTAAGACCTTTGGTCGAAAACACAGTTTGTGATTTGTTGTATGAATATTTGGAAGAAAACCCAGTAATCGCAAAAATGATTATTGATAAAATTATCGAAGCTGCAACTGCACGTGAAGCCGCCAGAAAGGCTCGTGAATTATCACGTAAGAAAACTGGTCCTGAATTGGGTAGTTTGCCTGGTAAATTAGCAAATTGTTCCGAACGCGATCCTGCAAAATGCGAATTATTCATTGTTGAGGGGGATTCTGCTGGTGGTACTGCAAAACAAGGTCGAGACAGAAAGACTCAGGCTATATTGCCTTTGCGTGGAAAGATTTTAAATGTTGAACGCGTTCGTTTCGATAAAATGTTGGGGTCTGATACAATTGGTGCTCTGATTACAACATTGGGTGCCGGTATTGGTAAAGATGATTTTGATATTGAAAAATTTAGATATCACAAAGTTATCATCATGACCGATGCGGATGTGGACGGTCAACATATTCAAACTTTGTTAATGACATTCTTCTATCGTCATATGCCAGAAGCAATCGAACGCGGTTATATTTATGTTGCTAAACCACCACTTTATGGTGTGACACGTGGAAAACAACAAATCTATATTCAAAATGAACGCGAAATGGACGATTATTTGTTGGATCAATTGGCAACAGACGGTATGATTGAAACAAGTGATGGGCAACAGTTAGCTGGGGCAGATTTCAAACGTTTGTTGGAATTGGTTGATGATATGAAAAACAATTTGCAAGCTTTGAATCATATTGTTCCGTTGCGTTTCATAGAAGCGTTGGCTTTGAATAAAGTATTCGAAAGCGAAAGTGCAGAAAATTTTGCTGCTGCTGAAAATATGCTTGATAACGAAGAACTTGAATTCGAACGCGGTTGGAAAATTTCAAGTGATGCAGAAGGTATCAAAATCACCAGAACATTGCGTTCCGTAACAGAAACTCATGTTTTGCCACGCGAAAAAATAAATTCACCTGAAATTCGTTCATGGCAGAGAATGGCTGGTCGTGAAGAATTGATTGAAACATTCTCTAAACCAACAGTATTACGTGTGAAATCTAAATCTCAAAAAATTTGGGGTGCGTTTGCATTGTTAAATACTGCGTTTGAATATGCAAAGAACGGATTAAAGATTCAACGTTATAAAGGTCTTGGTGAAATGAATGCTGAACAATTGTGGGAAACAACAATGGATCCAAATCATCGTTCGCTGTTCCAAGTTAAAATTACAGACGCATCTCAGGCAGACGAAGTTATTTCTATGTTAATGGGTGATGTCGTAGAACCAAGACGAGATTTCATCGTAGAAAATGCGTTAAATGCAAATCTTGATGTGTAATTAAAACAAGGGGGTAAAAATGGCAGACGATTTAATAAAACAAAATGTTGAAAAAAGTCGTCTGGCAAAAACCCCCGACGAAATATTAAAATCTGTTCAGGCATTGAACGAAGCCAAAGAAAAAATCAAACAAAAAATAATTGAATCTGATAAATCAACAGATAATTCTGTGTTGTACACCGCAATTACAAAATTTGGAAAAACAAATGCATAAAATTTTTTCAAAAGATTGGTTTATAGAAATTGAATCTAAACTGCGTGAAATGGGTTTGGACAGTGATGATAAATCTTTTGATGAAATAAAAGAAAATTTATCAAATCAAAAAAAATTAAATCCAACTGAATTTGCAAGCACGGTTTCTTATGTTATATTGGCGGGCGGTTTTTCACAAAAAACTGCAAAAAGAATTCATAAAATAATTATGGATATGTTGCCGTCCGGAGCATCTGTTGAAGATTTATTAAATGTGTTTAACAATAAAAACAAAATAAATGCTATTTATAAAATTTGGAATAACAGACAAGATTTTTGTGATGGTTTTTATAAATGTTATACACTGGACGAAAAATTAAATTATCTGCAACATTTACCACATATCGGAAAAATAACTGCAAATCATTTGGCACGAAATTTGGGTGAAAATGTTGTAAAATATGATATTTGGATTCAAAGACTTGGTGTTGTGTACGGCAGAAATAGCGGGCTTGCTGAAAAAATAGATAATGGTAAATTGGACAGAGATATAAAAAAATGTTGTGATGAAATGTTTGAACATTTGCATAAACAAACAAATTTGCCAATTGGTTATATAGATGTTGTTTTATGGAAAGCTTTGCAGAACCATTTGATAGAGGTTTAATTTATGGATGTAAAAATTGAGCAATCTTGGAAAAATGTTTTGTCAGATGAATTTGAAAAAGAATATTTCAAAAAACTGACTGATTTTGTTCGTGGTGAATATAAATCTGGAAAAATTATTTACCCAAAACCTCAAAATATTTTTAATGCGTTTAATTTATGTCCGTTATCGGATGTAAAAGTTGTTATTATCGGTCAAGACCCGTATCACGAACCGGGTCAGGCACACGGACTGTGTTTTTCAGTTGAAAACGGAATTGATTTGCCACCGTCTTTAATCAATATTTACAAAGAAATAGAATCTGATATCGGACATAAATCAAAAACAAATGGTGATTTATCAGATTGGGCGCGTCAGGGTGTGTTATTATTAAATTCAACACTTACAGTTCAGGCGCATCTGGCTGCTTCTCATTCAGGCAAGGGGTGGGAAACATTTACAGATTCTGTTATTCGTGCAGTATCTGAACACAGAAAAAATGTTGTTTATTTATTGTGGGGTTCGTTCGCACAAAAGAAAGCAGATTTTGTGAACCCAGAACAAAATTTAATTTTAAAATCTGCACACCCATCACCATTATCTGCATATCGTGGTTTTTTTGGTAATCATCATTTTTCAAAAACAAATGAATATTTAATTGCGCACGGCGAAACACCAATAGATTGGTAATTCTTTAAAAATTATGTGTTAACCCAATTCCATAAAAAGCATAAGAATGGTTTTCTTCGGCTGTGTTTGCGTTGGAAAAATGTTGAATAAATATTTCTGTTGCCCATATTTTGTTGAAATTATATCCAAAACTTATTTTGAATTGAAACAATAATTTAGACCCAAGACGTTTGTTTTCTTTCGCTTGCAGGCCAACACCAGCGCCCATACCCATATAAATTTTATCATATCTGAACATTGCTATATCTTCGCTGACATAGGCAATAGGAATTGAATAATCTTGCCAATTCCAGCCGTCTTTTCTTTCAATTCCGATTGTTTGAGAAATATTTAATGAACGACGGGCAGGTATTCTGAAAAACTTTGTTGGTTGTGAATATTGCAAAGTCATAATGTAAAAAGGAACTGGACGAACCGGTGGTGGTAATAAGATACCTGTGTCAAAACCTTGGCCAATACCAAAGCCAATTTGATTGCTGAAATCGCCCATAAAAGGGTCTTTTTCAGGTAAAAGACAGGTGTTAGCCATTGCGGTATTTGTGAACAAACAGAATAAAAATACAGATTTTTTCATGTTTGAATTTTATTCTAAATAACGCATATAATACAAATGACATGAATTCCTAGTTGCAAAGTGAAAAAAGTTTGTTATAATGTTGCTTGCTGGCGGCGTAGCTCAGTGGTAGAGCAGAGGAATCATAATCCTTTGGTCAGGGGTCCGAATCCCTTCGCCGCTACCAGAATAACAAACGACCCTTGTGGTCGTTTTTATTTTGTTATGGTCGCGAAAGATAGGGTGTTGGGATTTGGATACCGGTAAATACCGGTGTTTTTTATATGTTTTTTTCTGCTATATCAACAACATTTTCCATCAGACCTGCGATTGTCATTGGACCGATACCACCAGGGGTTGGGGTTATATAGCCTGCTGTTTTTTCACATGATTCAAAATCGCAATCGCCATGTAATTTTCCGTTTTCATCACGTTGCATACCAACATCTAATAATACACAGTCTGGTTTTATCATGTCGCCCGTGATTTTTATTTTTCCAGTTGCGGCAACAATGATGTCTGCATTGCGGGTATATTCAGATAAATTTTGTGTTTTGCTGTGGCAAATTGTGACGGTTGCATTTCTTTTTAAAAACATCATTGCAGTTGGTTTTCCAACAATATCAGAACGACCAATTATAACTGTGTTTTTACCAATGATGTTTATTTTGTATTCATCTAATATTTCCAATATTCCACGCGTGGTACATGGAATTATATAGTTATCGCCCGAACCACACATTTTACCAATATTAGCATCTGTGAAACCATCAACATCTTTTGTTTCGGAAACAGTGTTTAATACTGTTTTTGTGTCTATGTGTTTTGGCAGGGGTAATTGAATCAATATTGCGTTTACAGATTTATCATTATTTAATTTTTCAATAGTTGAAATTAAATCATTTGTTGTAGATGTTTCAGGCATACGAATAACATCTGTTTCAATACCGGCAATTTCAGCGAATTTTTCTTTGTTTCGGACATAAATTTGACTGGCTGGGTCATTACCAACCAATACGGCAACCAATTTTGGTTTAACAGACATATTATCAACACGAATTCTCAATTCGTTTAATATACGATTTCTTAATGCAATACCGTCCATAATTACTGCCATATTTACCCCCGTTTAGTGATTTACAATATAGCACCTTTTTCGTGTAAAACAATGATTATATTATTGACACCGATATTTTCATGATATAATAAAAAGAAAAGGACTTGTTGATGATAAAGAACCTTTATATATTCAGACATGGTGAAACAGATTATAATGTTGCCCGCCGTATGCAAAGTGTTTTAGATATTCCATTAAACCAAAACGGTATTCATCAGGCAGAAGAATTAGCAAAAAAATTAGCAAATGTGAATCTGGGGTGTATTTATACATCTAAATTGGGACGTGCAATTGAAACGGCAAAAATTGTAGCGAAAACAAATAATACACCTGTTATTGTTGATGACAGATTGCATGAATGGGACCTTGGGGTGTTCAAGGGTAAAATTTTAAATGTAATCAAGGCACCAAAAAACACACCGATAGATTTAACAAAAGATACGGTTTCAATTCCGCGTTTGTTATTGATAGACAATGATTTTGTTCCTGAAAATGGTGAGAGTTTTAACACATGTATAAATCGCGTTAGTGATGCGCTGGATTATATCGTGAAAAATACGGATTCTGAAAATATAGGTATTGCGACACATGGTGGTGTAATCAGGGCGATTTTAACAAGATATACAAACTATGCTAACGGTGGTATGCCAAATGCAGATTATATGATATTGCAATGGGACGGAAAAAAATTCAAATTATTGGAAAAACCAAATTGGTTAAAAGTTAAACATCCAATTGTATTAATTAAAGATTTTGCGAGCAGGGTGTTTCATTGTAGATAAAAAAAAAGACCCTTAAACAAGGGTCTTTTTTATTTGATTTTTAGAAACTATTTTGCATTGTTTGCTTGTTCTATAGTTTCTTGGATAATTGCAGAAGCAATTTGTTTTTTCTGTTCTTCTGAATATTCGTGATTCGCCATTATTTCTGCCAGACGTTCAGATGCTTTTTTCCAAACTTTTTTAGCAGAATCTGTTTTTGCCTTGGCAAGTTTCTTCTTGGCAAGTTTAGCAGCATAATCAGCAGATGTTACATCTTCTGCTGTTGTGTCGCCGAATCCTTTGAAAAATGCAGATATTGCTTGGCCAAAGCGTCTTGCTTTTGTTTTTTGACCATCTGCTTCTATGCCTGCAACTTTTGTTTTGCCACGTGCAGTTGTTGCAGCTACATTTGCGGCACCTTGTGCTTCTAATATTCTTAATTTATTTTCTAATTCAGCCAATTTCAAACGGGCGTCCATTGCGCTTTTACCACCCATGCTTTTGAATTTTTCAACTTCTTTTTCTAATAAATCAAGTTCTGCCAAACGACGGTCTGTGCTGTGTTGTTGGCCCATATCTTCCATTTTGAATTGTGCGCGCAATTCAATAATCTTTTTACCGATTTTGCCCATGGCTTTTTCGTCCAGATGAGCAATTGCAACACCATCTTTCAAAGATACATCTGCAAGATCTTCAATGCTTATGTCTTTGTATTCTTTGTTTAAAGCCTTTATGCCACGTGCGCGTTCAATGGCGCGTTTGTTTTTTGCTTTTACGTCTTCTATTTTCATTTGGTTTACTCCTTGTTGTATTTGTAGGTTAATATTATGAATTCCTTTTATAGTTTTTTGTGTACCGTGATACACGGATTGCATTATTTTATAAGTTATATCTTTACATCTGCCGAAAAATCCGCGTTTTGCAGGTTTTTCTTCTGGTTCGTTTCCATCATTTGGTTTTGGTGGATTAACAATCACAGGTGTTTCTGGTTGTATATTTTCCGTTGGTGGCATTATAACAATACCGTCAGAAGGTCTGGCAACATTTCGTGGAATATCAGGTCTTTCATCAGTTTGTGTATTTTGGGTTCCGTCTATTTGATGATCAATTCTGTCGCCACGATCAGCCAATGCACCCGCGCGTTCACGCATACGGGTTAAATATTCATCAGGTACAACACGTGGTTCATATATTCCAAATGTTCCAATTCCAGCAGGGAAAGCCAATTCGTTTGGTGTAAATATACTGGTGGTTTCATTGGTTATGATTGGAATATCGTTAAATACCTGACCTGAATGTTCAACATATGTTGAATAAACATCATTTCCAGGAATCAAAACACCATTTGCATCGTATGTTGCGTTTGCTGGTAAATCATAATTTACCGGTGCGTTTGGAATATATCCAACGGTGTTTATAGCAGAAATGTGTGGATTAAAATGTTCAAACGCTGCGAGTGCTTCTGGTGATAAATTTATTTCAGAACCATTTATGGAACCACGTAACGCAGATAATGCATCTGAATCTAGGCCGATATTATGGAAATAACCATTCCCAAGATTATGGTCTGTTGCGTCATGCCATGCTAATAAATAGCGAACTGCGTCATCATGGCTTAAACCTGCGTTCATTAAACCGCTAATTCTGGTGTCAAAAGATTGTTGTGTTTCCCAATTATTATTCAACATCATTTCTTCGTGATGTTCAATAACACCATCATTATAAACGCGTTGTGTTGTTTCGGTTTGATTTATTGTTGTATGTTCTGTTTTGAATAATGTTGAATCTGTGTTTTCGTTCACATAGTTTATAACACCATTCATGGCCCAACGACCAAACAAACCACCAGCGACCACAGAACCAGATACAGCCAAAGCGCCAGCCAATGCCTGACCACGGGTATAGCCAGAATTTATTGCGTCTTTATATGTCATAACACCAGATGATGTTCCGCCAACTGCCATTGCAGACAGGCCAAACGCACCTGCTAATTCAGGGTTCCCTGTTGCCATACTGATTACAGCGGCAACACCCAAACCAGATGTTAAAGCCGGTCCCCAATTTCGTTTATCTGAAAAGAATTCTTTTATACCATGTGGTTTTCCTGCTTTCTTTTGTTCACGACGCCATTTAAATCCCTGAACAATCATATTGCCGATACCCAGTGTTGTTCCAATTGCGGCGCCTGCATATGCGATACCGGTTGCTTTTCCTATGAATGTAAGTCCAGCAGATACGGCGGTAGCAGTCAGGAAATTTTTCAAAGAACGACGAAAGAAACTGATTTTCTTTTTACGACCATCAGCACCGGTTTTTTCTGTTCTTGTTTTTGATAATTTATCAATATCATTAACAGCTTCAAAAGGACGCATAACAATTTTTTTATCATTGCCGACATGTTCTGCCATCATTCCTGCAAAACCAGCAGCCTGATTAACCTGAGCGTCCAATGCGTCTTGATAACCTTCGTCTGTTATTTCTCCGCCATCTGTTTTAATAGAATCCCAAAATTCATCAACTTCCTGTTGGGTCAAAGGCTTGTGTTCTGCAACCCCAGAAACACTTTGGTCAGGCACAGATATCTCCGCCATTTTCCATGGGATAGATTCTGATAATTCAGATTCAAGATTTATATCTTTAACTTCTGTTTCAAGGTCGCCCACATTTCGCATATTTACATCTGTTTTTGCCAATGATATTATGCGATTTAATCTGCCGTTCGGGTCCAATTTATACCCCGGTTTAAATTCAGATTGTGTTTTTCCGTTTTCATCTAAAAATTGAGGAATCGGTTTACCATTTTCGTCTAAAAACTTGTATTTAGATAATGTTGATAATATTTCATCGTTTATTTCAACATCTTTTAATGAATTTGCAATTTCTTGCCAACGTTTATCCAGTTTTTCAGCATCTTCCGGTTTTAAATTTTTCAGATTCCACATATCTGAATACAAAGATACAATTTCTTCAAGACGAGCGAGAGATTCTGATATATTTTGTCTGACGGTTTCTTTGTATTTTTTTGTTGTATTATTGTCGGTTGTTTTTTCGCGGACATCTTTTTCGCGAATCTGACACATTTTGCGGTATCCAGCATAAACATCTGCAATATTTGATGGGTCAGAATAAAAATAATCAACTTTCTTTGCAAAATTATTTATCAGATAATCAATGCGTTTCGCCAATGTTAAAAATCTGTCTGCTGCATCTTTGTTGTTTTTGTCTTTCATATATTGTTCACGAGCAAACAGATACGCATCTGTTAAAATTTTTGGTGGAACCAATTCGAATAATTCATTGTTGCCAACAACTAAAGATATAAAATTATTTGCATATTGTTGACGTTGTGTTTCTGTCATATTTACAGAATTTATAAGTTCTGCGACCTGATTTGGAGTCAGATTTTTTTCGTCTGTATCAGACGGAATTAAACCCATGTCACGCAGAATACCCAAAGAAATTAAATCAAATTTAATCTGGTTTTGGTCCGATGTCAGCGAAAAAATTCTTTGATTATCAGCCGCGTTTTCTGCGTTTTCCAATGAATCAATAATTGATTGATATTTTGCCATTGCGCGTGCGCCAATTTCATTCAGGACATTATTTCCGTCTGCATCTTTTGTCATACAGCAAGTTTCTATGATTTTTTGCAATTCTGGCAACGCAGATTGTTCAATATCAATTTTTTCATTAATAAAATTATCAAGTAATCTGTTAGCTATTTCGATAGATTCTTCGCGTGAATCTGGGGACGAATACATATCTAGAATTTCTTGTAATCTAGATTTAGTATATACTAGTTGCATATGTAAAAATCCTTTCTTTCGTTGACTCCGTTTGTGCTTCTTTTCTCTCCCCTTGCGATATATTATACACTTTTTTAGGTCTTTATTCAAGTATGTTGAAATACATAATATAGGTTTATATATAATTAAAAATCTGGTATAATACGCGGTATGAACAAAGATTTAGATAATTATTTATATTATTCCGATGTTATGACGAAAATTTCAGATTCTGTTGATGATTCTGAAAATGACATAATAGACATTTTAAATGTTTATTACAAAGAATTGCGTACATTAGCATTTATGAATTATTGTAATAATGATGTTTTGCCAGATGCTGTAAATACATATCTGAAAATTCTTTTTAAATTGCCGAAACAGGCTGCAATAGAATCTTTTAATTTTATGTATGATAATTATGAGAAAATCATAACAAAAAAATCTGTAATATTTATTGTTGGAAAATATCCTGAAACAGCGGATTCTGTATTTGAAAAAATATATAAATCTTTGAATGAAAAATATTCTGAAAATAAATTGTTGTTTTTATATTTGGTTGTTCAGAACACCAGTGGCGCAAAAAAGAAATTTTTCTTGAAACAGATTTTTGATTATTTGAATAATGGTTCAAATATTATAAGAATTTCTAAATTATTAAGTTTTCATAATGAAAATAATTTTGTCCTTGATATAGATGATTCTGTTATCGATGTTTTGATAGAAATGGCTGATATTGCATTAATGTCGCCAATGCTGAATACAGAAATTGTTGAATCTATAATAAATCTGATGGCAAGAATATATAAAAAGCCAGAACACAAAAACAGCGCGGAAAAAATTCTTGAAAATATAAAAACCAGAACAGATATAATAAATTCACATCAAAAAAGAACTATTGCCAGAATTTTTAATGATACAGAAAATTTGCGCAGTGATGTTGAAATTGCAAAACGGGTGGAAAAAACCGCAATAAATGAATATGGATACCAGATTGTAGAACAAATTCCGGTTGATGAAGTATGTTGTTTAATATTGGGTGGAAATGGTGCAGATAATTCAAAAAAAGCAAACGGATATATGAAAGAAATTGAATATTTGCTGAATACGAATGGTTTAAATACGGCTGTTAATGTTTATGGTGTTGCGTATGATTTTGGTGAATCTGAAGATGTGAAATATTCATTTAACGATGGGCGTGCGCGTATAAGAATGGCTTTCGAACACGGTCGTCGCAGATTGCATTCTTTGGTGTCGCACAAACTTGAAAGATATGTTTCTGAAAAACAATTTAATAATGATTCAGAAGAACAGAAAGACCCAAGATATATTAAAAAAATATTTGATATTGCGATTTTACCACGAATATCCCAAGACGGTAAAAAGATAGATGTTGCCTTGGCAAAAAGGTATATTCGAAATTTAAATATTTTTGTGCATTGTCATGGTGGATATACTTTCATAAAATTGGAAGAAATGATGCAGGCAAAAATGGCTGAATTGGGCTATACAAAGCAAGAAATGAAAGATATTCAAAAACAATTATTGTGTATTGGTTTTGCACCATATTGTCCGTTGGGAATATCAAAATCTACATTTATCAGTTTTTGTTCTGCGATGGATTTTAACAGCAAATATTTTAATTTGTTCGAATTATTGGGGCGTCCTTTGTTCAAAGAAGGTATCGCATGGTTCCCAGATAATTTAGGAAATGTTTTTGTTGTTTCTGAAATTGGTCAGAATAGAAATATAGAAGAACATATGGCTTATATTGGTACTGCGGGTGGAATTGGTATGTCGGACGCGGGTAAAATAATGGTTCAAATGGAAAAGAACGCAATTGTAAACGGAATTAAAAATTCATTAGACAATGGAACGGTTCCAAATGTGAAACAATTGGTTGCGGGTGATGATATTGAAATGAGACACGAATTTGAAACAGCGGTAATAAATGGTCGTGAAAAATATAAAGCCATGTTGGAACGCATAAAAAAAGAGAGAGAAAATGGCAGAAAGATTTAATATTGAAAAAAATTGCGTTTTGTGATATAATACACAACACAGGGCGACGAAATAATTCGTCGTTTTTTGTTTTAAATTTGCCGGTATTTGCCGGCCTTTTTTTATAAAAAAATGGAGTTTAATTATGTCAAGACAAATACAAATCAGACGCGGAAGCGCAACTGAAAATGATAATTTTACCGGTGTAATCGGTGAAATCACCATGGATACAACAAATAAAACCCTGCGTGTTCATGACGGCGAAACAGTTGGCGGAACGGTATTGGCAAAACAAAGCGAAATACCAGACATAGCCAATGCAGATTATGTTATTGAATTTCAACGCCCGAATGCCACGAATAATTATACATGGTATCGGAAATATAAATCTGGTTGGGTTGAAATGGGTGGTGAAATAACAACAAATATAAACACAGTTGCTTTACCAATCGAAATGGCAGACAATCATTACATATTATTAAGAACACAGGTTGGTTCAGCAATGCAATCACAATATCCAGCATGGGTTGCGGGATACAATTCCAAAACAACTACAAATTTTACTATATCGAATATATCTGTAAATAATATATGGTATGCGTGTGGTATGGCCGCATAATAAATAATATGAAACATCACTTTTAGTGGTGTTTCATATTTTGTTTGATAAATTTAATTGCTGAATTAATATCATCAAAAGGAATCTGTTTAATAATTTCATCAGGCAAATTCCACCATTGTAATTTCAACAATTCTTTTCTTGTTTTTTCGTCAAAACGATAACGAATTATTCGTGCAGGAACACCCGCAACAATCGCATATGGTGGAACATCATGTGTCACAACAGAACACGCACCAACAATTGCACCATTTCCGATTTTTACACCGTTTTTAACAAAAACATCGTCGCCAATCCAAACATCATTACCAATAACAATAGGTTCACAATAAAAGAAATTATTGTATGATTTTGCTTCTTTGTTTTTCCATTTCAATAAATCAAAATAAAAATAAGGCGATGTTGATAAAAAATCTTTTGGGTGTTCACCATGTCCCAAACGAACATTTTTGCCAATGGAACAAAAATGGCCAATAACGGTTTGTTCTTTGTTTGCAACATTTAAATTTTTTGTAAAATATGAACAACGACCACAATTTTTTATGTTAGGAGTGAAAAAACCATTACGGCGTATTTTCTTTTTGTATTTTATAAACAATATGCGTTTTTTAATGTATCTTTCGCCAATGTGTTCTGAATAAAACAGTCTTTTAAGTGTACCGGTGAAATTATATGTCCAACGCAAACGGTTCTTGATTAAATTTTGGCGGAAATTTCCACGAAAATGTATAAGTGATAAAGCGGAACGCATTAAACCTTTGTCTTTTAAATTATGTTGTTTGTAATATTTTTCTATATCAAGAGCAGATATTAAATGACCTTGCTTTGAAATTTTAGACAGGTTATGAGTAATTTGATTTTCGTGTTGTCTGTGCATATATAATTCTTGGTTCACAATCATAATTTTTTTTGCAAACCATAATGTTAAAATATGAAAAGGCACATCATGCAATTTATTGTATCTGGCTGGAAATTTAATGTCATTTTTTTCTATTAAATCACGACGAATAATTTTTGTCCATTGTGGATAAAAACATGTATTTATTTCTGATTTTTTTTGTTGTGGTAATTCGCCACTTTCAAACCATGGATACACAATGCGCGCACTGGAATTTGTGGTGTCATCAAATGTTCGACCATAACACAAAGCCATATCGGCATTTTCAGAATCAATCGCATCAAACATTTCTTGCAGATAATTTTTTTGATATTTATCATCTTGGTCCAAGAAACAAAAATATTTACCATTTGCATGTTTCATACCGAAATTCAAACTTTCGCCCGGTCCAGAATTAGTGTTGTTGAAAACATGAATTCTTGAATCTTTTTTTGCGTATTCATTTAACACTTTCGCGCTGTTATCTTTTGAACCATCATTTACAATTATGAATTCCCAATCTTTGAAAGATTGATTTAAAACACTTGGTATGCTGTCGTTTAACCATTGTTCACCATTATAAACAGGCATAATAACAGAAATCATAGGCATTGTTTTTTTAGACATTTTTTAATAATTCCTTTTTATTGTAAATTATTGGTTGATATATTTTTTCAGCAACTTTGCGTTTCTTTAATAATTTTGCAGGAACACCAGCCAATATATAAAAATCATCATATTTTTTACCAAGAACAACCGCGCCAGTTCCAACAATTGAACCGCAACCAATTTGAGCGCCACCCTGAATTGTACAATTTGCACCAATCCATGTGCCAGCCCCAACGATAATTTCTTGGTTTTCAGATACATCGGAAAAATCTTCGACATTGTGTGTGCCTGCAACAAATATGACATTTACAGATGTAAAACTGTTTTTTTTGATTGTAATTTTATTCCAAGCCATAAATGTATTGTTATCGTTAATTATAACATTGTCTTCAATTTTTAAATTTTTTGGACGAAAGATAAAACAATTCGGTGCAATACGAACATTTTTTCCAATTTTTGCACCACAAAACCGCAACAAAGAATTTTGAAGTTTTGTTTCGCGGCTAGAATAATTAAATATCCCAAGAAATTTAAGTAAACCAGACAATATTATCGGATTACGATTCAATAAATTCTTAAAATACTTTAAATGAATAAAATTCAATATTGCACGACGAATCTTCATCTTGTTTTACCCAGTATTTTATTTAATTTGTCTGTGTTCCCATAAATTAAAGGAGAATCATATTTTCTTGATGGATACGCACCAAATTCAGGTGTTATCTGTAATTTATTTGTTTTTATGAATTCTTCCACTTTGCTTTTTAATGTTGTTGGTTTTCCAGAACATACATTTATAATACCCGTTACAGATGTTTGAATGCTTGCGCGTGTTATGTATTCAGCTAACTTTTGTATATTGATAAAATCATATTGGTTTGTTCCAGAAACAAAAGGAAATGTCTTTTGTCCATTTTTAGCCATTTCCAAGATTTTAGAAAACACGGAATGATTTGCCCAATCATCGCCAGTTATATAAAACGCACGCAACCATTTAATCGCAACATCTTTGTCTGCGGTGTATGTTAACAATGCCTGTCTCAGAGAATTTTTTGCAATACCATATAAAGACATTGGGTTGCATGGTGTGTTTTCGTTTATTTCGCCTGTGAAATAGCCAACTTCGTGCATAGACCCCATAACAGAAATATTTTTACACCCAGAATCAATCATGTTTTTAATAAAAGAATAATGATTGCTTAAATACATTAAATGCGCATCTGAATTGTGTGAAAAACCGTCTTTCCATGCCAAATGCAATATAGCATCTGGTTTGCCCAATTTTTCATATAAATCATTATCTTGTGCATGTTGCAATATATCAATGTTTTTATATTCTATGTTTTCAGGTAATCTTGAATTACTGAAATCCACAGCAATTAAATCACAAGATTTTGTTTCTGTGATATATTTCACAATATGTGAACCGATATAACCATTTGCACCAGTAATTAATAACTTCATTTTTGTACCTTTTTTAATCTATTATTCCGCCGTGCCATGTGATGTCAGATTTTACAATTTTACATGGGTTTCCGGCATATATACTGTTTGGTTGTGATAATTTGCTTGCACAAACACTTGAATGTCCCAAAATACAATTTTCTGGAATATTAGCACCTTTTAATAAAACACATGATGCGCCTATCCAACAATGGTTTCCTATGCTGACACAAGATTTTTTATTGTTTATACATTTACCATTCATATCAAAAATAGGATGTGTATCTGTGGTATATATTTCTATGTCATAAGATAAAACAACATCTTTGCCTATTTTCAAAGAAGTGCCTTTTTCATTTAACATGTGTACACGAACACCACCGATTGCGGTATTTTCGTCTATAAATACAACAGATTCATTATATGCCTCTATTTTTGTATAATTTAAACATGATTTATGTATGGTAATCACACAATCGTTTATCAAATGAAATTCGCAAGTTTTAAATTTTATTGGATAAAATAATTCTATTGTTGAATTTTTACCATTAAAATGAACCTTTAATTCAGGAATTCTGTGTGGATTCGTGATAGTTTTGCCATTTGGTAAATGAATAATAATTTTATTATTATGACGATATTTTATACGGTTGGCTTTTACATACAATGCCCTGAATTTTTTACGCAATTTTTTAAATGGTATAAAATAACATATAACAGACATAAATTTTTGCATTATTTTATTCCTTTGTATTTATCACCTTTGACCCAAGAGGCAGACGAATTTGCTGTTTTTTTATAAAATACAGATTCTGTGTTTTCGGTTGTTTCAAGCCATGGTAAATGTGTTGCTGTCATGTTGCCCGCTGTACGAATAGCACTGTAAAAAGTATCAGAATGCATTTTCATTTTACCCGGACGATACAATGCAAATGTTGTGTCTATATTTGCCAGATATAAATCTTTATCAATTTGATTTTGCCAGAATTGTTTTTCCCATTTTTTTACAGTTTTATTTTTTTCTGTATTTGGTAAATTTTTTATGTTTAATGCAAATCCAACCTTGGTTATATATGGGTATGTGCAAAGTATTTTATATAAATGTTTTATGAAATCTTTTGGCAGTTTTTTATTTGGTGCAATATCACAATCTGAAACTATATAACATTTATTTTTTATAATATCGTCAAATTCACCAGAATCCCATACAACCGTATGACCATAGTTTTTATCCATATGATGAACAATACAATCTGATTTATTCAGATAATTTAACAAGGGTTTATAACTTGATTGATTATCAACAATATGTATGTTTTTGAAACCGTATTTTTTTAACCAATCAACCATCTGTTTTACATATGACAATTGATTATAAGAAATTATAAACACAGGTGTATTATATACATCATTAAAATCATATGAAATTTTGTGTTTGGCTTTTGATACAGACCGGTTTAATAAATAGTTTTTTAATTTTATATGTCTTGTCTGTTTGTTAAACATATATAAAATTTGCAGCAATCTGTATCTGAAATCACGAAAAGGCTTTATATGATTCATATTTATCCACTATTTTTGACAAAACATAAAAATCAAACGGTCATTTGTTTTTTATAAAAATACTATACAAACAAGTTTCCTTAAAATCAAGTCTGGGTTATTGGTTATATTTAGGTTGATTTTTTGTCGCACACGGGTATAATAAGAGCCGTTGCCCTAATAGTCTAGTGGTAAAACACGTCCTTGGTAAGGACGAGTCGCAAGTCCGATTCTTGCTTAGGGCACCAGAAACACATTATCTATTTTACAGTTGTTTGTAATAAATTTTCTAAAACTGGTTGAAAATTGGTTTTTTAGGGTATAAAATTACCACTGATTGATATATATTATGTGTTGATACGATTAACGCCCGTGGAATGTGATATATTATCAAACGAGTAAAAAAAGCAGGGTGGCACCGCGCGAAAAAATCTTAGCGCCCCTGACATTTAAGATTTGAATTGGTGCCGTATCTCAGAATTATCTTTATGGCACCGAAACAAAACATAAGGTGTAAAAAATGATGTCTTTAAAATCTAAATACAGGACTCATACCTGTGGCGAATTGACCGAAAAAAATGTCGGTGAAGTTGTCACTTTGTCTGGTTGGGTTCATCGTAAACGCGATCATGGTTCACTTTTGTTCGTAGATTTGCGTGATAATTATGGTATAACACAATGCGTGTTTGATGGTGGTGATGAAAATCTTGAAAGAATTCACCCTGAATCTGTTATTCAAATCACTGGTACTGTTGTTGCTCGTGATAAAGAAGCAATAAATGACAAAATTCCAACCGGTCATATTGAAATTAAATCTCAAAAATGGGACGTTTTGACCAGTGCGGAAGTTTTGCCTTTCCCTGTGTTTGGTGATGAAGATACAGGTGAAGAATTGCGTTATAAATATCGCTTCCTTGATTTGCGTCGTGAAAAATTACATCACAATATTTTAATGCGCAACAAAATGATTAAATGGATGCGTGATAAAATGTGGGAATTGGGTTTTTCAGAATTCCAAACACCATTACTTACTGCGGATTCACCAGAAGGCGCACGTTGTTTCTTGGTGCCAAGTCGTTTGAACCATGGTAAATTTTATGCGTTGCCTCAGGCACCCCAGATGTTTAAACAATTGTTGCAAGTATCTGGTTTCGACAGATATTTCCAAATTGCACCATGTTTCCGTGATGAAGATTTGCGTTCTGACAGATTGTTGGAATTCTATCAATTAGATGTGGAAATGTCTTTCGTTGATTTGCCTGAAATTTGGGCGGTTGGTGAAACAGTTATTCCTGAATTGATTAAAACTTTCGCACCTGATGCAAATGTGTATCCAGAAATTCCACATATTTCATTTGATGATGCTATGTTGAAATATGGTTCCGATAAACCAGATTTAAGAAACCCTATTTTGATTAGTGATGTATCTGAAATATTCCGTGGTTCTGAATTCGGTATATTTGCAAATGCAGTTGAAAACGGTTCTGTGATTCGTGCGATACCTGCACCAAATTCTGCGGATAAACCACGCTCGTGGTTTGATAAATTGGGTGAATATGCAACCAAAGAATTGGGGTTGGGCGGATTGGCTTATATCGTATTTGCCGATGAACCAAAGGGACCTGTTGCAAAGAAATTAGATGCAGATCGTATCGCAAAATTGAAAGAAATTGCAGGTGATAATTCTTCTTTGTTCTTTGTATGCGATGCCGAAGAACCTGCGTCAAAGGCAGCGGGTAAATTGCGCAACAAATTGGGTGCTGATTTGGGTTTGATAAACCCACGCGATTTCGCAATTTGCTGGGTTGATGAATTCCCATTCTTTGAACCAGATGAAGATCGTGGTGGCGCACCTAAATTTACACACAATCCATTCTCTTATCCAATTGCTACATTGGAAGAATTGGAAACAAAAGACCCATTTTCTATCAAGGCAGCACAATTTGATATGGTTATAAACGGTATTGAAATGTGCAGTGGTGGTCTGCGTAATTATAACCCAGAAATCATGAAAAAATGTTTTGATATTGCGGGATACCCAATCGAAGCAGTCGAGAAAAACTTTTCTGCTTTATACACAGCGTTCAAATATGGCGCACCACCACACGGTGGATTCGGATTTGGTATTGACCGTTTGATTTCTGAAATCTTGGGCACGGGTGAAAGTTTGCGTGAAACAGTTGCGTTCCCTGCAAACCAACGCGGACAAGATTTGTTGATGGGTTCCCCGAACGAAGTCAGTGAACAACAATTGCGTGATGTTCATATCAAGATTCGTACAAAGGGATAAACCAAAATAGCTTGAATTAAATAACCCCGATTTTTTCGGGGTTATTTTTTTATCAGAATTTATCGTGAGATTTTGTAAAACTGCGCATATATTCAGGATCAAAATTTAACATTATTTCATGTAATGAATATTTGCGCGTACCGTCTGGATTAATTATTAATTCTATTGGTGATGGGCCTGCAGATGTTCCACGCAAAACAAGTTTCGAATTTACAAACATTTTGTTGTTTATAATTTCCATTTCGCCGATTGCATCAATGTGTTTCATTGATAACAAAATAGGAGAAGTTGTTTTTATTTTATCTTTTTCATATGTTCCGATAATTCGCATTGTTTTGATTTGGGTTGTGCCACCTTCCAATGCTTTGGCAAGGGCGAATTCTGCGTTTAATATAGTCAGATTTTGTGCAGACGCATAAAATTCATCAAACCCCATGCCATATAAAATTCCACCATTGAATGTTAAATCAAAATCGCCATGTAAATTATCAAATATATCGTGTGCTATTTTTCCAGAAGTTTGCAGATTTATTTCTGCGGTCAATGAAAAATCTGATATGTTTAAAGGCATATCTTGTTTCAATAATTGTTTTCTCATAACAAATTTATTTAATTGAACATTGATATCATAATTTATGTTGTTCTTTTTTATAATTGCTAATAAATTTCCACGGTCAGAATCACTGATTGAAAAAGTTTGTGTTTTTGGTTTTAATGAATACACAAAATTATCAAATTTTTGTTTGTTATAAATCAATTTATTTGCAGATAATGATAATTCAATATCTATATCAAATGGTATTGTTATCGGAGAAACTGTAAAGAAAGATAATTCTTCATAATTTTTTATAAAATATTCATCTGTGAAAGCGTCCATGTTTAAGATATCTGTTTTTAATGTTATGTTTTTACCAGACGCAGAACCTTTGAATGTATGTCCTGCAATTTCCAATGTCAAATCAGATATATTTCCGTTCTTATAGTTTCCATACACAACATATGATAAATTTTTTATTGAACGCAAATCGAGTTCAGGAAACCATTTCTTGAAATTTTCACCGCTGATTTTAAATAAATCTTTATTCATTTGGAAATACCATGTTTTTGAATTTGGAACAAATGTTATTGAATTGTTTTTCCATACCAGATTGCCGTTTTCTGTTTTCATAAATTCAGGTAAAAATGGTAAATCTATATTGGCCCATGTTAAATTTTTATTTACAGCATAATCATATTGAAAATATGTTTTATCATCATCTATTTTGACAGAACCAATTAAATCAGGGAAAGTAAAATTGATGATACCTTCGTCCCCAATTCTTTTTGCAGAATTTATGATTTTATTCATATCATAATCATCATACAATGAAGATACATTTATAACAAAATCATCGTCATCAACACTGATGTTGCCGGCAAATTGATTGCCATATATAATATCTGTGCATGACCATTTGTTTGGTGTGCCATTAAAAATACATTGTGTTTCAACACCGTTTTCAGGTAATGATATTTTTACATCATGTGCGCCATATTGGTCTATATAACCGCCACTGATTTTTAATGTGTCTGCAATAATTTTGTTTATTTGTATTTTGTCTTGATGACCAACTATATTCACATATAAATGTTTGAATGTTTTATCCATAAATTTTATTTTACCGGTTAAATCTAAATCAAAACTGCCACCTTGTAAAAGGTCGATATCTTGCAAAATAAAATCAAGATTATAATCTGCATTATTTGTTTTCAATTTTACAATTTTATAACCGTCTTCTTGTAAGATTGCGCTGCCCGATATGCCGTTTGCAGATATGTTTTCAAATTTAACCCCATAACCGCCATTCCATGTTAAGTCAGCGGTTATTGGGAATTTGCCATTGATTTTTGGTTTATCAAATTCAAACCATTTATTTATATTTTGTGCTGTTATGCTGATTTTAGCGTTCGCGCTGCCATCTGAATTTAAAGTCCCGTATAAATCAAGGTTATTGTTTTTATTTTTTATATGGAAATTATTGTTTTCAGATTTAATGTCGTATTTATGTTGGTCTGTGCGAACAATCGCAGACATTTTGTCTTTTGATAATTTACCACTTATTATATTATATTCTTTGTTTAAAAATCTGATTTTAGAATCGTATATATTTACGGTACTGTTTATATAAAAAGGTACAATTTTATCAACTGAAAAAGAAGCACCATTTATTGTTATATCATCGCTTATATTTGCATTTCTGATATCGAAAATATTGTTGAAAGGAATTGTGAATTCTATGTCAGAAATAACCCCATTTGGCACAGATATATTATGTGCAACAATTGTTGCGTGTCCCAATAAACTGAAATGAATATTGCCGTGGATTTCAGATTTTATACCTGTTTTATTGAATATAGCTGTTTCTATTTGTGGTTTTAAATTGTTCAGGTTTATCATAGGTGGAATTGTTATCAAAGATATGATTCCCAAAGCAATCAAGCCCGTTAAAAACAATATAAATTTAATAGCAAAATTATTTTTTATAGACATATTCTCTTTCCTTGTATTTTTATTATAATGAATTATATTATGGTATGTGAATAAAAAAATTTAATGAAAACAAAAGAAAGTGTTTTTTCGTTAGAATCAGATTATGCCCCAATGGGTGATCAACCAACGGCGATTGCTGAATTGGTTGCTGGTGTTAATGAGGGTAAAAAATCTCAGGTTTTATTGGGGGTAACTGGGTCTGGGAAAACATTTACGATGGCAAATGTTATCCAAGAATTATCCCGTCCAACTATAATTATGGCACCAAATAAAATTTTGGCTGCGCAATTATATACGGAAATGAAATCTTTCTTTCCAAGAAATCATGTTGAATATTTCGTTTCTTTTTATGATTACTATCAACCAGAAGCATATGTTCCAACCACAGATACATATATAGATAAAGATGCGGCTATTAATGAACAATTGGACCGTATGCGACACAGTGCAACACGCGCGATGCTTGAAGAAAAAGATGTTATTGTTGTTTCATCTGTGTCGTCTATTTACGGTATTGGTTCGCCAGAACAATATGCCCAGATGAAATTAGTATTGAATACCAGTGATAAAATATCCGAAAAAGATGTTGCGCGGTATTTGGTAGATATTCAATATAAAAGAAACGATATGGGATTTTCGCGCGGCGAATTCCGTGTTCGTGGTGATACATTAGATGTTTTCCCATCTCATTCTCAGGACAGGGCATGGAAAATATCTTTTTTTGGAGATGAAGTTGATGAAATCTGGGAAATAGATGTTTTGACTGGTAATAAATTACAAAAATTAAGCAGAATTTCTATTTATCCAAATACACACTATGCGACACCTATGCCATCTGTATTACAGGCGTTGGATCAAATTAAAATAGATTTAGATGAACGGTTAAAATATTTTCATGATAATATGAAATATATAGAAGAACAGAGATTACGCGAACGTGTTAATTTTGATATTGAAATGATGGAATCTACGGGAACTTGTCGCGGAATTGAAAATTATTCAAGATATATGACGGGCAGATTACCGGGACAACCACCGCCAACTTTGTTTGAATATTTACCAGATGATGCGGTTTTGTTTATAGATGAAAGCCATGTTACTGTGCCACAAATTGGCGCTATGTCGCGTGGTGATCGCGCACGCAAAGAAACATTAGCGCAATATGGTTTCAGATTACCATCATGTGTTGATAACAGACCACTTACATTTGATGAATGGGACGCGTTGCGCCCACAGACAATATTTGTGTCTGCTACACCTGCACAATGGGAATTGGAACAATCTGGTGGAATTGTATCTGAACAGGTTATTCGTCCAACTGGATTATTAGACCCAATTTGTGATGTTCGTCCAACACAAAATCAGGTTGATGATTTATTAAATCAGGTTAAACAGACAAAAGGTCGTGTTATTGTAACAACTTTGACCAAGAAAATGGCTGAACAATTGACAGATTATTTTGTTGAAAATGGTGTTCGTGCGCGTTATCTGCACAGTGATATAGAAACACTTGAAAGAATTGATTTGTTGCGTGATTTAAGATTGGGAAAATACGATGTTTTGGTTGGAATTAATTTGTTAAGGGAAGGTCTGGATGTCCCAGAATGCGAATTGGTTGCAATTATGGATGCTGATAAAGAAGGATTTTTGCGTTCAACCCGTTCGTTGATTCAGACAATTGGTCGTGCGGCTAGAAATGCAAATGGTCGTGTTATTTTATATGCAGATAAGATAACCGATTCTATGAAAGAAGCATTGACCGAGACAGCCCGTCGTCGTGAAAAACAACAAAAATATAACGAAGAACATGGAATAGTACCTAAAACAATTGCGAAATCTGTTTTTGACGAGGTTGTAATTGATCAAGGAAAAACTGACAAAGCAAAAAGATTTGTGTATAATAAGAATGGTGTTATGGATGCTGAATCTTTACGCAAGGAAATAAAAGCTTTGACCAAGAAAATGTTAAAGCATGCTGAAAATCTTGAATTTGAAGAAGCGGCAGAAATACGCGATACAATTCATAAACTCGAAGATGATTTATTATTATTGGAATAAAAAAATGGAACAGAAAACTTTTATTTTAAATAATGTTGAAGAAACAAGAAACTTTGCTCGTGAATTTGCAAAAACATTGCATGCACCAATAACTGTCGCTTTGCATGGTGATTTGGGTATGGGAAAAAGTGAAATTGCGCGCACAATTATAAAAACTTTGTGTGGCGAAGACACGGTTGTGCCAAGTCCTACATTTACATTGGTTCAAAATTATGATGGTATTTCACATTTTGATTTATACAGAATAGGGGACGAATCTGAATTGGAAGAAATTGGTCTGCAATATGCCATAGATAATGATATAACATTAATAGAATGGCCAGATATCGCAAAAGATAAATTGCCATCGAATACCATACACATTTATATAACACAAAATGGTGATGGGCGTAAATTAGTGCTTCAATAAATTTATGATTGCCAATCTGAAATCTGGTGCATTCGCAAGATAAGAACCGGATACTAATAAATTCGCACCAGCATCCCAGCATAATTTTGCAGTATCTGGATTTATTCCACCATCAACACTGATTAAATATTTTAAACCGTGTTTTTTTCTGGTGTAATCAAGCGCTTTGATTTTTTCAAGAACACTGTCTTCAAATTGTTGTCCCGCCGCCCCAGGTTTCACAGCCATAACCATAACTTCGTCAATGAAAGGCAACATATCTTTTATAAATGTTGCAGGAATATCTGGATTTAATGCAATTCCACAACGTTTTCCTGCTTTTTTTATAATTTTGATTGCGTTTTCTGTCCCCGGTGTTTCTGCAGGAATTATGATTGTATCTGCGCCGGCATTTATTGCGTCAGCTGCAACAATAGCAGGTGTTTGAACCATCAAATGTGTATGCAGATGCATACCTGTTTTTAATCTGATTTTTTCAAGTTCTTCTATGCTGCCAGCCATTCTGTCTACATATAAACCATCCATAATATCAACATGAATCATGGAAATGCCGCCAGATGCAAACATTGTATATGTTGATTTTTCATTCATATCAAAACAAAGTGTGCTTGGCATGATTGGAACCAATTTATGTTTAGCTTTGATTTTTTTTCTTTTGAATTTTTTGAATATTTTATGAAATATTTCGGTTCTTGCATTTTGTTTTTTTATAAATGTTTCGCGTTCTTCTTTGTGAGATTCCCATACATAATTTAATAACGCATTTAATGAAGCCATTTCACCGTGATTTTCAGTTGGTAATCCAAAATGTTTTTCCAAAAAAGAACCAATGTTTCGAATAGATGCACCACCACCAGAAAATATAATTTTGTTTGGTTTATATCTTTCAATGTATCTGGCAGATTCTTGTTTTATCAAATTAATTAATTCAAGTATTTGTGGTTGAAAAACATCGTTTATGTCGGATCTTTGTATAGAAGCGAATCTGCCTGTTTCAGCCGCCGGACGGAATCTGTCATTTTCATTTGGGACGGTATCTGATATAGATATTTTTAAATCATCAGCATCTTTTTCAGATATATTTAATTTATCAGCCAATGCCATTGTAATATCGTTTTGTCCAAAAGGAATTTTTTTGATAAATAATGGTCCTTTGAAAAACCAGAGTGATACAGTTGTGTATTCTGCACCAAAATCTATAAACAAAGTTTTACCGTTTTTTGGCATATAAAGTTGACCTTGTAAAAAACATGGGTCAAAAAATCCGATTGGTTGTATGTGTGCGTTATGTAAAATATCAGTTATTTCTATTGTTTTATCTTCTGGGTAAGAAATAACACTGAAAACGCTTTTTAATTCTGTATCAACCTGATTTATTGGACTGGTTTTTATATCTGATTTAGTAGGCGTTCTGAATAATACAGGTATAATATGCATTTTATAAAAACCGTCTTTGTTCGGGATTTTATCAATTTGCTTTTTTAAATCATATTCTGTTATTTGATGCGGAACACCAAATTGTTTTATTTGGGTTGATAATTGAAAATCAAGTTCACCAAAATTACCGGTTATATACGCGTTGTTAAAATGTGTCCCCAATTTTTGTTCAAGTTCGTCTATCACACTTTTTAAGGCAAAATTTGTGTTTTTATTTTTAACAAAATGAGCATAAGATTGTTCCATTTTGCCATTTATAACACGCGTTGCCAAACCGCATACACCGTATGAACCAATATCTAGACATAAAATATACGATTTAGAAAAATTCATTTTCGTGTTTTTACTAAAATTCTTGCGTCGTTTCTTAAATCTATAATTTCAATTTCACGCGACAATAATTTATGTGTTTGGTTTAATATGTTAATTTTATTTACAGCTGTCGCAGGATTGTTTTCTGGTAAGTAAATAGTTATTCCATTTTTTGTGTGTAAATTCCAACGTCTTGATTCTATGTAATCCATATAATCAATATGTTCAGATAACACAGAAACTGTTTTTATGATTTCTGTTAAATCGTCAGGCATATCTTCAAGATTGCCACGGAAAACAATCGAATTTTCGTCCCTTGTTTCAGATGGTGTGTCTATTTTTGTTTTGTCTTCTGATAAAGGATAATAATACACACCATCAAAAAATAGGGCAATCGCATGATGTTGTTTCGTTTGTATGATTATATTCCCATTAGGCATACGACGGGTTGCAGAATTTTTTACCCCAGGTACCTTTAACATACGGTTGTTTATTTGATTTAAATCGACGGAACGAATATCTGTGCCATATGGAATACCAACCGCCAATTTTAACGGTTCCATATCAGTTTCTTTTGTGTCGCTGAATATGTCGACTTGTTTTATTTGAGATATTGGACCGCGTCCCATTTGACTGGTTATAATTCTGGTTGAAAAATAGACAGCCAAAACAATGGATACAATAAAATATAGCCAAAAGAATATAGTTTTCTTCATGCCAACAATTATATCATATTTTTTAGTAAATAGCCAACATAACACGCAAAATTATTTTGCTCGCAACAAATAACCGCGTTTTAACATACACTTACGATAATATCCGGTTGTTTTAGAGGCACTGTTAGGTGGTACAGATAACAGAGCCCTTTGTCCGACATCTTTGTATTCATTAGATTGAAATGTGACCCACAAACCGTCCCAATCAGGCATCTGGGCGCTTTGATTCGGGGATAACAGCTTTGCAATTCGGGAACGCGGAATATAATTGTTTGTTTTTATTCCAAGGCATGATTTGTGGTCGCGAACAAATTGTTCGGTTGTAACCGCATCATTTTCCCAATTTAATATTGTGGCGTCATCTATAGACCCACGATTTGCAGATGCACACGCTGTTAAACCAATCAATAAAAATAAATATTTCATTCTCATTTCTTTCTTATTATAATTTATTTGCCTTTTTGTGGCAATAGTTTTTATAATGTAAAAAACATAGTGGGGAAAAAGAGATGGCAATATCAATTCAAAATTATATAAAATTGGCTAATTTTTACAACGAAATGTCGCGCATTTTGTCGGCTGTGTGTGTTGAAAAAGGCGGGATTGCGCTGGAAAATTATGTTGGTCGTTTCTTTGCTGCAGATGTTCTTGAATATATTGTGGAATATGGAAACAGATTAAAAAAGTCTGGGGCGCAATTGACACCAGATATAACAAATGCGATGGATTTGTTTGAAAAAAAATTTGAAAGTGTGAAACATCTTGTTACCCCAACACAAAAACCTATATACGAAATGACGCTAGAAGAATTTGAAAAAATTATGAATATCTAGTATAAATATGAATATAAACATAAAAAAGGAAAGAAAATGGCACAAAAACAAGCAAAAAACATGATATTTTTTATCGTAGGTTTGTGTTCTGTATTTGTTTACGGATGTGCAAACAAACGACAAGATATGACTGTGTTTGATACGGTAAATGTTGTCCAAAATTCTGTTATAAATGAAAAATCTGTGCCTATTTTTCCTAAAAAGGCAGCTTTGACAACAGATACAGCACAACATTTTGCGCTGGATTTGCCAAAGAGATGCACTGTAGATTGGGATAATCAAAGTGTGGTTTCTGTATTGCCAGAAGAAAAAATAGAAATTGTTCGTATTAACAACGGTGATCCATTACCAGATTTGAAGGTTTCTGATTTTGATTTCAAGAAAATGTATGTCAAAGATGTTCTTGAAAAATTATTGGCGGATACAGATGTTTCTGTATTGGAAGACCAAAAGACATTTGAAAAAATCACTGGTTCTATTAAAACAAGTTCATTGGCTGATGCGGTTGATTTAATTACAAAATTGGGACGCGTTTATTATTCTTATGATAAAGAATTCGGTGAATTACACATAACTGGTCATGGTAAATTTATGATAAAAATGCCAAAAGATGAAACTATGATAATGGCGATATTAGATGCTATGCGTGGTGCAGATGTGCTGAATTTATTGGTTAACTGGCAAGACAAAACAGTTGTTTTCGAAGGTAATTATCAAACACAAAGAGAGGTTGCAAAAATCATTGCAGATGTCAGTGCTAAAAAATATGTAATCGCATGGGATATGGATGTGTATCGTGTATATCCAAAAATAGACAATCCGATTGTTTGGATGAATATGTTACCTGCGTTTGGTGAAAAAAATATTCATATGTCTATTCCTGGGGTTGTAGGACGCGCGTTGGTGGTAAGTCCTGAAGTCAATACAAAAACATTGCAACAATTCATTTCTCAACAGGCAAAAATGGTATTGATATCTCAGGGTACTTTTGCGTTGCCTAATGGTTGGCAATCAAGATTTGATATTGGTCAATGCAGCAAAGAAGATCGTCTCGAAACAGATTTGATTATTGGTGCAACTGGTACATATGGTAATTATGGCGGATATAATAAAATAGATGCCAAGATTGTATTAAGTACCAGCAACGGCGAATTAACATCTTTCAAAATAATGTCAGATGTTGGTGATAATTATGTGTTTGTTGGTATTCCGACGCACGCGTTTGTAACAACACCGGAAACTTTGATAAGTCCTTTTGCAGAATTGGTGGTGTTTGTAAGTCCGCGCTTAATATCAATTGTTGATGCAAATAAAACTGATTCTAAACAATTGGTTGGTGATAATTTGCGTGATTTCTTGAACCAATAAAGGAATAAAATATGTTGTTTTCTGATTTAGAAAAGAAAGTTGCTTTCAGATATATGTTCGCCAAGAAACGCGGTTTTGGTTCTGTGGTTTCTTGGGTTTCTTTGATTGGTATTATGTTGGGTGTTGCAACTTTGATTGTTGTGATGTCTGTTATGGGTGGTTTTCATGAAACTTTGTTGTCCAGAATTATTGGTATGAATGGTCATGTTGTTGTTTATCACAATGGTGGAACAATTTCTGATTATGATTTCTTGATTGATAAAATGCGTCAAAATAAAGTTGTTGCAAAATATACAACTTCTATTGTTCCAATTGCAGAAGGTCAAATTATGGCGTCCAGCAATGGTAATAATTCAGGCGCCATGGTTCGTGGTATTCGTATGCCTGATTTGATTGCAAAAACAAATACTGGAACACGCATTTATGGCAAGGCATTAGATAAAGTCAAAGATGATGAATTGGTTATTGGTTCCGCATTATCACGTGCATTGCGTGTTACATCTGGGGATAAAGTTTCTTTGATTTCTGCAAATGGTGGAACAGCTACACCATTTGGAACGATGCCTCGGATAATGTCTTATCCGGTTGTTTCGTCTTTCTTTATGGGAATGTATGAATATGATTCTGGTTATATATTTATGTCATTAGAATCTGCACAAAAATATTTAAATATTCAAGATTCTGTCACACACATAGATTTGTTCTTAACAGATGCAGAACGCAGTGGTGAAGTGGTCAGTGCATTGGACACTTTATTGCCAGATGGTTTTATTGTTCGTGATTGGCGTGATTTAAACCGTGGTTTTGTTGGCGCTTTACAGGTTGAATCCAGTGTTATGTTTTTAATATTATTGTTAATAGTTATTGTCGCCGCATTTAATATAATTTCATCATTGGTTATGTTGGTGAAAGATAAAAATAAAGACATCGCAGTTATGCGCACATTTGGTGTTTCAAGAAAATCTATGATGAAAATATTTATTTTATCTGGAACCAGTATTGGTTTAATTGGTTCTGTGTTTGGAACAATATTGGGCGTGATTTTTGCAATCTATATTGAACCAATCAGAAAATTTTTCCAATTTATGACGGGTCGTGATTTGTTTCCGGCGGAATTATATTCTTTGTCTGAATTGCCGTCAAAAATTGTTCCGTCATCGGTTATCAGTATCGCGATTATTGCAATTGCATTGGCTTTCCTTGCGACATTGTATCCTGCATGGAAGGCTTCAAATACAGACCCAGTAGAAACATTACGCAACGAATAGGTGGCACATATGGCAAGCATATTGAATTCTTTAACAAAAATATCAAGAAAAGACATTGTGTTGTCTGTGCGCGATATTAAGAAAACTTTCATAGAAGGTGGTCAACCATTAAAGGTTTTGCGTGGCGGTGGTTTTAATTTATATCGTGGTGAAATTGTTGCAATTGTTGGACAAAGTGGTTCTGGAAAATCTACATTATTACAATGTATCGGATTATTGGATAAACCAACCAGCGGTGATATTTTGGTGAACGGTATGCCAACTGATAAAATCACAGAAGAAACACGAACAATGTTGCGTCGTAATAAAATTGGTTTTGTATATCAAAAACATAATTTGTTATCTGATTTCACAGCACTGGAAAATGTTGTTTTACCAATGATGGCAAATGGAATGGACGAAGAAACTGCGACTGTGCGTGCGATGAAATTGTTGCGCAGTGCAAATGTTGCACATCGTTTTTCACATTATCCATCTGAAATGTCTGGTGGTGAACAACAAAGAACCGCACTTGCGCGTGCATTGGCAAATAATCCTGAAATATTGTTGGCAGACGAACCAACGGGCAGTTTGGACCCAGATAACGCAAACAATGTTTTTGATTTGTTATTGAATATCGTTCGTAAAAATAAAATGTCTTTGCTGTTCGTGACACATGATATGAATTTAGCAAAAAAAGCAGATAGAATTATTACCATAAAAGATGGTATTGTTAAATAAAATAAATAAAGGAGAGAGAAAAATGAAAGATAAACAAAATCATATATACGGCATCATTGGTCTGGTTGCTTTGTTTTTATTTGGTGGAATGTTGGGATATATTGTAAATGGTATAACACGCCCAAATAATTCCAGTATGACAGAACAACAATGTGTTGAATTATCTGGTAAAATATCCAAGGCTTTATCATGGGGCAGATATGATGAACTGGAAAGATTGAATAAAATCTTTTCTGAAAATTGTAATGACAGAAACTTTGATGTTCCTGAACAGAAAGCAGAAGAAGAAAAAACAGCAAAATTGCCAAGTGTTACTTGCGAAGCAGTTGAAAAATTGTTGATTCAAAGATTGGAAAATTATTCAGAAGATGACCTTAATTCAGATATTCATATAGAACGTGCAAAAATTTATGCTAATTTGTCAGAACGTGGTTGTGCAAAAAACACAAATGTTTATAAAGATTTGGCAAAAAAAGAAATAGATATTGCACGTGCATTAAATGACGATAATTTAAATAACGAATATGAAGCAACCGAAATAGTTGAAACATATAAACGTTTACAAATGCAGGCAGAAGCAGAAAAAATGTTGGAAAAAGCAAAAAAATTGACTAATCCTGCAATAGACTTTATAATTCAACTTGAAAAAATTATAGAAGAATAGGGGAAATAATTATGAAAAAGAAAGTTGTGAAAAAATCTGTAAAACAAAATGTTGTTGTAAAAAAATCTAAGACTTGGGTTTGGGTTGTTTTGGCATTTTTGTTTGGAACACTTTTTGGTTTCGGGTTAAATTATACAATATCAAATTGGTCCAGATTTTTCACAGAACCATTATTATGTGAAGATGGACAAAAACCAGATTCAAACGGTTGTTGCGCTGGCGAAGTTTATACAGATGCTGGTGGCGGTTGGATGGTGTGTTGTCCAAATGGTGGTGATAATTGTTTTCCACCAATTAAATAAAAAAGTTAAAAAAATACCGGCATCCGTCTTCGCTATGCTTCGTCGCGATGATTTTTGCCGGTATTTTTTTAAAATTATTTGTCGGTCTTTTTGCAATTTTTTATACGGGTATAACCTGTCTTTTTTGCACAATCATCATACAGGGTTTGTGCATAGTTTTCTAATTTTTCACGGGCTTGACTGTGTGCGCCAGCCATAAATAAACCACCCCATGCACCACGCATAGTGCCGGCAAATGCCGCTGTTCCACGCAGACCGTCGTCAAGTTCGGCTGCCTTTGCTTGAATTTTAGATTCCATCGCATCGGTGCATTGGCAATATTTGATAATTTTTCTTTTGCTGGTATTACAATTATTATCAGAATAAATAATACCATTATAACATTTTTGGATAGATTCAGAATATTTTTCAGGGTTCACATTATCGCATGCGACAACCAACACAGATAAAGAAATCAATAATAAATGTTTCAACATAAATAACTCCTTTTGATTATAATTATAATAGTATTTATTTAAATTGCCACAATGTAGATAAAGAAATAATTGAATATTATAATGTATTGGAATATAGTCATATATATAAACCAAAAGGAATAGAGATGAAAAAGATAATTGGTTTGATTTTTGCTTGTGTGTTGGCATCTTGTGGAACAATTGGGATTGGTAATAATCACGAAACAAATATTTATAATAATTCAGACTCTGTTATAAATGTAAAGGCCGATTCTGGTGTTTATAAAATAGAACCCAAATCTTCAATGATAGTTACATCTAAAAATAATGTAGAAATTATAAGTAAAGACAAATCTTGTGCGTCAACATTTGTAAAAAAGATTCCAAATTCTCTTGCTATAACATTAGATTGGTTTCCTGGTTTTTTTGCTTTATGTATACCTGCTGTAATTGATCTGTATGCAAATAATCTTGATAAAATGCCAAAATCGTATTCATACAGTTGTATAGAAAAATAAAAGGAATAGAGATGAAAAAGATAATTGGGTTGATTTTCGCTTTTGTATTGGCATCTTGCGGAACAATTGGAATTGGTAGCAACCACAATACAAACATATATAATAATTCAGACAATGTTATAAATGTAAAGGCTGATTCTGGTGTTTATAAAATAAAACCAGATTCTTCAATGGAAATTACATCTTCGAACGATATGACAATTACAAGCAGTAAAAAATCTTGTTCAGAAAAAACAGTTGTTCGTACGCCAAATACAGCAGCAATGGTTTTAGATGTTTTTCCTGGTTTTTTAATAGGGGCTTTGCCTTTGTTGTTGATTGATGCGGTATCAAACAATCTTTACAGAATGCCAGAAACATATTCGTATAGTTGTATGTAAAAAAACACCGGCATCCGTCTTCGCTATGCTTCGTCGCGATGATTTTTGCCGGTGTTTTTTTATTTTTTTATCCATTCAAATAATATTTTATTTGCTTCGCGCCACGCCTTTGTAATTGCGACCTGTTTATATTCGTGGTAATTCAGATTATCTGAAACGATTTTAATAGATTTAATTTTTGGGAAAAATGTTGCGAGTGTATATAATTCCATATCAAATACACCGGTATGTTTTGTGCTTTCTACGAAATTCAATGATGAATAACATTTAACATTGGATTCTTTGTCCAATTTAACAATTGGTTCTTTTACCGTATGTGAAGGAATTTCTTTTGCCACACTTCCAACAACGACAGCCGTACCAATTGGAAATTCATTGGACCCCGCATAACCAACATTGAAAAATTTATCGTTTTTATTGAATTCGTGATTCAACATCATTTTTGATAGTTTCTTTATTACGGCAGTATCGCCCCAACCACCGAAAGTAATAATTTTGACATTGTCTTTCAATTCTTTTGGAATTTTTATATTGTCAGCTTCTTGTGTGTCTGCAACCAAGATATAGTTCATGTTGGTATCCTTTCTTTTTTTATCAAATAAATTTGCAACGGGAATTATTAAAAACACACTTTCATTGTATCAAAAATTTATTTGTGTGCAAGGTGTTTTAAGTTGCTTTTTCCACATATTTATATTGTTTTTATATTGAATATAAATATAAGATTAAACCGCAGTAAAAGGATTTTTTATGACAGATAAAACAACCGCACAAACAATTCAAGAAACTTATTTTATAGACAATTTCCCACAACCAACAAAAGATTTATTTTACAAAGACCCTAAGAAATTTAAGGTTTTATACAAAACAAAATTATCAAAAATTGTCAGACAAGATTTATTAAAACTGATTCAATTTGTGACACCTGTGTATGAAATCGTTCATTACAGTGATTGGTATGATTCATGGAAAGAAGAAATTTATTGGTATAAATTTAAAACTGATAAACAAGAATCTGTAAAGAAATTGTTTGGAATATATTGCAGTTCAGAATCTGTGAATAATGAAGCAAAAAACAAGGACATTTTCAATTTACTGCGAATGATATATTTTTATATAAATTACGGAAATAAAGCAAAATGGGAAATGTCTGGTATTGCAACACGAAACAGGGAAGGTCATGAACAAAGACCCGAAATATATATCGGTGATTTTGTTAAATATGATTATAATCTGAAAACAAAAAAATCTTCACTTAAAATGAAAAAAAAGAAATCAGAACTCAGCAAACAAATTGATGCAGAATGCGATAAAATTGCAGATAAATTGATAGATAAAGAAATTACCCGTATTGTAAATATAAATGAACAAATCAGAGCAGCCAAAGCAACCTTGGCCAAATACGGAACAGAATTGGTAAAGGGGTATTAAAATAAAACCACCGCAAGGGTGGTTATATTTTTTGGTGGGAGTATGCTTACACTAATCGAGAAAAAAACAAACATGAGTTTTCAGATTTGATGCAACAGGTAAAAGAGTTTAATGAGAAATGGTTGAATTAAATCACATATTAAAATATAATCACAATATCTTAAAAGGGGTTTTATATGAGAAAAATATATTTAGCATTTTTGTTATCATTATTTGTATCTGGTTGTGTAAATGCACCTTATATAAATCAAATAGATTTAAATAAAACTGATTTTTCGAAAATAGAAGAATTAAAACATGGCGAAGCTTGTAATGCTGTAGCTTTATTTATTTTGCCTATTGAAACAGAAAAAAGTATTTTAAAAGCAACATTAGAAGCCGATATTACTAAAATTCATTATATAGAATCGCGCAATACTGGTTTATATCCTATATATTATGAAGATTGTGTAGAAGTATATGGAGAATAAAAACAAAACCGCCTCGGTGGATTCACTCGGGCAAAACCCTGCGGGGCAACTGCAACGATTTCGGTGTGCTGTGCTTCCGAAATCTGCTTGTTGTCGAATCAAACAAACTGCGTTTGTATCGCCTAATACCATAAACCACATCACAACAAAAAACAAAAACCGACCATAAAGGTCGGTTTGTGTTTTTGGTGGGAGTGGGTGGATTCGAACCACCTCAGTCGTAAGACAACAGATTTACAGTCTGCCCCGGCTCTCCAACTCCGGCGCACGCCCAATCTTGGTGCGAGCAGAGGGAACCCGAACGTACAAGAACACAATGAGTTGCGTTATTAGCAACGAATTGATGTTCGCGTCGCAAGGATACCCGATTCACGTGCTTCCCGCCACAATCTTGGTGCGAGCAGAGGGAATCGAACCCTCATTTCAAGCTTGGAAGGCTTGCATTCTAGCCTTTGAACTATGCTCGCAACTAATTTTCAAGCTTTCAGATTATAACTGATTTTTTTAGAAACGCAAGTATTTATTCTGTTATTTCAACACTGTCTATATTTTTTCTTTCTATGGTTTCAATTTTGACAGGTTGAAATTCAGGATCTGAGATTATTTCTTTTTCAGATTCTGCGAATATTTGTATTGGTTTTGATTCAATGTCGGTTTCTTCTGCGACATAATTTGCACCAATTGTTTTTGTTCTGTACGCGCTCTTTTTACGCAAGTGTTCTGGAATTGTTATATAATCGCCAGGGTTCACACCGCGTGTATTTAATGCCCTTTCAGAAACAGTGCGCAAATTGTTATTGTTCACATTATAAAGTGGTGTTATGAAATTAGTAGGGGACGATTTTAATTCGTTTACTGTTTCTGTGCCGTTAAATTCCATTATTCTTAAACCACGTTCATTTTCACCATTTGGTTGGATACGGAATATGCCAGTTGTTCCGACATAGCCACTTGGGTCATATAAATACGCATCTTGGCTTTTTGGGGTGAACAACATACCCAATGTCAAATTTGCTGCATCATATCCGAAAGCAGACAGATAATCTGGGTTTTGACCAGATACCATGCTGTATAAACTGACAAAATTATCTGAAATTTCAGGCAATGTTGCGTATTTTGCACCCGCCAATGTTAAATCTGTGGCAATATCAGAACCATGCCATAATGTTGTTCCATACATTGCAACATCGCGTGTGCCGACACCATAATAACGCAAGAAAGATGTTAATGTTTTAGAATCTTCACCGGTGCCCAAGAATAAAACTGCGTCATATGGCAATTTTCCAGTTGTTTCTGTGCGAGATATTTTTTCAAGTTGTTTATTTAAAGAACTTCTTTCTTTTGCAGTCAGACTTTCTTTGGTTAAAATGTCTGACAAAATTTCGCGGGCACGAGTGTTAGCAGCGTTTCGTGTGCTGAACATAGATGCACGCATCGCAACATCTTTTATAGAGTCTGATTTTCCAGTGTCATAATAAAACAGACCGTTTAATGACATATCGTAAAGTGGAATTGCTTTTGCTGCGACAGATGCCATCATTTTTCCAGATTTGTCATTTGGTGCCAACACAACAACATTTGTTGCGCCGTCTTGTTGAATTTGACGGACAATTGTTTCGATACTTTGGGTTGGAATCAAATTCACACTGACCACATTATCGCCCAATGCTGTTATATCAGATGTAAAAGACACGACTGGCAGAGATGATTTTTTTCTGTCGCGGATATAACGGGCGTCTTCTGCAAATAATGGTCCGATAATTGCGTCTGGATTGGTTGATAAAACATGGTTTATGATATCTGTGCGTTCTGAATAATTGCCAGATAAATCATAGAAAGATATTTTTACATTTGTTTTTGGTTTTCTTAAAAATGCGGTTTCAATAGATGTTTTTATGCTTTCACCAGCAGTTTTAGACGCCCCGTTCATAGGTAATAAAACAGCAATATTTGCAGATTTTCCACCATCGTCAGAACCATACAAAGATGTGGAATACAAATAAGCATCTTGGACATCGGTTGGGTTGGTTGTTGCGGTTTGAGACGGTGTCCATAATATTGTTTTATTTCCACCACAACCCGCTAAAAGCGAAAAAAGACCAATAAAAACTAAAAATTTATTCATATACATTGAAAAACCTATTTTTTATATGGTATTATTCTACTATAAAAGGACACAAAATGCAATCAGGGGTTTATGTTGTTGGGACACCAATTGGAAATTTATCAGATATGTCCCCACGCGCAATAGAGATTTTAAAAAATGTCGATTTAATCGCAGCAGAAGATACACGTGTGTTTTCTAAATTGGCACAACATTTTGATATCAAGACCAAAGTTGTCTCGTGTCATGAGCATAATGAAAGAGATGTCATAGATTCTTTGATTGAAAAAGTACAATCTGGAATTTCATTGGCTGCGGTTTCTGATGCGGGAATGCCAGCGATAAGCGACCCTGGATTTCGTTTGGTTCGTGCGGCGCGCACGGCGGGTGTTCCGGTGTATATGGTACCGGGGCCAACAGCTGTGATATCTGCGCTGGTGTTGTCTGGTTTTCCAACAGACAGATTCACGTTTTGTGGTTTCTTTGATGAAAAAAAGGTTCGTGAAGATAATAAAATTCGTCATACAATTATTTATTATGAAAGCCCGAACCGTATCATGGACACAATTAAAACATTGGCATCAATTATGCCAGAGCGTCAAATCGCAATTGTTCGTGAAATTACAAAAATTCACGAAGAAACAATTATTGGCTATCCGTCTGATTTGATGAATATAGAACCACCGCGTGGTGAAATCGTGTTGGTTGTTGCACCGGCACCAGATAAAAAAATGAGCGATGAAGAAATCAGTGAAATCGTAAATGATATTGTCGCAAATTCTACTAAATCTGCAGCGGCTCAATTGGCGCAAATGACCGGTATATCAAAAAAAGAAGCATATAAAAAATTGGTGAATAAATAATGATTAAATTTGTCGGTTCTTTTGAAACAGTAAAATCTTTGCCGAAAACACAATTCGCTGAATATGCATTTGTTGGGCGCAGTAATGTTGGTAAATCTTCTTTGATAAATGCGGTGTTGGGTGAAAAGGTTGCGCGTACTTCAAATACACCAGGGCGAACACAAAGTTTAAATTTATTTAATCTTGATGACCGTGTAATGATTGTCGATTTGCCGGGGTATGGTTATGCCAAGGTATCTAAGGCAGATGCGTTGCGCTGGTTAAACAGATTGGAAGAATATTTGATAAACCGTTCACAATTACGCAGATTATTTATTTTGATAGATTCACGAATTGGTGCAAAAGATTCCGATCTTGATTTGATGGATTTTTGCGATAATAACGGTATATGTTATCAAATCGTTTACACCAAAAAAGATAAAAAAATTCGTGAATCAGACCAAATAAAATTATCACATGAAAACCATTCAGCAATGATTGAAGAGGTTATTGAAACATCTGCAGAAAAGAAATACGGACTTGAAAAATTAAAGGATTTAATCGGTGTTAAATAATATTTATAATGTTTCCAATCCGTCTGAAATATTAAATATTTTATGGGACAGAATTAAATCATACAGTGATGATTTTTCAAAACTGCTTTTATTTTTACCAAGTCGTCGTGCAATTCGTTCTTTTGAAATGTTGATTGTGAAAAATATCGGTCATGCGGTTGTTTTACCGAATATGGTACCGTTGGGAACCGGTGTTGATAACGAAGAAGAAACAGATGTTTTATCAAACCAAGAACGCGTTATAAAATTGGCGTCTATTTTAACAAGTGTTCCTTATATAAAAACTATATCTGCTGCTTTGCCATTGGCACATGATTTTGTTGCGATGCAAGATTATCTTGAAAACGAAGGTATTGATATTAAAACCATAGATTGGGACGAAGTTTTTAATATGAATGATTCAACAGATACCGCGACACAAAACACGAAAAAGGCAAAGGCAGAATTATTAAAAATAATGACGAATTTTTTAGATGGTATTTCTGTTAAATCTGTTGATGAATATACAAGTATTCAAGATTATGTAGAAAAAACAAATGAAGATACATCTGATATAAATTGGAACGATGTTTTTAATTCTGCTAAATCAGAATTGTTAAAGGGTATGACAAAACAAAATATGTTAAAAACCCAAACCCAGACAAGAAACGAAAACATATTGTTATGGAAAGAAAAAATCAAAAATTATGAAAAAGTGATTGTTTGTGGTTCAACAGCATCTGTTCCTGTGACCGCAGATTTAATGGAATATATCGCACATTGTGATAATGGTGAAATTATTTTATCTGGTAAAATTTCAGGACAAAAATCAGACCTTGAACGCGATACAAATCCGTATTATGCAGAATATAAATTCTTGAAAAAATTGGGTATGGAACCAACCGATGTTATAACATTGGGCAAAGAAAACAAATATATAGATTTTTATAATGAAGCCTTTGGAAACACTTGTGAACAAACACAACCAAAACCTGATAATTTCACATATGTTGAATGTAATCGTGAAAATCAAGAGGCTGCATTGGCTTTGCAATTGGCAATCGATACAATCAAAAGTGATAAAAATAAAACTGTGTTGATTGTGACACCTGATAAAGTTGCAAACCAAAGAATCAGAACAGAGGTTGAAAATTATAATTCACAACAAAATGATAAAGATAAAATCGCCGTAGATTTTTCTGCTGGTATTTCTGGAAATATGACGGGGTTGGGACGCGCGTTATTGAATTTGATTGATGATTTTATAAATGATAAAAACGAACCTTTTGATAAATTATTTCAAGAATATGATTTAGATTTATATGAAATGTTGACCGATTTTGTTGAAAATCATTTTGACAAAGGTTTCAAAGATTATGAAATCAGACCAAATATTTCTTGTGAAAGCAAAGATGATTTTCCAATCTGGCATAGTATTAAAAATATGTCTGATATTTTGAAAGGTTTTTATAAAGATTTATCAGATGTTGGAATTTATTTAACTGTGTATGATATACGTGCATTTCTGGAAGATGCAATCCAAACAGTTTCCGTCAGATATCCATGTCCAAAAAATTGCAGAATATCTGTGTTGGGAACAATAGAAGCACGTATGCAAACCGCTGATGTTGTTATTTTAACAGGACTTAATGAAGATATGTTTCCTGCGTTGGGGTATCAAAGTTTTTGGATACCAAAATCTGCTGCAGAAAAAATTGGTATGCCTTCTCAAAACAAAAAAGTTTCTTTGATGGCACTTGATTTTATGACATTGTCTTGCGCACCAAAGGTTTATTGGTTGCGAACAAAGCAATCTGATGGTCGTATGAATCTCGAATCAAGATTTATTTCACGTGTTCGTGTTTATATGGATGATATAAAATCAAAAACAGATTTATTAAATTTGGTTGATTGTCATGACGATGTTATTTATAACCCAATTGTTGATGCTGCGGTTCCAAAGAAAATTGATAATTCAGATGTTTTTGTAACAGAATTAAGAACTTTGTTAAATAATCCATATGCTTTCTATGTGAAACATATTTTGAAATTAAAACCACAAGATGAATATTGGGCAATCCCAGATCAAAGACATTTTGGAAATATTGTGCATGATATAATTGAAAACCATCTGGGGGAAAGCGAAGAAGATTTAATCAAATTGATGGATGAACAGGTTGAAGATATTAAAAAAGAATATCCTGTGTTATATGGTTTTTGGCACGAAAGATTTGTTGAAATTGCGAACTATGTTTCTGGGTTGGCAACCAATATTAAAGATAATATTATGAACGCCAAGATTGAAACCCAAGGTTCCGCAGAAGTTGAATTTGGTGATGGTAAAAAAAGAACAATATGCGCAAAAGCCGATATTGTTTGGCCAGAAGGTGTAATGGATATTAAAACTGGTAATATACCAGATAATTCAGCTTTCAAGAAAGGCGATGACCCGCAAGTTCCAATGGAAGGTTATATTTTACAGAAAAACGGTTTTAAAGAAGTTGAATCAAATCCAGATGTAATACCGGCTTTGCAGTTTTTACAATTGAAAAAACACAGGGAACAAATTGTGTCTTTTGAAGAAGGCGAATCTAAAAAATTAATAGAAGTTTGTGTAAAAAGGGTTCAAGACGCTTTTGAAAAATATTCACAAGCCGGTGTTGAATATGAATATGAAAACAAAGATGGCAAACACAACAAATTTAGTGATTGTGATGATTTTGCGCGTCGCGAAGATTAATCTTGTATTGTAATTGCAAGTCCGCAATGGTCGGTTGGTTTGTCAGCCATACGCGGTTCAATATCTATTTCACAATTTTTTATAATTTTTTCTGCTGATTTATTGCATAAAAAATAGTCCAGACGCAATCCCTGTTTATTACCGACAGTATCACGGCCACGGTATCCATACCATGTGTAATCTGTTTCGTTTGGGTGCAATTTACGCCATGCGTCTATCCAGCCCATATCCAACCATTGTTGCATTATTTCACGTGCCTGTGGGGCAGAAATAGAAGAACCAATATAATTTTTTGGGTTCCATATATCGGCATCGGTTATTGCAACATTATAATCGCCGCCGATTAAAACCGGCTCTTCGCTGTCAATAAGTTTTGAAATATATTTTGTAAATGCGTTCATCCATTCCAATTTATATTGAAATTTAGGTGATTCAATATTATCACCATTTGGCATATATACATTTATGATACGAACGCGTCCGTCAATAACACATTCAAGAAATCTTGAATTTATATCGGTATATTCCGGCATTCCCATTGTAACATCTTCAATAGAATATTTAGAAAATACAGCGACCCCATTCCAAGATTTTTGACCAAAAACCTTTATGTTGTATCCGTATTCGTCCAATAAATTATACGGAAAATTTGCGGTTTCAACCTTTAATTCTTGGACCAAGATAGTGTCATATTCCCCATTTCTTAAAATTTCCATAAAACTTTCGATATGGGCGCGTATAGAATTTATATTCAGTGTTAATATTTTCATAATTGCAATCTTTTTTCTGTGATACTATAATAACCAATGTCCAATATAAAAACAACAAGGATTTTTATTATGAATATGTATCATCTTTTAGAGCAGGTGGCGAAAGAATCGCCAGATGCTTTGTATTTGGTACGCGAAAAAGTCACATTTAAAAACTTTCTGAAAATGGTTCATGCACGTGCCACAACATTACGTGATGCGGGGGTTAAGGCTGGTGATGTTGTTGGTTTGTTATCGCATAATATTCCAGAATTTCCGTTGACTCTTTTTGCGATTTGGTATTTGGGTGCAACTGTATTGTTACTGGATACAAATTTGACACCTTTTGAATATGATAATATGACAAAAACTGTTAAGTGCAAGTTTGTATGTGCTGAAAAGTCTTTCTTTTACAAGGCCAAGGGATTTAAATTCTTTGACATAACAACGAAAGACGGCAAAGCGGATGCAAAATTAAAACCTGCGAAATTAACAGAAAACGATATTGCAACAATGTCATTTACATCTGGTTCAACCGGTAATCCAAAGGTTGTTCCTTTGACACATGGAAATCTGAAAACATCTTCTGATTGTTATGCAGATATGGGTAAATGGTTGCATAAAAACGAAATTATGTATGGTTTTTTACCATTGTATCATATATTTGGATTTGCTGGTGGAATTTTAGCACCTATGTATTTTCATATGGGAATTTTATTACAACCAAGTATTAATCCAAAAGCCATTATGGAAGATTTCAAGGTTTATAAACCACATTGTATTCCTGCTGTCCCAAGATTGTGGGAGGTTTTCCGTAATAAAATCATTGAACAGGCAAAATCAAAACATATTTGGTGGATTGTATCTTTTGTTTTAAATCATCAAAAATTCTTGCGTGCGATTGGTTTGAAAAAATTGGTGGATAAAGTGCAAAAACCATTGCGTGATGTATTTGGTGGTCGTGTAAGTTTGATGATTGCAGGCGGTGCTGCTACAAAACCAGAGGTTGAAAAATTTTATGAATCTCTTGGTATTGCATTTGTTCAAGGCTATGGTATGACAGAAACAGTCGGACCATTTTGTTGTTCACGTCCTGCGAAACATCGTGTTCCATTTGCGTTTGGTGTGCCAATTGGTTGTTCTGAATGCACAATTCGTGATGCAAACGAAAAGGGTATTGGGACATTATGGGTTCGTGGTCCAAATGTGTTTAATGGTTATTTAAATAATAAAAACGCTAATTCAGAATCTTTTGATAAAGATGGTTGGTTTAATACCGGTGATTTAGTGTATTTAGATAAAAATAAACAATACCATTTTGCGGGTCGAAAAAAACAAGTAATTGTGTTGGACAGTGGTAAAAATGTTTATCCTGATGAATTAGAAGCCTTGTTTATGGAAATAAACGGGGTAAAAAATGTCGCTGTGTTTGAACACAAGGTTGGTGATAAAACGGTGTCTTATGGTGTGTTCCAAGTAGAAAAAGGAATGAGTTTCATTAAACTTGCAGCTCAGGTCGCGTTGGCTAACCGTAAATTGGCGCCTTATAAATGGGTGACACATTTTGCTATGACAACAGAAGATTTGCCTATGACAAGTACGCAAAAAATCAAGCATCATGTTGTTCGTCAAAATTTAATTGATGGTAAATATCCAGAAAATACAAGCAAGATACGGGAGATGTTATAATGAATATGTATCAATTGTTGGAACAGATTGTTCAAAAAAGTCCAAAAACTGTATTTTTAGTTCGTGAAAATATAACTTTTGAAGAATTTCCAAAATATGTCAAAGCACGTGCAACAAGTTTGCATAAATTTGGTGTAAAACCTGGGGATACAGTTGGTTTGTTATCTCATAATATACCTGAATTTGTATCAACATTGTTTGCAATATGGTATCTGGGGGCGCGTGTTTTGTTGTTGGATACAAATTTAACAGCCGAAGAATATAACAACATGACACAACGCGCAGGTTGTAAATTTGTATGTGCTGAAAAATCTTTCTTTTATGATGCGAAAGGTTTCAAGTTTTTTGATATTACAACAAAAGACGAAGAAACAGATGAAAATCTTAAACCTTATCCATTAAAAGAAGAAGATATTGCGACATTATCTTTCACATCTGGTTCAACCGGAATACCAAAGATTGTGCCGTTGACACATGCTAATTTAATTCGTTGTTCTGAAAATCTTGAATATTTGGGACAATGGTTGCGTCATAATGAAGTGATGTATGCGTTTTTACCATTGTATCATGTGTTTGGGTTTGCAGTTGGTTTCTTGGCACCACTTCATTTTGGAATGGGAATATTATTGCAATCAACAATAAATCCAAATGCGATATTGTCTGATTTTGCACAATATAATCCACATGTTATACCGGCTGTGCCAAAGGTATGGGAAATTTTCCGTAAAAAGATTATTGATGGAATCAAGGCTAAAAAGAAATGGGGACTTGTATCATTTATTATGAATAACCAGAAATGGTTGCGTATGATTGGTATGGGTAAAACTGTTGATAAAGTTTTGGGTATGGTTCGTGGAATCTTTGGTAAAAATGCAAGATTCTTGGTTGCTGGTGGCGCCGCCACAAAACCAGAAGTTGAAAAATTCTATACTCAACTTGGACTTGCGTTTGCACAGGGTTATGGTATGACAGAAACTGTTGGACCAATTTGTTGTTCAAAACCTGTTAAGAAACGTGTTCCATATGCATTTGGTGCACCAATGGGTGATGTTGAAATAGATATTCGTCACAAAGATAGTGATGGTATCGGTATGTTATGGGTCCGTGGAAAACAGATTTTTGGTGGCTATATGAATAATGATGAAGCAAACAAAGAATCTTTTGATAAAGACGGATTCTTCTGTACTGGCGATTTGGTTTCTATGGATAAAAATGGCGAATTGCATTTTGCTGGTCGTAAAAAACAAGTGATTGTTTTGGACAGTGGTAAAAATGTTTATCCTGATGAATTAGAGGCTTTGTTCCTTGAAATAGATGGGGTAAAAAATGTTGCTGTGTTTGAACATGAAATCAACGATAAAACAGTTTCATACGGCGTATTCAGTGTTGAAGATGGTATGACAATGGAAAAATTGGCAAAAGAAGTTGCAGAAAAAAATAAAAAGGTTGCGCCTTATAAATGGGTGACACATTTTGCAATGACAACAGAAGATTTGCCATTAACAAGTACACAAAAAATTAAACACCATGTCGTTCGCCAATATTTAATGGACGGCAGATACACTGAAAGACACGAATAGTAAAAAAGGGATATTAAAAATGAATATGTATCAAAAATTAGAAAACGCGGTGAACCAATGGCCAGAGAATTTGTTTTTGGTTCGTGAAAATGTAACTTATTCTCAATTCATAGAACAGGTTCGTGCGCGTGCATCAACTTTGCATAAAGCGGGTGTTAAACATGGTGATGTTATTGGTGTGTTATCTCATAATTTGCCACAATTTCCATTGACCCTGTTTGCAATATGGTATTTGGGTGCAACCGCATTGATGTTAGATACAAATTTAACACCAATTGAATATGATAAAATGTGTGAAATTGCAGGATGTAAATTTGTTTGTGCAGAACAATCTTTCTTTTATAAAACAGACAAATTCAAATTCTTTGATATCACAACAAAAGATGGTGGTATAGATTATGATTTAAGACCTTATCCATCTGAATCAACAGATATTGCAACAATGTCATTTACATCTGGTTCAACAGGTACACCAAAGGTTGTTCCTTTGACCCACTTCAATTTGACGGAATGTGCAAATTCTTTGGAAGATATGTCTGAATATTTCCATTCTGGTGATGTTATGTATGGATTTTTGCCACTGTATCACATCTTTGGTTTTGCAATTGGTGTGTTGGCAACAGTTCATTATGGGGCATCGCTTGTGTTGCAACCAACAATCAATCCAAAGTATATCTTGGACGATTTCAAAAAATTCAGACCACATGTTATTCCAGCCGTTCCACGTTTGTGGGAATTGTTCCGTAATAAAATTATTGATGGAATGAAGGCTCAAAAGAAATGGCGTGTCGCATCATTTATTTTGAATAACCAAAAAACATTGAAAGATATGGGACTTGATTTCTTTGTAAGAAAGGTTCAAGAACCTGTGCTTGATATATTTGGTGGCCGTGTAAAATTGTTGATTGCTGGTGGCGCTGCTACAAAACCAGAGGTTGAAAAGTTTTATGAATCTTTGGGATTGGCTTTCATTCAAGGGTATGGTTTAACAGAAACTGTTGGACCAATCTGTATTTCAAAACCAACAAATAAAAGATTGGCTTATTCGGTTGGTGCACCAACATCTAATAATGAATGCGAAATTCGTGATAAAGATGAAAATGGTGTTGGCGTATTGTGGTTGCGTGGACATCAGGTATTTGGTGGCTATCTGAATAATCCAGAAGTTAATTCAACAGTATTTGACCAAGATGGTTGGTTTAATACTGGCGATATGATGTATATGGATAAAAACGGTGAATTACATTTTGCTGGTCGTAAAAAACAAGTGATTGTTTTGGACAGCGGTAAAAATGTTTATCCTGATGAATTGGAAGGTTTATTCATAGAAATAGAAGGTGTAAAAAATGTTGCTGTTTTTGAACACAAGGTTGGTGATAAAACAGTTTCATATGGTGTATTTCAGGTTGAACCAGATATGACAATGGAACAATTGGCAAAAGAAATTGCAGAAAAAAACAAACAGGTTGCTTCTTATAAATGGGTAACCCATTTTGCGATGACAACAGAAGATTTGCCAATGACAAGTACTCAAAAGGTAAAACATCATCTTGTTCGTAAAAATCTGATAGACGGAAAATACCCAGACAGACACGAATAAAAAAATACCGGCAAATGCCGGTGTTTTTTTATTTGCCTAAACAAAGTTGTGAAAATGTTGCGTCTGCAATTTCTTCGGTTGTTATAACACCCAATATTTTTCCAATTGCGTCTGCACCGCGTCTGACATGTTCTGCAAAAATATCGTAATTGCCGTCATATAAATTTATCGCATTATTTAATTCATCTATCGCAATGGATAAATATTCATAAGTTCTTTCATTTAATGCAACATGAGATTCACTGCCAGACATTAAATCAAACATTTTTGTTTTGATTATTTTTAACAATTCATCAAAACCATCACCAGTCTTGGCAGATGTATAAATAACATCTGTATTATTTTTATCTTTCAATAAATCAGATTTATTTATAACAGTTATTTCGTTTTTATTTATTGTGTCTGGTATTTCGTTATAAACATGAATTATTAAATCAGCGTTTTGTGTTTCTGCCTGTGTGCGTTCTATACCGATTTTTTCTATTTCGTCATTTGTTTCACGAATGCCTGCGGTATCAGATATATTTACCAGATATCCGTCCATGTCAATTTGTGTTGAAACAACATCTCTTGTTGTGCCGGCGATATCAGAAACAATTGCACGATTATAACCAACCAATTTATTAAAGATAGAAGATTTACCAACATTTGTTTCGCCAATCAAAACAATATTAAAACCATTACGCAACGCGCGAGAGCCACGCCATGAAGATATTGTTGATTGCAGTTCTGATAATAAATCTTTTGTTTTATTTAATATTTTATCGGTTATATTTTTTGGCAAATCATCTTCGTCGTAATCAAGAATAGCCGCAGAGTAGGCAGATATTTCAATCATTTGATTACGGTATTCATTATATATTTTAGAATCTTGACCGGTTAAAGATTTTAACGCAGATTGTCTTTGTTTGTCTGTTTGTGCATCAAGCAATGCAATCAATCCGTCGACATCTGTTAAATCCATTTTATTGTTGTAAAATGCGCGTTTTGAAAATTCACCGCGATTTGCGATTCTGCAACCATGTTGGCGCAGATAATCAAATATTTTATTTATTACAGCCGGTGAACCGTGTGAATAAATTTCAATAACATCTTCGCCTGTGAAAGAATAGGGTGCATTAAAAAATACAGCGATACATTGGTCAATTAAATCACCATTATCATCTCGGAAATTTGTGTAATATGCGTGTCGTGGTGTGTGTTCCGTTTTATTTATAATTTTATGAAATAATTCGGTCAATTCATTACCGCTGATACGAATAACAGCTACACCAGATTTTCCGTGCGCACTGGACAGTGCAAATATAGTTTCATTATTCATTTTATTTATTACCACTTATTTCTTTTAAAGCCATTGGAACCAATTTTGCAACATCCATATCTGGATTTTGTGAAACCAGATGTTGCGCCATTTCTATAATATCCATACGGCGATATCCTAATGATTCAAGTGCAGATAACAAATCTGGCAATACGCCATTGTCGGCAACAGAAAAATCAAATGTGCCACCACCCATTTTGTTTTTCAATTCAACAATGATTTTTTCGGCTACTTTTTTGCCGACGCCTGGGGTTGTTGCAATTGTTTTTGCATCACCAGTTGCGATGGCAGACATCAATGTATCTGTTTTAATTGTAGACATAATTGCCAATGCAACCTTTGGTCCAACGCCAGAAACACTGGTCAATTGGTTGAATAAAGCCTGACCAGCAAGGCTTGAAAACCCGAATAAACGGATAGAATCTTCGCGAACAATTGTTTCAATCCATAATGAAACATTGCTTTTTATGGATAAAATTTCAGGGCTATAAACCTTGTATCCGACCCCGTTTACCATTAAAATAACGAATCCGTCGCCAATATAATCAATTATACCTTGCAATTTTCCAATCATTTGTTATCCTTTTTTTGTAATTTTAATCTAATTAAATCAAAAGGTCAAATATGTCTGGACACAGTAAATGGCACAACATCCAACACAAGAAAGGATTAGTTGATGCAGCACGTAGCGGTTTGTTTACAAAATTGGCACGTGAAATCACAATGGCTGCAAAATTGGGTGATAAAAATCCTGATAATAACCCAAGATTGCGTTTGGCAATTTTACAGGCTCGTAAAGCATCTATGCCTAATGATAACATTAAACGCGCTATTGAAAAAGCGTCGGGCGCAAACACAGATAATTTCGTAGCTGTAAGATATGAAGGTTATGGCCCAAATGCAGTACCTGTTATTGTAGAAGCTTTGACAGATAATCCACGCAGAACTGTTCCAGAAATCCGTAATATATTTGCTAAAAATGGCGGTAATATGGGTGAAGAAGGTTCCGTAGTATTCATGTTTTCACATGTTGGTCAAATTATGTATCCTGCGTCCATTGGTAAAACAGAAGATGAAATGATGGAATTGGTTATGGAAGTTGATGCAGATAACCTTGAATCCAGTGAAGAAGGCTTTATCATCACAACTAAGCCTGACAATTTCATGAATATTCAAAAGGCTTTGGCTGATAAATTGGGTGAACCTGAAAATGCAGAAATTACATGGGTTCCAAATATGCCTGTTGATTTAGATGACGAAGCATATGCAAAAATCGAAAGATTGGTTGATGCTTTGGACGCAAATGATGATGTGCAAAAGGTGTTTACAGCGGCTGCATAATTATTATTAAAGAAATAAAAACACCGGCAAATTGCCGGTGTTTTTTTGTTTTTATTTTTTTATTCGTTTGCAGGTTTGTTTTCTGCGTTTTGTTTTAATGCATTTTGTCTTTGTTCATACAAAGCTGCAAAATCAACTGGTTGCATTACAAATGTTGGAAAACCAGATTCTGATGTTAATCTTGTTACCAAAGAACGAACTGTTGGGAATAACAATGTTGGAACATCAATCAACAAAGTTTTCTTTTTAGCATCTTCGTCTTTTTCTTCATATTGAACCATTCCGGTATATGTTGATTCAATTAAAAAGATTGTTTTATTGTCTGCTTCTAATTTAGAATGAACCTTGGTAATCAAATCTACCATATATAAATTGTTTTCAGAACCCTTGATGTTGATATCAATGTTGATTTCAATTTTAGCCTGACCATTATCTTGTTTAAAGAATAATTCTGGCACATTTGGGCTTTCAAAAGATATATCTTTCATAAATTGAGATATAATATTAAACTTTGGCATACGATTGCTCCTTTTTTTATCCTCGGTTTTATGATAATATAACACTAAGAAATGATTTTTACAAGTGGGGGGATAATTAAAATGTTTGTATTGAATAAAATAACACAATTGGCTTTTGTTATGGGTATGGGTGCTTTGATTGCGGGGTGTGATTTATCGACACCGACACATGTCGGAAATAATTCCAAAACACCGTCTAATTTGGTTGCTGTTTCTTATTCTGCGTTGCCGGGGTGGCGTGATGATGATGTAAGATATGCTTTACAGGCGTTCCGTAATACCTGTCGTGCAAAAATTCAATATCAGGGATCTGTTATTCCAGATCCAGAATTATTGCGTGAAAAATGCAATATGCTGCCAAGTGCATCTGCAGATGTTAAAACTGTTCGTGCGTGGTTTGAATCTCATTTCCAACCATATCAGGTTTATAATGAATCTGGTTCAGACAAAGGTGGCAAATTTACTGGATATTATTCACCAGTTGTTCATGCCTGTCGTACACAAACAGCAAAATGCAGTGTGCCAATTATGGATACACCAACAGATGGTCGTAAATACAAGGGCGTAGACAGTAAAATTTTAGTTAAAAACCGTATTGGTCGTGTAATTTATTGGATAGACCCAATTGATTTACAAGATATGGGGTCTGCAACATTGATATTGGAAGACGGCAGCAAAGTAAAGGTTAATGTTGCGTCTACCAATGATTTGCCATTTAATGGTATTGGTGGTCAATTGAAAAAACGCGGCATTCGTCCAGAAGGTGGCTATACAATGAAGGCAGTGCGTGCATATTTAAAAGAACATCGTGCATTGGCTCAAGAATTGGTTGATAATAATCCGCGTTATGTTTATTATCGCGCCGCAGACAGTTTTGATGTTATCGGAAAAATGGGCGTAAAAATTTCAAAAATCAGAACAATCGCAGTTGATGATTCTATCTATACATTGGGATTGCCGGTGTATATAAATACATCTTTGTCTGATGGTCGTGCATTTAATCGTTTGATGATTGCTCAAGATACAGGCGGAGCAATCAAAGGTTGGATTCGTGCCGATATCTTTTTTGGTGTAGGGGACGAAGCTTTCGAATTAGCGCATGGTCAACACGCAACTGGAAAAATGTTTGTTTTAATGCCTAAAGAGTACACTTATGTCAAACCAAGATAAACAACAAAAAATTGAAAAGCGTTTTACAAGACCGCAAACATTAGGTTCTGCGTTTGGTTCATTAATGGCTGTTTTTGGTGGCCGTGTAAGTGATGCTGATTTGGTAAATAATTGGCGCGGTATTGTCGGAAATGAAATTGCAAATATATCAAATGTTGTTGCGGTAAAAATGACTCGTAATAAAAAATTTAATATTGTGTTGCGTCCGATATCACCGGCTTTTGCGCTGGAATTATCTTATAAAATCGATGAAATCACAGTTGCAATAAATAATTATTATGGTTCCAATAGTGTTGAAAAAATAACAATCAGGAAATAACATGAAACGAATTTTAGGTGTAGATCCGGGACTTTTGCATACAGGTTGGGCAATCATAGATGTTGCGGGTTCAAATCGTACCTATGTAGATAGTGGTGTTATATTGCCACCAACAAAGATACCTTTTCCAGAAAGGTTGGCTTTTATATTTAATAACTTAACTGAATTGATTGAAAAATTCCAACCAAACGAATGCGGAATAGAAGTTATTTTTGTTAATAAAAACGCAAAAACAACATTGTTGTTGGGTCAGGCGCGTGCGGCCGCAATTACTGCGATCGCTGTAAAAAATATACCTGTGTTTGAATATGAACCAAACAAGGTTAAAAAAGCGCTGACTTCTATGGGACATGCAGACAAAGAACAAATTTACAAAATGTTGTCTATATTGTTGCCTGCTGCAAAACCAAAAACAAATGACGAAAGTGATGCGATTGCGATTGCTTTGACGCATGCAAACACTTCGAGATATAGATAAGAAAAAATACAGTTTATAAAAAATAAATTTGTGTTATATTGATAACATAGGGAAAATATGAGAGCAGAAAAATATCTTTCTATAAACAAAAATGTAACAGGGTATTCGTTTGCAAATCTTGGGTTGTTTACAGGGTTTGCAGGCTCTGTTGTCAATGCTGTTTATTCGTTGGTTTTGTTGGGGATATTTAAAGAATTTTTAAATGAAGAAATGGCTTCTGCTGCGGTTGGCGTTTATGCGGCAGTTTATGCGATGTTTGCGGTTATAGTCGGGATATTTTCATCGGAAATTTTTCATTTTTTTACAAAATCAAAACTGTTGTATATCACAATGTCCACATTGGGTTTGGGTTATGTGATGATGAGTTTTTCTGTTAAACCAACAACTTTTATTGTTTTAGATTACCTTGTGAATATTGCATTGACCATAAATGGAATTTTATTGCCGTTATTTATATCTGAATTTTCCAAGGGTATTGGTATGGAAAAATTAAATGCGCGATTACATTTGTGGGCGAACATAGGTTCTATTATTGCGCCAATGTTTGCAATGTGGATTGTTGGGTTGTTTTATGGTGATTACAGAATGCCATTTTTTGCAGCTGGTTTAATTTATTTATCGGGTTTGTTGTTTTTTAAACATTTTGGAATTGTTCAACAAGACAAAGTTGTTAAACGCGTTAATTTCAGAAAAACAATGCGTGCATTAAGAATAAGTTCGGTATCGTTTTTTAAGAAAAGGGGTATGTTGCGAGCATATGTTGTGAATTTTGGTTTTTTTGCGTTGCGTTCAATGCGATTGTTGTATGTTCCAATTATTGTTATAGAAAATGGTTTTACAAATGAAACATTGGGTATTATTTTGTCGCTGGGGATATTGCCTTATGTTATTTCAGAATTATTTATTGGGCCATATATAAAAAAATATGGTGCACGGTTTTGGTTAACGGTTGGTTTTGTTTCATTTGCGGTGTTTTCTTTGATTGCAACATTTGCATCTGGATATGGATTGTTATCTATATTTGTATTGTGGCAAATATCTGGTGCGTTGATGGAAACAAGCCATGATTTATTGTTTTTCAATGCTATGCCAAAGAAAGAACAATCAAAATATTATGGCTTTTTCAGAACCAGTGTGAATTTTCCAAGTGTTGTTGCACCAATATTTGGAACAATTTGTATAACTTTGTTTGATTCTACATCGGCAGTGTGGCTGATAACCTTTGTTATGGCGGTATTGTCAACAATTGTTTTGTGGTCAAAAAAGTAGTTGAAATACACCTTGCGTTGTATCAATTTTCTTAGTATGATTTCAGTATAAAAATAAGGGGAAAAAATGGCTAAGAAAGAAGCAATAAAAGAAACAGTTGCTGCAAAAAATCCTGCATTGGAATCAGCACTGGCACAAATCCAAAAACAATTTGGTAAAGAAGCCATCATGAAAATGGGTGATGGTTCACAACAAAATATAGAAGCTATTTCATCTGGTTCTCTGGGACTTGATATCGCATTGGGTATCGGTGGTTATCCAAAGGGAAGAATTGTTGAAATTTATGGTCCAGAATCTTCTGGTAAAACAACATTGGCGTTGCACGCTGTTGCTGAATCTCAAAAGAAAGGTGGCACATGTGCATATATTGATGCTGAAAATGCATTGGACCCAAGTTATGCTAAAAAATTGGGTGTAGATGTTTCTAATTTGATTATTTCACAACCTGATTCTGGTGAACAGGCATTGGAAATCGCAGATACATTGATTAAATCTGGTGCTGTTGATGTTGTTGTTGTTGATTCTGTGGCGGCATTGGTACCAAAGGCTGAATTAGAAGGTAATATTGGTGATACATATATGGGAACAACTGCAAGATTGATGTCTCAATCTTTGAAAAAATTGGCTGGTTCTGTATCACGCAGCAATACATTGCTTATCTTTATTAACCAGATTCGTATGAAAATTGGTGTTATGTTTGGCAGTCCAGAAACAACATCTGGTGGTAATGCGTTAAAATTCTATGCGTCTGTTCGTTTGGATATTCGCAGAACCGGTGCAATCAAAGATAAAGAAAATGTTATCGGTAATGAAACACGCGTTAAAATTGTTAAAAACAAAGTTGCGCCACCTTTCAGAACTGTTGATTTCAAGATTATGTATGGCGAAGGTATTTCAAGAATCAGTGAAATCTTGGATATGGGTGTCAAATATAATTTGATTGAAAAGGCTGGTTCTTTCTATTCTTATAACAATGAAAGAATAGGTCAGGGTGAAGCAAACGCACGTCAATGGTTGAAAGACCATGAAGACGCTCAGAAAGAATTGCTTGATAAAATCATGGCAAAGGCAAGTGGTATTGCTGAAGAAATGACAACAGGTCCATCTGATGAAGATGATGAAGGTGTTGTTGAAGAATAAAAAATAATGGGCGGCAGATTTTTGCCGCCCGAATTCACTTTTGTAACAACAGGAAAAACAAATGAATATAAGACGTATTTTTGCGATGACAAAAGTTATCTTGTTAGGGCATATTTTTAATTGGCCGTGGCGTTCAAGAATCAAACGCAGAAAAATAAGAAGCGATGTTATTTCGCGTGTAATACCTGAATATTTTAAAAGATATTTGCCTGCTGTTGCATCAATTCCAGAAAGAAGCGTTGTTAAAGATGATAAAAACGAAAAAATCTGGACAATTTGGTTACAGGGTGAAGAAAAAGCACCTGCGTTGGTCAAGGCTTGTTTCAGAAGTGTTCGTCGTCATTGTAAACAGGAATTAATCGTATTAGATGAAAATACAATTTTTGATTATATAACCTTGCCACAAGAAATTATTGATAAATATAAAGCTGGTAAAATAGCGCATGCGCATTTTGCGGATATTTGTCGTGTGGAATTGCTTTATGAACATGGTGGTATTTGGCTTGATGCAACCGGATTTGTGACATCTCCGATTCAAGATTGGATTATAAAAGAAGATTTCTTTGTTTATCTGGCTGGACAAAATGTAGGCAGTCCTTATTCTTTTATGCAGAATTGTTTTATTCGTGCGAGAAAGGGTGCTTTTTTATTGGACGCTTGGCGTGCGATGATTCTTGATTATTGGATGCATGAAAATCATAACTTTGATTATTTTATGCACCAATTATTATTCAAGACATTGGTTATGAATGATGAAAGAGCAAAAAAATATTTTGCAAAAATGCCACATGTTGACCAAGACCCAACACACGCATTATGGTGGGGTTATAAAGATAAACCTTTTGATAAAAAATTATTTGATGAAATTACAAAAGATTCTTTTTTCCAAAAAGTAACTTATCGTGGTTCTGAAAATCCGATTTCTGGTTCGTTTGCAGATGTCATGATAAATAAAATGTAGGGGAAAACAATGAAAGCAAAAATATCTATAATAATTCCTATGTATAATGTTGAAAAATATCTGAAAAGATGTCTGGACAGCGTTAAAAATCAAACTTTCCAAGATTGGGTTGCGATTTGTGTTGATGATGGAACACCGGATAAATCTGGCGATATTGCAGAAGAATATGCAAAAAATGATAAAAGATTTATCGTTGTACACAAGGAAAATGGTGGATTATCCGATGCACGAAATTATGGTATGAAATATGTAAAAACACCATATGTTATGTTTTTAGATAGTGATGATTTTATTCATCCACAAACCATGGAAATTGCGTATGGGTTGGCTCAAAAAAACAATACCGATATTGTTTCTTGGTATAAAGATAAATTTTATCGCCCACAATTATTGATAAGGCATAAATTAAAAATGAATACAGATGATGTTATGCCATGCGGAATAAAAAAACATTATGATATAAATAAAGTTAAATATTTTGTAACAGATAATATTTTTGAACACGCAACAGAATCTTCGCATACAAAAATAAAGTGGGCTGTAAAGCATTGTTATGTATGGCGTCATTTATTAAAAACAGATTTTGTAAAAGATGTAGATTTTATCAAGGGAATATTATTTGAAGATTTTCCTTGGTGGTCAAAATTAATGTTAAGAAAACCAAGTGTCACTATAACCAAATTACCATTTTATTATTATTATCCAAATTTAAATTCGATAGATATGGCTTCAAAAGAAGTTAAAAAAATGCGTAATTGGATGATTGGTTTAAAAGAAACTTTTGTTTTGTATATGGACAGCGCAACTGATGAAGAGATGTCTGTTTGGCAGAAAAATTTTATGTGGCCGGTTATAATATATCAGATAGCCAGAAAATTAAAATTTGTTCAAGAAGATGAAGATATAAAATATGTAAAAAGTTTTCTGATGGATTTAGATTCTCTGGGCGTGTTTGATAAACCAACGGATAAAATATCAAATAAATATAAAAAATTAATTTATAAATTTATTGGAAAATAAAAAAAACGGGGATATTTTTATATCCCTGTTTTTTTGAATCTGGTTGGTATTTTTACAACGATTTTTAATCCGCACATTGCAGGTTTTCGCCATGAATAAATTGGACGAAAATATGTTTGTAATATGCGTGCAATTTTTAACCATTTTTCACCATGTGCTTTTTTTCTGGTGATTGCATTTATGGTGCCGTTTCCGCGTCTTTTCAAATGTTTTAACCAATCAGCACCACGGTGTTTAGCCTTTTGTTCCAACATATCCATATCCACAGAACCAAAATGCAATAAATATAAATTTTTATCTATATGGAAATTGTGATTTTTTATACTGTGAAATCCAGAACCCCATGAAATTGCACGATTTATAACAACTGGTTTTGTGTATCTTGTGGATAACAGGGCATATTCCCGCTGTTCCAAGAAGGGTGCGTGTTTATCCAGTATTGCTTCACAATATAAATGTTGGCCGACATCTAAACCCAATCCGGATAATGTAGTATTTATTTTTTTATTTGATAAATATTTTGATAATGTTGTGTGGATTTTAGGGTCAACGATTAAAAATTCATCAACATCACAGCCAATAACTATGTCATATTTTTTTAATAATTCGTTTGCTAAATCAGACAATTTTTTAATTCTGTATTTATCACCGGCGACACGGGACATATCTTCGTGTGGTAATTTGGTTATATGTGCATTTCCGATGTTTTCAGGAATATTTTGATCGGTGCCATCTAATAAAACATATAAATTTTCAGTTCCGAATTGTTTGCCATAATATGCAATCCAACGCGACAAGAAAAATTCATCATCACGCGCCATTGTTATTGCAGCAATTCTTTTATTATTTTTCATATTCCACCATTTGTTATTTTTTGTAAAGCGTATTTTATTTTTCTAGTTATTATTTTTATTGGATTATATGTTAAAAACCAATTCATATAATTGTTGCCATATAATTTATTTGCAGTTGTCATAATTGGTAATTGAACACGCATCTGACAATGATTCAAAATATATTTAATCTGATTTCCACAAGAGCCATTATGTCGTGTAAAGCAGGCTTTTTTAACGAAAGGGCAACCGTGATTAAATAAATATTTTGGGTTGTTATAGGTAAAGCGTCCATGAAAACCATAAATTCCAGACCATGAATAATTATTGTTTTTTATAACATTGGATAAACCATGTTCATATTTTACAGTTATCGTAGATTTTGCGTCTTCTTGTTTTACGGACATAATGAATTTTTTAAACCAAGAAGATTTAGCAATTTTTTTATTTAATCTGACAAACCAAGATTCCATAAATGAATGTGTTTTGTGTTTTGAAATAACAATTGATGCGGCATCTGTATCAATAGATTCTATTTCTTTTAATGTGTTTGATATATCAAATAATGGTCCGAATACAGAATCATTTACCAAATACACATAATCGTATTTTGATAATAATTTATGTTTGTCTGCATATTCATATGCGCGTTTATAAGAACCAAAATCGTATTCACCGTGTTTTTTTGCAATTGTATGAATTGTGTATTTTTTAAGTGGTGTTAATTCCCGTGCTTTCAAGTCATTATCCATACAGACAATAACATCACCATATTTTGATAATTCTGACACACAGAAAATCAAAGAATCATCAACAGATTCGTTTTTGCTGTATCCTGCGAACAAGAATAACCGTTTGGGGTGTTCCATAATTTTTTATCCTTGTGTTAACTATACAAACTTTATATTGCATTTGCAACAAAGATAAAAGCTTTTATTAGTGTGCTTGATTTTTTGCTGGGTTCTATGTAAAATAAATATAAATAGCAAATATATATTTGTTTTCTTATAAAAAAGGACAGTGTAATGCGTAAACCAACAGTTGCGATTTTATATATAGCATTGGGCAGATATATATGTTTTTGGAAAGATTTTTATAAATCTTGTGAAAAAAATTTATTAAATTGTGAAAAGCATTATTTCGTTTGGACGGATAATGAAAGTTTTGATTATTCAAAAAATAAAAATGTGACGGTTATACCTGCTGTTAAAAAAGGATGGCCTTATGATACCGTGTTGCGTTTTGAAATGTTTTTGCAGCGTGAAAAAGAACTGAGAAAATATGATTATATTTATTTCTTTAATGCAAATATGGAGTTTATAAACAATGTTGATTTGGCGGAAATTGCGCCACAATATTGGCATACATCTGGAATTGTTGCGGGTATTCATCCGGGGCATAATGGTGATGTCGATGCAGATAAAATAGATGCTTTTCCATACGAAAGAAGAAAAGAATCTACGGCTTATATACCATATGGACACGGAAAACATTATGTGTGCGGCGCTTTTAATGGTGGAACCAGTGACGGTTTCTTGGAAATGTGTCGAGTTTTAGCTAAAAATGTTCAGACTGATTTAGATAGAGGTATTGAAGCTATTGTTGATGATGAATCACACTTGAATGCTTATGTTGCTGACCGTGAATATTTATTGGCAGGTCGTGCATATGGATTCCCAGAAGGAAAATTGAAATATCTTAAACCTGGTGCAAAAGCGATGGTAAAAATTATTTCACGACACAAAGAACACCCAAAGTATGGCGGGGCACGTTGGTTGCGTGGTCAAACTGATAGAAAGGCACCAAATAATTTTATGTCGCCAATTTTAATTGGTTTTTGTCGTGCTATATCTATATTTGTTCCAGACAGAAAATTACGTCAAAAAGTAAGAACTTATTTTGGTTCATATTAAAAAAGGAAAAGAAATGTCTTTGAAAAAAATAAATATAGCGTTTTGTTTTGATGAAAATATGTGGATGTTAGCGGGGGTTGCGATTACTTCATTGTTGTATCATACGATGAATAAATGTGGGTATGATATTTATTGTGTTGTTCCATCAGATTTGTCGCAATCAAAACGCGATGAGTTGAAAGTTATGGTAAAAAAAATGGATAAAAATTCAAAAATAATATTTTTGAATGCAAATCATGATTTTGATAAATCTGGTGCGGGTCCATACACGATAGGAACATTTTTCAGGTTTATGCTTTTAAAATTATTGCCAAAAAATGTAGAAAAAATAATTTATTCCGACTGTGATGTTACGTTTAGTGATAATTTGTTAAGTTTTTATAATATTGATATGGGAAAAAATTTAATAGCAGGTGTTCCAGATGCAGAACAAGGACGTGAATGGCCAAAGAATGGTTTATATATTAATGCTGGTATTTTATTGATGAATATAAAAGAATTAAGAAAAGCAAATCTTTATGATACATGGGTAGATTTAGCCAGTACGGGCATTTTTAAATATTTTGATCAAGATATATTAAATAAAACATGTGATGGTAAAATTCTGTATTTGCCAATGAGATATAATTATATGCCTGGGCCTGGGGGCCGTTTTGAAGAACCTATAAAGCAGGGAACTTATACTAGGGAAGATTATGAAGAAGCTGTCAAGAACCCTGCAATTGTTCACTATATTTTACGTCAACCATGGAAAAATCGTGAAAATTTATTGGGGGATTTATGGTGGAAATATGCTTATATGACACCTTTTTATGCGTATTTCAGAAATAAAATTGATCATGAATCCAATCTGATTAAAAAAGATGTTTTGTTGTTTAATTTTATAAAAATAATGACGGTAAAAATTAGACAAACAAAAGTAAAATATTATTTGTTCGGTTTTATTCCATTAGTTTTAACAAAGGTTCCTGATAGATTTGAATAAAAACTGTCCGTGTGTATCATGGGGTTGCAAAGGAAAAACCAGATTGGTTGTTATAAAAAATTACATGGATATAAAATGAGTGTCGTAATGAATTTTTATTCTGATTCTAGTTATAAAAAATATGCCGAAAATATCATATCAAAAAACAAGATAAAAAATATAGATGGTAAAGTAGCATGTATTGAAAAGGGTGTCGTTATAAGTAAAGGAAGACATTCTAGGGGTGTTTACACAAAAAATGGTTTTTATGTAAATAAAACTGATGCGCATAATAATACATGGCATTGGCTATTCGAATTTTTCGGAAATATTAAATATATGGATTATGATGTTTTGTATCTGGGAAGTATTCATAAAGCATTTGGACATTTTCTTTGGCAACACACAAACAGATTGTGGGCTGTAAAAGAATATAAAGATAAAATAAAAAACATAAAATATGTTTTTTTGGATAGAAAATCTTGTAAAGGAAATGTGCCAGAATATGTTTATACATGTATGCAACTTCTTGGTGTGAGTAAAGAAGATATAATCATAATAAATAAACCTGTGCGATTTAGAAAAGTATATGTTCCAGAAGTTTCTAATGAGCGTTTGTTTGTTTCTGATTTGTGGGGAAAATGGGCCGATGCAACAAGTGCGAATATTAAAATAGATAAAACTTTTGATAAGATATATCTTACCAGAACAGCTTTAGGAGAAAGAAAAACTTTTGGTGAAAATGTTGTTGAAAAAATTTTTGCAAAAAATGGTTTCAAAATAGTTTCCCCTGAAAAATTACAATTGTCAGATCAAATTGCTTTGGTTGCTAATTGTAAGGTTCTAGCAGGTTGTGCCGGAACCGCATTACATTTGGCTTTGTTTATGAAATCTGGTGGAACTGTTATACAAATAAAAAGAAATTCAAAATATGCAGATAATATATTGGCACAATATCAAATAGATAGTGCTAAACACTTGGATACAATAATCATTGCGGGAAGTGTAGAAAAAGAACAAACAGAACATTATACACCAGTGCCACAAATAATAGGTGTAAATGAATATATGAAACAATTTTTTAAAGATTTCAAATTTGATTATTCTGATTCTGATATAGATATGAAGAAAGAATTCAAAGAATATGAAGAAAAATTAAAAACATATAACAAATAAATATGAATGTTTTTATTTCTTTAATTGTTCAATGTATTTATCCATTATATCATCATAAACTTCGTTTCTGTCATACATGTTAAATTTTTCAAGTGGACGTGGACTGTTTTTTTGTGCGGCGCTGCCACGTTTTGTTCTGATACTATATTCTTCAAAAGATTTTGTTACATAATGATTCACACGGATTTTGTTTGTTGTGATGTTTCTGTTTTCTGTCTGGATTATTCGACCCATTTTTTTGCCGTTTTCATCAATGATGAAACCTGCGATTTCGTGTGTATGTGGATTTTTTGTATTAAAAACCAAACGTGGGTTCACAATTGATTTAATTCCCCAGCTTTTATCTGCGTGATATTTATAATTTTCCATTATTAACCCGTCAGGTTTTGTTTTGTGTCCGCCAGAACCGTATATAATCCAACCTATAACCAATTCTGCAAAATTAGACGGTAATGTTTTCAAGTATTCTGGAATTGTTTTGTTTTGGACCGGAACAATAAATTCGTCTAAATCTATTATCGCCATCCAACGCGTATCATTTGCGTGTTTTCCGATTGAATCGCGGTATGTATTCATTTGTTGAATTTTACCCGGCCAATATGTATATTCAACAATTCCGCGTTCAATATATGGTTTTAAGATTTCCGCTGTGTTATCGGTTGATTCATTGTCATATAAATAAAATTTTTCAACACCAACCAATATATGATAATCAAGCCATTCTTTGATATATAAACCTTCGTTTTTCATGATTGCTGTTATGGCGAGGTCATATGGGAATTTATGCGTTTTATCTGTTTTTATAACATTTTTATATCTTTTTATTCCCAATGTTAAAATACCACGTGCAGCCTTTCTATATATTTTAAAAGGTATAAGATTAGTCAGGATTTTTATAAGTTTATATTTTTGTTTTGAAATTGTTGGTAATGCCATAAAAAGAACCCTTTATTACTTGTGTTTACATTATAACAAAATTATAATACCATTTGTATAGTAAAAAGTGGGTTAAAATGAAAAAGTGTTGTGTTGTTATTGTTACTTATAATGCAGAAAAATGGCTGGATGTGTGTTTGGGGCCTTTTGTAAAATTACCGAAAGATATGGCGGTTGTTGTTGTGGATAATATGTCAAGCGATAACACTGTTAAAATTATTAAAAATAAATACAAATTTGTTAAATTATTTGAAACTGGTGAAAATTTGGGTTTTGGGCGTGCTAATAATATTGGTATGATATGGGCGTTAAAACAAAATTTTGAACATGTTTTTTTATTAAACCAAGATGCAGAAATCAGTATAAATTCTTTGAATAAATTGTGTGAAATCCAAGATGAAAATCCACAATATTATTGTTTGTCCCCATCGCAATATAATACAAAAGAAAAACTAGATAAAAATTTTGAAAAATATTTATCAAATAATAAATTAATAAATACTGTTAAAAAATTAAAACAAGATGCGTACGATATAGAATTTACAAATGCTGCATTATGGATGTTATCAAGAAAGTGTATAGAAACTGTCGGTGTTTTTAACCCAAGTTTTTTACATTACAGTGAAGATTCTAACTATGCACAACGAATTTATTTTCATGGTGGAAAAATTGGTGTTGCACCAAAAATAAAAGCGTTTCATTACAGGGGTGAATCGTCCGCAAAAAAATCACATTTCGCAACAATAAAAAGCACATGGCGATATATTGTTTATGAATTATCTAATCCAAATAATGTTGATGATAGAAAGATTCTTGTTAAATGGTACATGCGTTTAATTCAAAGGTTTATTTTATCATTGATTTCTTTCAATAAAGAAAAGATTTCTGTTTATTATTCTTTGATAAAAAATTTGAATAATGAAAAGAAAGAAATTTATAAAAACAAAATGATTTCGCGTGATAATGGTGCGTTTTTAAAATAATAAAAAACCGCCGTTTGGCGGTTTTTTTTTAATCGGTTTCAGCAAAACGATATGCTTTTTTGCGTTTGCCACTGTCCAATTCTTTTTTACGCAAACGAATTGTTGCTGGGGTTACTTCTACCAATTCGTCGTCTTGGATATAAGACAAGGCTTCTTCCAATGACATCTTTCTTGGTGGAGCAAGGAACAATTTTTCATCTGCTGTAACAGAACGAACATTGGTTAATTGTTTTCCACGAACTGGGTTCACTTCAATATCGTTTTCTTTGCTGTGTTCACCAACAATCATACCGCTGTAAACTTCTGTTTGTGGGCCGACAAACAATACACCGCGTGGTTCCAAGTTGTGCAGGGCATATGTCGTTGTGCTGCCTGCTTCCATGGATACCAATACGCCCGGTCTGTATTGAGTAATTGGACCGCAATATAAATCGTATTTATCAAATACGCGGTTCATAATACCAGTGCCACGTGTGTCTGTTCTGAATTCGGATAAATAACCAATCAAACCACGTGATGGTGCAGAAAATACAATGCGTGTTTTTCCAATACCAGATGGTTTCATTTCGGTAATAGTTGCTTTTCTTTTTGTCATTTTTTCAATAACAACACCGCTGAATTCGTCATCAACATCGATAACAACTTCTTCGATTGGTTCTAATTTTTCACCGTTTTCATTTGTTTGCATAACAACGCGTGGACGGGATACAGATAATTCGAATCCTTCGCGGCGCATTGTTTCAATCAAAATACCCAATTGTAATTCGCCACGACCAGAAACTTCGAAAGCTTCGTTATTTGCACTTTGTGAAACTTTCAAAGCAATGTTTGTTTCTGCTTCCTTGAATAATCTTTCACCAATCATACGTGATGTCAATTTTTTACCACTTTGACCAGCCAAAGGTGATGTGTTAACGAAAAATGTCATCGTCAGGGTAGGTGGGTCAATAGGCATTGCTGGTATTGGTTCGTTTACAGATGGGTCGCACAGTGTGTCTGACACGGTTGCTTTTGAAAAACCAGCAATAACAACAATATCACCAGCAGATGCAGATTCAAGAGATGCTTTTTGAATACCTTGGTGTTCAATGATTTTTGTGATTTTAGCATTTTCTATGAATTCGCCTTTCATGTTGATTGCTTTCACAGTTTGTCCAACACGGACGGTACCTGATTCAATTTTGCCAGTTAAAATACGACCAACATATGGGTCTGCTTCCAATGTAGTGGCCAGCATAGTGAAAGGTGCATCTAATTGGCATCTGGTTCCGTTGCAATCAGGTGCAGGAACATGGTCGACAATCAATTGAAACAAAGGTGTTAAATCTTTGTTTGGGTTATCAATATCTTTCAAATCACGAATTGCCCAACCATCTCTTCCACAGGCATAAAGGTAAGGAAAATCAAGTTGTGAATCTGTTGCGCCCAATTTATCAAACAAATCAAAAGTTTCTGTTAAAACTTCATCTGGACGCGCATCGGCACGGTCAATTTTATTGATACAAACGATAGGACGCAGATTTAATTTCAATGCCTTTGACAAAACGAATTTTGTTTGTGGTAATGGGCCTTCGGCACTGTCCACCAACAAAACAACACCATCAACCATGGACAAAATACGTTCTACTTCGCCACCAAAATCAGCGTGTCCCGGTGTATCTACGATATTAATTTTGTATTCGCCCCATTGGATAGAGGTTGGTTTTGCAGAAATAGTAATTCCACGTTCACGTTCAATATCACCGCTGTCCATAACGCGGTCTTCGACATGTTCGTTTTCACGGAATGTGCCAGCCTGTTTCAACATATTGTCAACCAAGGTTGTTTTTCCGTGGTCAACGTGTGCAATAATAGCAATATTTCTTATTTTCATATATGAACCTTATGTTTTTTTCGCGAATTCTTATAGATTATACTATATTTTTCAGATTTCAACAAATTATAATTAAAAATATTGACATTTCAATAATTTTGTCTATAATATTTGTGCAAATAATCAAAAAACAACCAAAAAAAGGTTTATAAATGAAATACACAGATGCAGAAATTCAAAAATGTATTAAATCAGGTTTGATGGCATACAAAGAAAATGCAAAATTATTTTACAGAAATTATCCATCTGTTTGGAAAAAATTGTCTTTGTCTGAAAAGGTTGCAGTTGCGCGTTCATTGGCATATATGTCTCAGGTCGCAAAAGAACCAAAATTGTATTTTGCACCTGAATACACATTGGCGGACTGGCGTGCGCGTGCACATAAATTTGCAGTAGAATATAATTTATCAACAATGGATACTGCATATTTAATTGTCCCAGGCCCAAAAGAAATTGTTTCAAGCAATGTAAGGAATATAATCAGTGAACCTTATTTTTCAGCAGAATTTCATCACAGATTTTCGCATTTCTTAAAAATGATTCAAGATTATGAATATGCAAAAAAAGGTTGGGAAAAAGAAGCTGCGGCAGAAATGGTCAAAGAAGAATCAAGACGCGTCAGTAATGTTCTTGAAATAAATCAAACACCTTATTTGTTGCGCCCAATTAAAAGAATGGAAATAATATTCCGTTCTGGAAATTCTAAATAAAAAAAATCACCCGTTTGGGTGATTTTTTTATTCTTTTATTTTTAATGTTTTCCACCAATTTTTGTTCTGCCACCCATATATGGTTGTAATGCCTTTGGTATATTTACAGAACCATCTGGGTTTTGATGGTTTTCAATAATTGGTACCAATGCGCGTGGCAATGCAATTGCAGTATTATTTAATGTTGCAACATATTTTACATCACCGGTTGCGTTTTCACGATAACGTGTGTTTGTTCTGCGTGCTTGGAATTGACCAATAGAAGAACAAGAGCCCAATTCACGATATGCGTTTTCAGATGGGAACCATGCTTCTACGTCGTTCATTTTTACTTTGTTGAATCCCATATCACCAGTTGAATTTGCAATTACACGATATGGTAATTCAAATGCTTCCATAAATTCACACAGGTTATTTAAAATATGTTCGTGCATTTCATCACTCTGTTCAGGTTTACAGAAAACATATTGTTCAACCTTGTTAAATTGATGTACACGAACAATACCGCGTGTGTCACGACCCGCAGCACCGGCTTCTTTTCTGAAACATGGTGAATAACCAGCATATTTAATTGGTAATTCATTTTCATTTAAAATTTCATCACTATGTAATGAATTCAAAATGATTTCAGCAGTACCCGCCAAACATCTATCTGTGTCCGCCAACATGAAAACATCATTATTCATAACAGACAAATCAGAACCCATAAAATGTCCCGCGTTAAATATAGTTTGTGGTTTTGTGATAGATGGGCATTCAATATATTTGAAACCCTTGGATATCAAATTTTGTACAACGTATGTTTGTACCGCCAAAGCGAGTTCCGCCAATTCACCACACAACGCATAAACACGTGTTCCGCAAATGCCTGCGATTTTTTCAGGAACCCACCAACCATTCATTTCCAATAATTCCCATTGTGGACGTGGGGTAAAATCAAACACACGTGGTGTGCCAACGCGTTTAACTTCTACATTTGCAGAATCATCTTCGCCAATTGGTGCAGATGCGTCTGGAATTTGTGGAACGCGATGTAATAAATCATTTAACAATGCTTCTTTTTCAGCCAATTCAGCCATATCATTTGCGATTTCTTCACTGATAGCTTTTGATTGTGCAATCAAAGGTGCTTTGTCTGTTGCTGTTGGAATTTCTTTTGATATTTTGTTTTTTTCAGCAGTTTTTGTTTGTGTAATTGTTTTCAATTCGCGAACGCGAATATCCAAAGCCAAAATGTCATCAACAACATCTGGGAAATTTTTAACCTTGCACGCGTTTTTAACAATGTCTGGGTTTTCACGAATAAATCTTAAATCTAACATTTTATACCTTCTTTATTTTTATCTGCCATTATGGAAATAGATAACATTTTTTCTTGCCCAATTAAGAGCGGCTATTTCCATTTGTCGAGATTGTCTGATGGCTTCTTTTATATAATTATCATATTGTGCTAAATTGAAAATTTTAGAAGGCACAATTGGATAATCATCAAAAGATTTGAATTTTTCCATTTTAATTCCTTGAATTCAAATATGCAATTGCGTCCATGGCGGCACTGCAACCCGTTCCAACCGCAGTTGCAATTTGCATTTTAATATTGCTTTCTACATCACCCGCAACGAACATACCATTTGGTAAAACATCTGGGGCAATACGGCCCAAATCGTCGCGTTTAATAGATTCTGTTAAATAATCTGTGTTTGCTTCGTGACCGATAGCAACAAATATACCATCACATTCAATTTGTTCATCATTTAATGTTGTTGCAATTAATTTATCTGAATCTGGTTTTGCAGAAATAGATTTTAGGTCTGTGTTAAATAAACATTCAATGTTTTCTTTCGCGGCGACACGGTCGCGCAATACAGCTTCTGCACGGAAGAATTCAGATTTGCGATAAACAATTTTAACATTTTTCGCAATGTCTGATAAATACAGTGCATCATTCAATGCAGAATTACCACCACCCATAACCAAAACATCTTTGCCTGAATAGAAAAATCCATCACAAGTTGCACAGTAAGAAACACCTTTGCCAAAGAATTCGCGGGCGCCATCTATTTCAAGTCTGCGTGCGCGCGCACCAGTTGCCAAGATTACTGATTTTGTATCTAATTTTTTACCATTATCACAAACAACAGTAAATGTTCCATCATCATTAAATTTAATATCTGTTGCAGATGTAAATTCAACCTTTGCATTAAAAGATTCTGCCTGTTTTTTCATGAATTGAATCAATTCCATACCAGAACCCGCCCAGCCAGGATAATTTTCCAATTTTGCGATTTCTGCGGTTTGACCGCCCAATGAATCGCCCGCCAAAACAAGCGTAGATTTATTTGCACGACCACAATATATTGCGGCTGTCAATCCGGCAGGGCCGGAACCTAAAATAATTACATCTAACATATCTTTTCCTATTCTTTGTTTGGAAAATCATAGCATAAAAACCATTTCTTGCAAATATAAAATAAAGGTGGTGAAAAAACACTTGCCCTGCGAATCGGTTTTTTGTTAAAATAGAAATGTCGGGAAGTATTTTCCCGATGGGGTATCGAAACCCGTATCAAATAGGCGTCGTGAAAGCAGACGTAAAATGCCTCCAACTTTATTATGGTTGGAGGGCCGTGATATATTAAAATAAACGGCACAATTTCCTATTTGAATTGTTTCGAACCTCCAACCGCCAATTTTATAATTGCGGTTTTTTGTTTTAACCATGGGAACAACAAAGGAAGGAGAAAACCATGAAGCAAAAAATCTTTTTAACGTCATGTATAGCAATGGGTGTGATAGCACCTGCAATGGCTGAACCACAACGTGTAGATACGTTCCCAAACGCAGCCAATAACGAATTTATGCAGGAAAACAAAGTATATACCAATGCCGCAACATCAACCAACATGGACAGTGTATATGAAGGGTCTGTCAACGCGATTGCGGAATATACAGAAATTCCATATTCAGCCGCAGAAGGTTTTTATTTAACTGGTGTTGATAATAATAATGATGCAATAACAGCCGAATGTACATCTGGCAATTTCTGTCCGGGGGTAGCATCAACAACATACGAAAATAATGCGTTTGGTGATACCGGTTTGCAATCATGTTCAACTGCAACAAGTGGGGCATATACATTGTCAGACGCGGGCGCATCAAGCAGTGGTCAATGTTATCGTACATGCGACGGCCATGTTTCAATATTACACGCCACTGGCGTAACAGGAAATGATTATTCTGATGGAACAAATACCTGTTCACCAACAGGCTGTGACAACGGATATCATCCAAAGGCAGCAGTAACCGCCCCAAATATTGGAACAGGCACATTCACTGGTTATGCATATATAAACAATAGTGGTTCATTCTCTGAATATCCTACAAGTCATGGACAAAGTTATTATGGCTTAACCGATAAAAACACATGGGCAATAGTTTACGGCACCAACGGAATCTTGATGGGTCAGGCACGTTGTAGTACACAGGCAGGCGATAACAACAATTGGGCATATACAAACCCAACCATAACATCAAATTTAACAGATGAAACAGGTCAGGAAGGGGCGCAATATTGTTATTGTAATGTGACGGGATATAAAGGTACGGACGGCACCTTGCAGAGCTTGTCCTCCCCTTGGGTGTTCGCCGGCAACACCAGCTCCGCGTTGGATTGCGCGGTCAACTGCACTGGATACTGTATGGACAACATGCGTTCCACGAACTCGAACCAACTCGCGTTCCGTGCTGCGTTGTTAGGGGCAATTGAATCAAGTCCAGCCATGTGTGAAGCGAACACAATTACAATTAATTGGAACGATGTTGACCCTGCGACCGCCGGTCAAAATAATGAAAACACCGCCGTTTATGGTGGAGATGTACGTACCCCAGTTAAGGCACAAACCAAGAAAGGTAAAACATTTAAGGGTTGGCGTTTCAGCGCACCAACGCCTATATCCGCGGGAGACTAACGCGTTAACTTGCCCGATAATTCCGTGGAATTATCGGACCGGAATGCGAAAAAAATTTCCAGTGCCGGGTGGGGTGTCAAAGGTATGCTTCCCAAAAACATCTTGTCCCCATTCGTCATATGGAAAACCGTACCACGATTTTCCTCCGATAAAATTTGGTACGGTTCTGTTGGTGGGGAACCCCACCAACAGAAAAAACCGATTTGCCTGAATAAAGCAAAAACCAATTGGCATATCATTTCGGTATGTCAATGAAAGGGAAATTATGGTTCTCTTTCTTTTTCCTAAGCACCCCGATTATTCGGGGTGTTTTATTTCCGTCTCCGCTACGCTTCGTCGCGATTTTATTTATTGAAATATTTTTTAAGGGTATTATATGCCTCTGTTATGCGGGTAAATTCGTTCATTGCATTGGTTTTATTTTTCGCAGTATCTGGGTGGTGTTTTTTTGCCAATGCACGATATTTAGACGCGACTTCGTTCCAAGATGATGTGATTGATAAATCAAACACAGAAAACGCGGTTGATATTTGTGAAGATATTGTTTTGCGTCGTGTTGGAATTTTATCAAATCTGGTTCGTCCGGTTAAGAAATCATTTATGAATTTAACATAATCTTGTTTTGTTTTGTTTGCTTGTTTGATGTCTTTATCTGCGATTCCAAATGTTTCGCGTTCCCATTCATCGTTGATTTCGTCGGGTGTCATATTTGCATAATAATTCCAATTTTTATTGTATTCAGCCGCGTGTTCTTTGCAGAACCACCAATATTCTTTCAATTCACGTGTTTTTGGTGCACGGCAGATTCCAGCCTTGGTACAACCCGCATGGTCGCATTTTTTTATCATCTATATATCCTTTATCTTATTATGTGCCAACGGATGTGCGTTTTCAACCGTATCGCGTAATTTTTCAGGCAAAACATGTGTATAAATTTGTGTGGTGGAAATATCTTCGTGTCCCAACATTGTTTGTATCACACGCAAATTCGCACCACCTGCCAATAAATGTGAAGCAAACGAATGGCGCAATACGTGTGGCGAAACCCTGTGTTGGTCGATACCAGCCAACAGGGCGCATTTTTTTAATATCTTGAAAAATCCGTCACGGGTTATATGACCGTCTTTGGCAGATGACGGAAATATATATTTAGAATCGCTGTCTCTTAATTCAAGCCATTTACGCAGGGCATGTTGTGCGGCTTCGTGCATAGGAACCAATCTTTCCTTGGCACCTTTGCCGTGAATTAATAATTTATCGCCAAGGTTTGCTGACATTGGTAATTCGCATAATTCAGATACACGTAATCCAGATGCGTACAACAATTCAATCATGCAACGTAATCTGACTGAATTTTTTGTGTCGCCAGCAGATGATATCAATAATTCTATTTCCTGTGGTGATAAATATTTCGGTAATGCGCGTCCGCGTTTTGGTAATTCAAGATTCGCAGTTGGATTTTTTGTTATGATTTTTTCAAGCATTAAAAATTTATAAAAACTGCGCAGGGCGCTTGCCTTTCTGGCAATTGATGACGGTTTATCTGGCAGGTGTGATAAATAATTTTGTATGTCTTCATTTGTCGCATTTAATAAATCGCCAATTTCATTTTGAGCCGCTTTCAAATCAGAAGAATAAGCAATCAATGTCTTTTGACTGCGTCCTTTTTCAGCAGACATTGCCTCGAGAAAAATTTCAATGTGATTTATGGCCATAATACAATTTCGTTTATTTCAGGTGTTGCATTAAAAGATATTATCATCAAAATTAACAACAATATAATTATTGTCCAAATGATGTATTTTTTATGTTCTCTTTTTTTTCTGCGAATTGGCATGGTTTATGTTTCCTTATATTGTGTCAAAACTGGTTAAAAATATGCATGCGCCTGCAATGATAATTATTTGTGGTGCGATGATAGATATCAATGGTGGTAATGTTCCAGATACCCCCAATGCATTAAACAAATTTACGATAAAATATAACGCAAAACAGGTCATTATACCCAAACTGAATTTTATTCCGAAACTGTAATTTCTGCGCTGTTTAGTTTGGGAAAAAGCAATTCCTAATATCACCATAGCAATTAATGTTAAAGGTAAAAACAACAGTGTCCATAATTGAACACGATGCCCGCGTGTTATAACACCAATTGATTCCATGTTTTTTATAAAACTAGGTAATTTCCAAAATGAAATTTGATCTGGTTGCAGGTATCTTTCGAGAACTGTTTTTGGTGTCAATTGGGTTGTTGTTTCAAAATCTGATTTTGTTGGGATTCCTTCTGAATTTATGATTGTTGCGTTGTTTGTTTTTATACCGTCATCAGATAATATTGCGGTGTTTGTTGTTATTCGTTTCGATAATTTGAAATTTTCATCTTGGATAAATATAGAAACTTGTTGTAAAACAATTTCTTTGTTTTTTATATTCATATTATTTGCGTGTACGGTTAAATAACCGTCATCGCGTGCCTCTCTTAACCAAATGGCGTTATCTATTAATTTTAATTCGTGGTTTGTCAGATTTTGTGTAGATAAACTGACAGAATAAGGGTTAATGATAGTTGCTGTTATAATTCCGATTATCACCGCACCAGCCAAAAATGGTTTTGCAATCTGGTAAGGCGACAACCCCGCGCCAGATATAATTATCAATTCTGAAGATTTTGTTAAATTGTAAAAAGCAACCAATGTCCCCATAAACACAGCCAACGGCAAAAACATAGGAATATATTCCAATAAACGTATCCACGCATCTAATAATGTTGATACTGTATCTGGGTTTGATGCCAGTCTTTCAACAAAAGTAACCGCAAAAATAATTCCGCATACGGTCAACATGACAAGCAAAAAACTCGCAAAGAATCTGCGCATAAGGAATCTTGTCAAAACAGACATTTTAAATCTATACATAATCATATAGTATAATCGTTTGATTTCATAATTGCAAAATTAAAATTTATGTTATATCTTTATGTCTAAAATATTGGGGGTTTATTATGGAAAAAAGTCCAATATCTCGTCAGGGATATAATAAAGTATTAGAAGAACTGAAAGATTTGAAGGAAAATCAAAGACCAGAAATATTAAAGGTTGTTCAATGGGCGCGTTCTTTGGGTGATTTGTCTGAAAACGCTGATTACAGTGCCGCGAAAGAAAAACAACGTCAAATTGATAAAAGAATTCAATATTTAGAAGGTGTTGTAAATAACGCTAATATCATAGATGTTGAAAATTTGTCTGGAAACAGAATTGTTTTTGGTGCAAAAGTTGTCGCCGAAGATGAAGAGGGCAATAAAATGGAATGCCGTATTTTGTCTGATTTAGAATCTGACGGTAAAATGGTTATTTCTTGTAATTCACCGGTTGGACACGCGATGATTGGGAAATGTGTTGGTGATTATTGTACTGTGAATTTGCCAAGCGGTAAAAAAGAATTTGAAATCATAGAAGTTAAATTCAAGGATTAAAATGTCTGTTCGTGTTCTGCCAGATTTTCTTGTCAATCAAATCGCTGCGGGCGAAGTGGTTGAAAGACCGGCTTCGGTTGTCAAAGAATTGGTGGAAAATGCGCTGGACGCGGGGGCAGATCAAATTATCATAGATGTTATTGATGGTGGCCGAACATTGATTTCTGTTATAGATAATGGTTCGGGAATGAGTAAACAAGATTTACAAAATTGTGTTTTGCGTCACGCCACATCTAAATTGCCAGATGATGATTTATTGAATATAAATTTTATGGGATTCCGTGGTGAAGCTTTGCCGTCAATTGCATCTGTATCGAATATGACAATAGATACTTTCCATGATGGCGAAGAAAATGGTTGGTGTTTTGATGTGTCAAATAATGAAATAAAACCGTCTGCATGGGAAAACGGCACACGGATAAAAGTTGCAAATTTATTTGCACGCACACCTGCACGATTAAAATTCTTGCATTCAGACAAAGCAGAAATGTTGGCGATTGTTGATACTGTAAAAAGATTGGCAATGGGCAGATGTGATGTTGGTTTTGTTTTGAATAACAAATGGCGTTTTCCAAAAGACCAAGATTTAATTGAACGCGTTATTTCTGTTATGGGTGAAGATGTTCGTGGTCAAATGTTAAATGTTGATGTGTCATCGTCTTCTTCGCATATGCGGTTGCATGGTTTTATTTCTATGCCAATTTTAAGGCGTGCATCATCTGTGGATCAATATTTATTTGTAAATGGTCGTCCGGTCAAGGACAAGGTTTTGGTTTCTGCTTTGCGTGCGGCATATATAGATGTTATGCATGCTCGTGAATTTCCGTTGTGCGCATTATATCTTGAATTACCAACCAGAGAGGTTGATGTTAATGTTTCACCTGCAAAAACAGAGGTACATTTTCTTGAACCAACACATGTGCGTTCTTTTATAATTAAAAATTTAAGGGAAGTTTTATCAAAAACATTAAACCAAAATATTTCTGAAAATGTTTATAAAGAAAACAGCGAACAATTTGAGATTCCTTTGACCCATGTTCAAACTTTCTTTAATAATCATAAAAATGATTTTCAAAATCGTTCTTTTGTAAGTGAACCACATAATTTTAATCAAATAAACAATCAACAAAAAACCGAAGATGTTGTTGTTGATAATAATGTATCTGATTTTGATTTGCCGTTGGGGCGCGTTATTGGACAATTAAGCAATAAATATATATTGGCTGAAAACAAAGACGGTTTTGTTATTGTTGATCAACATGCGGCACACGAAAGAATAACCTATGAAAAATTGCGTACAAAAACAATAAAAACACAACCGTTGTTGACACCAATTGTTGTAAAATTAAAAAGTGAAGATGTTGATGCCGTTTTAACAATTATGGAAGAATTAAAAAACAGTGGTCTGCATCTGGACGAATTTGGTGATGGGGCAATTGCTATATTTGAAAAACCAGCTGATTGGGATTTGAATTGGGAAAATTGTCTGCATGAAATCGCAGATGAGGTTCGCAGTTATGGTCATTCATCTCGTTTGGGCGAAAAATTACATTTAAAATTGGCTAATTATGCGTGTCATCATTCTGTTCGTGCGGGACAAAAATTAAATTATGAACAAATGGACGCTTTGTTGCGTGATATAGAACGCACAGAACGCGGTGGCGAATGCAATCATGGTCGCCCAGTTTATAAAATTATACCATTATCAGAACTTGATTCTTTGTTTGAAAGAATCTAGTGATTTTCTCTTTACTTATTTTGTTTTTTTTACTAGTCTTGTCTTATAAAAAAGGAGATTTTTCATGAACGAGTCAGTCGAAGTCGTGAATCAAATAACACAAAATACACCTGCTGTATCACAACAGGGCAGTGTATGGGGCATGATTATTTATTGTGCTATAATTATCGGAATTTTATATTTCTTTATGATACGTCCAAATAAAAAACGTATGGCAGAATATCAAAAGATGCTTGATTCTATCAAGGTTGGTAATCGTGTTATGGCTGCCGGTATTTATGGGACAGTAAAGAAAGTAAATGAAAAAACAATCAGCCTTGAAATCGCAAAAGGTGTTGTTGTAGAAGTAAATAAAAACGCAGTTGCAAGTGTTGAATAATTTAGGGGTTATAGAAATGTTCAGAAAATTAGCAATTATATTTGTTTCTTTGTTTGGTATGTTGTTGGCTGTGCCAACTTTGTTCCCAAGTGCTGCACCATATTTTCCATCTTGGATTCAGCCAATTCCATTGGGACTTGATTTAAAAGGTGGCGCACAATTATTATTAGAGGTTGACACCAATGTTATGTTAAAAGATAAAAACGCACAATTATATGATGAAGTGCGTTCTGCAATGATAAACCGTGATAAAGGTGTTATTAGATTCTCTGATTTGCGTAATACAAAAGATGGTGTGTCTTTGGTTGTTCGTGATGGTGATGAAGTATCAAAAGCAAAAGGCAGATTGAAATCTGCGTTGGGTAATGGTGTTGATGTTTCATCGAGCGGTAAAAACTTAACTGTTTCTTATACATCCAAGGCGCGCGATGAAATGATAGCTGACGCAATGAACCGCAGTATCGAAATCGTTCGTCGTCGTATTGATGCGCTGGGGACAAAAGAACCATCTATTCAATCTCAAAATGGAAAATATATTTTGATTCAGTTGCCTGGTGTTGATAATCCAGAACATATTAAAGATTTGATTGGTCAAACTGCAAAGATGACTTTCCATCTTGTTAATGAAAATATTACAAATGAACAAATTGCTTCTGGTCGTGCGCCAAGTGGTACTATGTTCTTGCCTTATATGGACAGTCCAAATCAAATGGTTCCTGTGTATTCTCATGTAGAAGTATCGGGGGACAGTTTGAAAAATTCTCAGGCTGATTTTGATCAAAATAATATGCCTGTTGTGACAACTGAATTTGATGCGTCTGGTGCGCGTCGTTTTGCGAAATTGACAACAGAACATGTTAACGAACGTTTCGCAATTGTTCTTGATGGCAAGGTTTTATCTGCACCAACAATTCGTGAACCAATCCCAGGGGGACGTGGTCAAATTTCTGGCGGTTTCTCGTTACAGGGGGCAAAAGATTTAGCTGTGTTATTGCGTTCTGGTGCATTGCCTGCGCCTTTGACAGTTATAGAAGAAAGAACGGTTGGAGCGGGGCTTGGTGCCGATACAATCGCAACTGGTAAAATCGGTTCTGCCGTTGGTGTATTATTCATATTGATATTTATGGTAATGCTTTACGGTGTATTTGGTTTGTTTGCAGACATTGTTTTGATTGTCAATTTGATGATGATTGTTGGTGTGTCCGCTTTGTTGGGTGCAACATTAACATTGCCTGGTATTGCGGGTATCGTTTTGACATTAGGTATGGCGGTTGATGCAAACATTTTGCCGTTTGAAAGAATTCGTGATGAAGTGCGCAGCGGTGTTCCAACATTGCGTGCGGTTGATTATGGTTTTACGCGTTCTACCAAAACAGTGTTAGACGGTGAATTAACTAATTTAATTTGCGCATTGATTTTGTTCCAATTTGGGGCAGGTCCAATTCGTGGTTTTGCGGTTACATTGTCTATTGGTGTTGCGACTACTTTGTTCACATGTTTGTTATTGACAAAGGTTTTTGTTGATTACTATATGAACGGTAAAAGTAGAAAAATTGGTTTTGTAAGAGTTAAATAATAAATAAAAAATGCGAAGGAGTTAGTTATGAAATTGCATTTTATGAAATATCGTAAATTGTCATATTGGATTTCTGCAATCTGTGTTGCGTTGTCTATATTATCAATATGTGTGAAAGGTTTTAATTATGGGATTGATTTCTCTGGTGGTATTTCTATGGAGGTAACACCTGTATCTGCAGATTATACTGTGGATAAAATGCGTCATGATTTAGCAGCTTTCAGTCCTGAATTACAATCTGTTGATAATAATTCTGTATTGTTGCGCGTTGGTTTACCAAAGGGTTCAACAGATGAACAATTAAATGCACGTGTAAGCGAAATCAAAAACATATTGGGTAATCGTGTCGAATATTCACAAGTTCAAGTTGTTGGACCAAAAATCGGTGGCGAATTGATTCGTGGTGGTGTATTGGCTATATTGGTATCTTTTGTCATGATGGCTGTATACATTTGGGTTCGTTATCGTGGTGGTTATGCCGTTGGTTCTTTCGTGTCTTTGATATTTGACCTTGTGTTAATGTTCGGATTCTTTTCTGCAACAGGACTTGAATTTAACCAGACCGCAATTGCAGTTATTTTGATGGGTGTTGGTTATTCTGTTAATGATAAAGTTGTGAACTATGACAGAATTGATGAAAATATCAAAAAATATCACAAAATGCCAATGAGCGATGTTATTGATTTGTCTGTGAACGAGATGTTATACAGAACAATCATGACCAGCGTTTCTACAATTTTAGCCATGGTTGGTATTTATATTTTCGGTGGTCAAATGTTGCAAGAATTTGCAATCGCAATGACTTTCTCTATCGTCAGTGGCACATTAACAAGTATTTATATTTCTAATGTTATCTTGTACCACTTTAATTTAAGAGAAACAGATTATTAATTTTATTCCCAGAAAGGAAAGGAGGAAATACATGAATATAAAACAAATCTTTTTATTTCTGGGGGTATTTTTAATACCAAATTTTGCGGTTTCTTCAGAACTGTTTTTTGATGATGAAAAAATTCAAACGGGTCTTGATGTCCATGCGGTATCAAATGTTTTTGCAGACATTTATGAAAAATTAGATGGTGTTCATTGGGCTGGTAAAAGTGTTGATGTTGCAATTGAAAGTTTAGAAACATTAAATCCAAATGCACATATAGCAGCAACCGGTGAAAGGGCTGTGTTGGTGTGGGGTGATGAATTGATTGCTAATTATCCATACCCAAAAGAAAAAGATTGGAAATCATACGGTGAAATAACAACTGCATTATTGGTCAAGATGCGTGAAAGAGATTCTGCACTGCGTTCATTGCAAGATGCGGGTTTATATGAAGTTGTTGTTAATGCTTTGTTAAAAGGTGTTGATCAAAATGGGACTTATATTTATTCCCGTGATTTAATAAATGCATATGATACAAAAATTTTAACCAGTATCGGTTTAGATGGTGGGCGTGATTTTCGTGGTAATTTCAGAATCACTGGTGTTTATAAAGATTCACCGGCAGATTTAGCGGGTTTAAGGGAAGGCGATATTATATCTGAAATAAATGGTCAACGCGTTGCAGATATGAATGACGGGGAAATATCTGGTATATTGGCGGGGTATAATTCTGGAACTTGCAAGTTTAAATTATTAACACCATTTGGAAACAGAAATGTTACATTGCGTCGTGCGACAATTGTTTTAGCAGATGCAGATGTTATTTATCGTGCAAAAAACGAAACAATGAATGGAATACTTGAAATAGTGATTCATAATATAACAGATGGTGCAGTAAATATTGTTAATGAAGCTTTGAATAAACATGCCAATATTGGTGGTGTTATTCTTGATTTAAGAACTGCTGCCGGTGAAGATGAAAAAGCTGTTGCAAAATTGGCTGGTTTATTTGTTGGTCAAAAACCAGTAATGATTGTATCTGAAACATCTGTTGATGAATTAGAAGTTATTCCGGGTGGTGATGCGATAACAGATGTGCCTGTTGTTGTTCTGATTTCAGATAACACACGTGGTACAGCAGAAGCATTAGCATCAACATTTTATGAAAACAAACGTGGTGTTTTGATTGGAACACCAACAGCGGGTCGTGCCAGAATTGCGACACATATAGATTTGAAAAATGGTGGTGTGTTGGAATTGTTAAATAAATCTATTAAATCTGGAAATGGCAGGGATATTGATGGTCGTGGTGTTTTCCCATTGGTTTGTTTATCTAATATTCGTTCGTCATCTGAACAGGAAGCTTTTTTCTTGAATGTTATGAATGATAATTTTAATGCACATGATTATAATAAAGATAAAAGTGTCAATATAAAAGCTTTAAGAAAAGCTTGTCCGGTAATTCAATCTGGTACAGATGAAGATAATTTATCAATTGGTATCAGTGCAAAAATTTTAACAAATAAAAGTTTATATGAACAATTAATGGATTTATAAAATGTTTTTAAGAAAAGATAACACATTAAAATGGAAATGGATTGGAATCGGTGCAATTATAACCGCTGTTTTTGTTATGTTTGGTTTGTTTGGAATGGATAAAATTTTGCATCAAATAATCCACAGACCAGAATGTAACCCATGGATTGTTGGAAATGGATTTTTATGTGCTGTTGCGGTTATGCTCGGAAAAATTTTTAGCACAAAAGTATGGTTGTTTGGTTCTTTGTTTTGGGTTATAGTGTTTTTCTTTTACAAGGCATTTACAAACGAAAATGATTTTAGATATGCTTTTATAAAAATTAAAAACAGTTATGCTTTTTATGTTTTTGCATCTGTGGTTTCTGCTTTAATTGTGACGGGTATATTGAAATATTTTATTGGTCGTTCAAGACCAATGTTATATGACGCACTGGGGATAACAACATTTCGACCATTTATTTGGGATTCTATTTTTAATTCGATGCCATCTGGACACAGCGCCGCTGCGTTTGCTGGGTTTGTTATGATTGGCATGTTATCACCACGGGTAAAATGGTTGACATGGACATTGGCAATTTTGGTTGCTGTTTCCCGTGTTTATGTTGGCGCACATTGGGCATCAGATGTTATATTTGGTGCTTTTATAGGAATGGTTGTTGCCGATATTGTGAAATGGGCGCTTAAAAAAATAAATTCTAAATAGAATTTTGCACTTTCGCTGTTTTTGTGATAAAATGCATAGCATGAAAAAGAAACAATCCAATTTCTTGCCTGAAAGTATTTCTATAATGCTGCATAATTTGTTATTGCGCAGTGGCGGTATTTTATTGTGTTTGATTTCTTTGGTTTTAATATTCGTTTTGTTTTTCTATAACCCGTATCTTGATGGTTTTGCAACGGCCAGTAATTTTGGAAATCAGGGTATAATTGGATATATTGTTGGTTTTATAAAATATTTTATTGGTTTCTTTCCAACTTTGTTTTTGTTTGCGTGTTTGGGACGCTTTGGGTTAAGTTTATTTGTTGGTTGGGACGAAGAAAGGGCGCCTGAATATAATTTATTGCGTGGGTTTGTTGGTTTGTGTATTGGCTGTGCGGGATTGGGATTGACGTTGCCGTCAAAAACATTTGGGGGAATGTTTGGGGCTATTGTTGCGGCTGATATTGCGCCTATATTCGGTGTGTTTTCTTTCCCAATTGGGGTTTTATTGTTTTCTGTATTTATAATGATGTCTTGTATTTTATTGCATATAAAATGGTATCATGTGAAAAATGCAATAATTACTACTTATAAACTTGCTCGTGTTGTTTTGTCTGCTTTCCACATAATTGCACCGGTTGAAGAAGAAGCAGAAGACGAAGAATATGAAGAAGAAACCGAAGAAGAAACTGAAGAAGACGATGACGAAGAAGTTGAAAAAACTGCACCAAAACGTCGCAAGACACCGCGTAAAACACGCAGGGTTGAAGATGAAGAAGACGAAACAGTGGAATATGAATTGCCACCACCTGAATTGCTTGAAAAATCTGTGTTTAATAAAACTACAATAACGAAAGAAATGAAAGAAAATGCCCAGTTATTGCAGGAACATTTTGAAGAATATAAAATTTTTGGAAAGATTGTTGGTATAAATCCTGGGCCTGTGATTACACAATATGAATTTGAACCAGAACCGGGGACTCGTGTAGATCAGGTAACAACCACATCAAAAGATATGACGCGTGCAATGGCTGCGGAACAAATCAGAATTACGCCGATTGCAGGAACACCGTATATTGGTATTGAAATGGAAAATTTAGGTCGCAAACCAATTCGTTATCAAACATTGATGTCTAATCCTGTGTTTGTAAATTCTAAATATGCAATACCACTTGCATTGGGGGTCAGCATCAGTGGTGAACCAATGTATTATGATTTGGCAAAAATGCCACATATGTTGGTTTCTGGACATACTGGAACTGGTAAATCTGTATTCTTGCAATCTTTGATTACATCTTTTGTTTATCATTTTACACCAGACAAGGGTAAATTAATGATTATCGATCCAAAGATGATTGATTTCGCAGTATGGGAAGGGGTGCCACATTTAATTACGCCTGTGATAACGGATGCAAATGCAGCGGTGAATGCGTTGAAATGGGCTGTGCGTCATATGGACGATCGTTATTTACAATTAAAGAAAATGGGTGTGCGTAATATCGGTGATTATAATACCAAGGTGCAATCTCTGCGTGAAAACGGAGAGGTTTTAACCGAACAAGTTATTGTTGGCAAAGACGAAGAAACTGGTGAATTTGAATATGAAACAAAAGAAGTTGATTTGTCAGATATGCCATACCTTGTAATCATTATTGACGAGGTTGCAGATTTGATGTCTGTTGCACGTAAAGATGTTGAAAATTGTGTTCAACGTTTGGCGGCCAAGGCGCGTGCTGCCGGTATCCATTTGATTTTGGCGACCCAGCGTCCATCTGCAGACGTTATCACGGGTGTTATTAAATCTAATTTCCCAACCCGTCTGTCATTCCATGCACGTTCCAACCTTGATTCTATAACTGCATTGGGTGAAAAGGGTGCTGAAAATCTGTTAAAGATGGGTGATATGTTATTCAGTGAATCTGGTCGTCCATTGGTTCGTATCCACGCCGCTTTCGTAGATGACCCTGAATTAAAACGTATTGCTGATTATTGGCGTGATCAGGGTGAACCAACTTATGTTGATGGTGTCACAGATGCGGAAGCCACAGATGATGTTGCAGAATTTACATCTTCTAAAGAAGCAAAATCAAATGATTTATATGAACAAGCAATCGAAATTGTAAGACGCGATAAACGTCCAACAACATCTTATCTGCAAAGAAGATTGGGAATTGGTTATAATAAAGCTGCCACTTTGATAGAACGTATGGAGGCAGAAGGTATCGTCAGTGTACCGGGGCCTGGTGGTAAAAGAACAATATTATAAATTTATACTTTTTTTACTTTTTGTCTTTTTTATGGGGCTTTTTTATGGTATAATTAAGCAAAAGTGAAAGGAGTTTTTTAATGAAAAAATCTGTGATTGCATTGGCTTTGGTTGGTATTATGCCTATGTTGGCGGCAAATGGCGCAACATATCGTTCTTCGTCAAGTGCTGGTGTAAAAGGTAATACATACAAGGCAAAATCGTCTGGCGGATACAAAAATACAATTACAAATAATTTTTATTATAACGCTGGTTCTTCTCGCGGTGCATATGTAAATCGTACACCTTATCAGGGATACAGCGAAGATTCTTATGCCAGACCAACACGTGTAAAGGTTGCTGATAAAAAAACAACAACCAGAAGAAGCGTTAAAACACAAGAACGTAAATTCTTCTTGGCACACCCTTTCTTTCAACCATTAAAGGGTAGATTTGGTTCTGTCACAGATGTTTCTTATTCAAAAGGTGCAACTAATTTTACATTGTTAAACGCAAATATCAGAGATTTGGATGCAGCATCTCCAACCGTTGGTAATACTGCAAAAGGTTTAACATTTTCAACTGATTTGAAAGCAAAAGAAATCACAACTCAATTCGCAGTCAAAGAAGATATCAGTTATGGTTTGACTGATAAATTGGCTTTGATGTTGATGGCGCAATACGACAAAACAGATATGGAAGTAAAAGATTGGTCAGACGGCAGCACAGGAACAAAAACTTCTACATCTGGATTAAATATATTCGGTATTGGTTTACAGGGACGTTTCTTGGATACGCCTGATTATATCGGTATGTTGTCTGGTTATTTCCAGCATCAAAAAGATGCAGCAAATACTTTGATGGCTGAATTGAAATTGGGAACAAAAATTGAACGTTTCACATTGTATGGTTTGGCACGTGCATCTTATTCTAAATTAGATAACAAGGGTGCATACGGTGCATATATGAAAGAAGGTAATGGTGATTGGTTTATGTTGTCATACCAATTAGATACAGACAGTGTATTCCAAGCAGAAGGTGGTATCGGTGCATTTGCTGTGTTTAATAAATATATGACCGGAAAGGCAGAATTGACATACGGTTCATACGATTGGCATGAACAAATGAATTTGCGTGGCGAAATTGGTTTCCAACCAGGCGACAGTTTCGCAATCAATTTATACGCCAGCACATCTTTGTATGATTCTGCCAAGGGTAAAACAAAGACATATATAAATTACGATGTAAACCCAGATGCTATACCTGACACATCTGCTTTGCCGGCAGACCAACAGATAGACGCCAATTCTAAATTGTTGTACACATATGGTGATTACAAAATCAACAAATACAACGAATGGAAAATCGGGGTTCAGGGTATTTTGTATTTCTAATCTAAGTGGGGTGTTTTCGTGAAAAAATATTTGTTGTTTTTCATTGGTGCTTTTTGTGTCTTGAATTCATCTTTCGCAGAAGAAGTTGTATTGTCAGATACATACGCGGCAGATGATAGTTACAGTGTTGAAGAACCACTGCCAACAACATCAAACACCAATCATAAACAACAGATAAAACCAGCTATTAAAAATATGTTGGTGAACGATACATCTGACCCGTTATATTTTATCGGTGATAATCAATTTTTATCCGATACATTTGTTTATTTTTATGATGAACATATGCGTTTGGGACAATATATTGGTTATGGTATAAATAACAATTTTACTGTTCATGCAAATATGCATTATCAATTTGATTTTTCAGGTGAACATGGAAATGGTTTTTCTGCAACTGAATTTGGTGGTGAATATCGTATGAACCACGGAACTGGCCGTATGCGTCTGATTTCAGATGCTTTGTTTGGATTAAAGGCGTGGGGTTCATCACATGTCAGAACACCTGAATACGCAGATTCATCTTATTATGCTGGACTTCGTTTCGGTCGTCAGTATACTGGTATAACTTTGTCTGGAACTATTAAATCAACTTGGGTGTTTGATAATGCACGTGGTTTATCTTATATAGATTTTATTCCAGAAGCATATTTCCGTTTTCAATATGATTTGCGTGCCGGTATCGGATTTAATTTGCGTAAATCTACAAACACACATTTGTTGGATAACCAAGAATGGTTGAATTTAAAATTCTTGCGTCAATATGGAAACACACAATATGTTGGACATGTTGATTATGAATTAGACAAGGGTAAATTCCAACTTGGCTTTGATGTAAAAGTTTTGTTCTAAGATTTTTTTCTGAAAGAATTCCAATAATCAAAACGTTTTTTGATTTCACGTTCAAAACCGCGTTCGACGGGATGATAAAAACTTTCTCGTTTCATGCCATCTGGGAAACAATTTTGTCCGCTACAACCAGATTCAGTTTCAGGGTCATAAACATAACCGTCCCCGTATCCCATGTTTTTCATCATTTTGGTTGGTGCGTTTAATATGTTTTTTGGTGGCATTAAACTGCCTGTGTTTCTTGCAGATGAATAAGAAGCAGATTGTGCCTTATATGCAGAAATACTTTTTGGTGCGGTTGCAAGATATATAACCAATTCGGTTATTGCTATGTCGCCTTCTGGGGAACCCATGCGTTCATAAATCTGCCAAGCGGACAGGGAAATTTGCATTGCGTTCGGATCTGCCAGACCAACATCTTCCATTGCAAAACGTGTTAAACGACGCAAAATATATCGTGGGTCTTGACCTGAAATCATCATGCGTGCAACCCAATATAATGCCGCATCTGTATCAGATGAACGCAAAGATTTATGAACCGCAGATATTAAATTATAATGTTCGTCACCAGATTTATCAGACATTGGTGCACGTTTTTGAATAGCTTTATCTAATTCGTCTGGACTTAAATTTTTCTTAAATTTTGCACCTGCAATGTATTCAACACTGTTTAACAAGAATCTTGCATCACCGTCAGACATTTGGGCCAGATGAATTTTAGCGTCTTTGTCTAAAGGTAATTTTTTATCTAAAAATTTTTCAGCACGTTCAATTAAAGTCAATAAATCTGCCGTAGACAGCGGTTTTAATACCCCAATGTGACATCTGGATAATAACGCGTTGTTCAAATTAAAACTTGGGTTTTCAGTTGTTGCACCAACAAACACAACCGTACCATCTTCAAGGTATGGCAACAATGTATCTTGTTGTGTTTTGTTGAATCTGTGAATTTCATCTATGAATAATAATGTGTTACGACCGATGTCGTGATTCATACGCGCGGCGTCCATCGCCTTTTTTATATCGGCTGTTCCAGAAAATACCGCAGACATAGGAACAAAATCCATATCTATTGAATTAGCAAGTGCGCGTGCAATTGTTGTTTTTCCACATCCCGGCGGCCCCCATAAAATCAAATTAGATAAATTGTTTGTTTCAACCATACGACGAACCAAGCCGTTTTCGCCCAATAAATCGGTTTGGCCAACAATTTCGTCTATTGTTTTTGGACGCATTAAATCTGCAAGTGGTCTTGTCATTTTACTTTTATTTTATTTAATGTTTATTTGTGATATAATTATTGTATTAAATAATGAAAGGATTATCAAGTTGGTAAATAAAAATTCTGATTTTGCATTGGCTGTGGCAAATTTAGCCGCTGCCGCTATATCTGCAAATCCAAAATTATCAATGCAAGATGCTGTGAAACAAGCCAGAGAAATGTTAGCAAGCAGTTCATTGACAAAACAACAGATTGCAGATTCTGTAACCGATGATGCTATCCAATGTTTTGAAGACGGGACATGGCATATCATGTTGAAAAGATATATAAAAAGAAAATTCAATTTAACACCACAACAATATTGTAATAAATGGGGGTTGCCAACAAATTATCCATTTGTTGCAAAAAATTATTCTGTTAAACGTTCTAAAATTGCAAAGAAAAATGGTTTTGGAAAATCTAAATAAAAAATAAGGTTGCTGATATGAAAGTATATGTGAATTATGAAAACAGTGGTTGGAAAAAATACGAAATAGATTTTGAAAAAATTGCATCTGCGGCTGTTTCTGCCGTACACAAAGATTCTGAAGTTTCAATTACTTTGGTTAATGATAAACAAATTCACAAATTAAATAAACAATATCGCAACATGGATAAACCAACAAATGTTTTGTCTTTTGAATTGGGGGACGATGTTTTGTTGGGTGATATTTTTATATCTTTGGATACGGTTAAAAGGGAAGCAAAGGAAGCAAATATATCTGTTGAAGAACACACTGCACACATGATTGTTCATGGTATGTTGCATTTGCAGGGATATGACCATATCACAGATGACGAAGCAAATGTGATGGAGGCAAAAGAAATAAAAATATTGAAAAAATTAGGATATAAAAATCCGTATGCAGATAATATCAATGATGAAAAAATGAATCTTATAGAAAAAATAAAAACTTTTAAAATCAGAGAAAACAGTTTTGCCCAATATTCTTTGTTTGCTTTCTTGGGTATACTGACTTCTTTTGGTTTTGCACCATTTCATTTGTGGGTGTTTGCATTGTTGGGTATTGGGTTAATGTATTACAACATAACAAAATATAAAAGACATATCAGTTTTATGAAGGCTTGGTTGAATACATCTGTGTTTGGCGCTTTTTATGGTATGGCGATGTTTTGGTGGGTGTTGAATTCAATTTATGTTGTCCCAGAATTGGCGCGTCAATTTGCAATTTGGACCGTGCCTGGTTTAATTGGTATTGGTTTAATATGCGGAATTATTTTGTCGATTCCATTTGCAGTTATCAGATATCTGGAACGCAAACCGGCACAAAGGGTGATTTTGTTTGCTGCAAGCTGGGCACTTGTACTGTGGTTGCGTGAATGGTTTTTAACAGGTTTTCCATGGAATCCGATTTCTAATATATTTATGAATTTACCAATGGTTGTGAATTCAATGTCTTTGTGGGGGGCGTTGGGTTTAAGTTTTGTAATTATTGGTTTTGTTGCATCAATTGTAGAAATTATCAGATTTCATAAATCAAAATCTGTATTGTTCACATTGTTTATGTTTGTATTTTTGTTTGTTGTTGGTTGTGTTTATGGGTGTCGTAATATGCAATTTGCAACAATGAAAAATATTGATAATGTTCCAGTTATCAGAATCGTGCAACCGGCGGCTTCTGCCGTATACAAGCTGCCAACATCACGTGAAGATGCGCGTAATATTGCGGAACAAAAAATTCGTGATTTGTTTGTTTGGGCGACAAAAGATACATCTGTTAGACCTGATATAATTGTGTATCCTGAAACTGCATATCCATATATGGTTGTTGATGATAATTTTCCATTATCCAGAATTTTAAACACAAATGTTATTATGGGTGTGAATTCTTATAAAGATGGAAAACAATATAATTCTTTGGTTGTTGCAGATAAAAAAGGTGTAATTAAACATTTGTATAGCAAATCTCATCTGGTTCCGTTCGGTGAATACAGACCGTTTGGTGATATTATTCCAACACCGGGACAGTTGGCTTCTGGAAATGGAATGGAAATTATAACAATAAATACAGAAAAGGGTGATTTTGTTTTTGCGCCTGCGATTTGTTATGAAATTATATTTTCTGATTCTTTGGTTCCACGGGGCAGTGCACCACAAGCAATTATCAACATAACAAATGATACATGGTTTGGTATGACCCCAGGTGTGTTTCAGCATTTAGACATGGTTCGCAGATATGCAATAGAATCTGGGTTGCCAATTATTCGTGCGAATTATTCTGGAATAAGCGCTTTTGTTGCAAGTGATGGTAATGTTGAATCATTTATTCCTGTTGCTCAAAATGGCAGTTTAGATGGTTTTGTTTGGGGAAATCATATCACTCCATACAGAATTATTGGTCGTGATTTATGTATGATATTTATTTTGCTGTTTTCAATAATTGCTTCAATATCCATATCCGTATTTCAGAAGAAAGATTAGAATCAGTTTTTCTTTCTTCATCTATATCTTTGATTATAGATGCGACAGATTTCTTTTGTTGTTTTGCGATATCTTGCAGAACAACAAAGAATTCTTGTTCAATTGAAATGCTGGTTTGATGTCCAGAAAGAGAAATTGAAATTTTTTTCATTTTATATTTTTCCAATAATTAAACAATCTGTCATTGCGCGATAGCAATCATCGTATTTGCGTAAAACATTTAATGTTAAGTTGTCCAACATATAACAGGTACCAAGCGCATCTGTGGCAAACCAAAATAAATCATTTCTGCCGAATACGATTTTGCCAAATAAATTTTTATTTCCAACCAATTCTTTGTTTATATCAAGAATAGAAGGGACAGGGAATTTTGTTCCGCGTTCAATTTCTTCGGGACCAAAAATATATGCAGATGACATCGTTATACCAGATGTTTCTTTGTATAAATCGAGTAAGAATTTTGGCAACATAGACACACGCGCCTGTTGAAATTTTGTGTTTAATAAAGCCAACGAATTTATATCTTTTGCTGGATTTATTTTTGCACCACGCGATTTCATCAAAGAAAGAAATTCTGTCGTATTCATGTTATTCGTTCCCCCGTGATGAATTTATGAAACTGATTGCAGATTCACTTAATCTGTCAGATGTCGCGTTTCCTCCAACCCCGCCACCGCCAAGGTGTGTTGTTAAATAAATCTTTTTCTTTGGGTTTGGTAAAAATACGGTTTTTGCATCACTTTGGTCTATTATAAATTTATCAAGATTATGGCTATGTGGGAAAGTCAGACATAAAAACATATTATCTATACTTAATTCGCCACCCCATACAATCGGTATTCTGAAACGCAAAGATGTGTTTTCAGGCATGCTTTTTCCCATAACTAAATTTATAAATTCTTCTTGAGATAGATTCATAAAAGCGATTTCTTCAAAAGAATCTGTCAAAGATTCTAGAAATTTACGTCTTAAAACAGTATATTTTTTAAACCAATCTGGGTCCATAACACAACGTTTTGGTGAATATTCCATAACTGGCATATCATCCATGCCCATCAACGTTAATTTGTTTATTGCAGAAGCTTCATTTAATTGCATTTATTCACCATTATATGTTTTTAATATATTTTATTATGGTATCAATATATTCTGAATATGCATCAAAATTTTCTTTATCGCTGTCATTGACATTATCAGCAGGGTGTTGTGATACATAATTTCGTAATTCTTCTGTGTCATGAAATACGAGTACACTATCATCGCTTTCATATATATTGCGTGTATCCAACACAAAAGAGCGGATATTAATTGTTATATCATCAAGTGTTTCTTGGAATGTGTTGTTCAATTTTTCAATCGCATCTTTCATTTTTTGAATATCTGAATCGACACTGCCCATCCAAACAATTTCATTGTTTCCAATTGCAAATAAATTCATTTTTAATCCGGATATAACAGGGTTTTGTTTTATTGTATAACCAGCATTTTCAAATATCTCTTTGATAACAGGGTTATAAGGACTGTCTTGGGTTGATTGATTTTTAGGTTGATTTTGTGTGTTTTTATTTTGTTCAAAATTATGGGCGGCAACTGATGCCATGTTTTTTGGCAGATTTAAACGTTGTGGTCTGACCATTGGCCCATATTGTGGTGTTGAAACCGTATCTTGTGCCGGCTGTGTTGTTGTTTTTTGTTGCACAGGTTCCGGCACGGGTATTGTTTGTGTGTTGTGAACAACAGGTTGCTTTTGTTCGTGTTTAATTGAAAATATAGCTAATGTTCCGAATAAAAATATAACAAAAGCGACAATAAACGAAGTGTAAAAACCAATCTCAATATGTGTGTTTGATGCCTGCAGTTGTGATAAATATGTCCAATGTTGGGCGGAAAACATATTAAAGCTGTATTTTACATTTAGCCAGAAAGATAATCCCAGCAATATAGAAATTATCAATAAAAAGGATATTAAAAATTTTTCTAAAAAATTTCTCATTTCATTTCTATTGTATCATATTTTGTGATAAACTAAAACTTAAATGATAGAAGAAAAAGAAATTTTATTAGACCCTGCGTTTGAAAACCAGATTGCTTCTTGGTGTGATAATGTTCAAGACACCAATGATACCGCAATTATGGCAAATGATGTCTTGGAATCTGGGGTTGATACAATATCTGTACCGGAAGAAATCGTTCCGTTTGTGTGGACTTGTCTTGAAAAATCAAAGGTTGAAATTTTTACTAGATATAATTTTGAACCAACAGATATAGACGACGATTTCAATGATTTGGTTAAAAAGATAAATCGTGTATTAAAATCTGGGGCAGATGGGGTGCAGATTTTTGTTAAAATGGCGCTTTTTGAAAAGTTTATGGATTTATTGTCACTTGTTCGGGATGATTTATTTTTTGAACATAAATTATGTATATGTATGGATATAAATGATATAGATATCAGTAAATGGGATATGATTTTTGAAAAAATGCGTGCTTTGCGAGTAGATATTTTTGCAATAACTTTTGAAAAAGATGATGGTAAACGTTCTGATTTTATTGGACGTATTTATGGTATGTTGAATGCGTGGGATTTTGGCGGGATATTGCATTGTATTAAAATAAATAAAAACATTCGCATAGATGAAATTATGCGTTTAACAGAAATGTTGCAACCAGATATTTACGAAAAATTGCGTTTCTTTATTGAATATTGACTTTAGTTCGACAAAACCAGATATTTTGGTTCGCTGGTTCCAGCTTTGTTTTTTATCTGATAACGGGTTTTTATAATATCCAGAGATGTTGATTTTATTTTCAAGTTTGTTTGTTTTAATTGTTCAACAATCCAATCATAATATTCCCAATGGTCTGTACCAATTATGATTTTGCCTGTGTTTGATAAATGTTCAGATAATAAATTCAAAAAATCATGATTTAATAACCGTCTTTTTTCATGTCTAGCCTTTGGCCAAGGGTCCGGATGCAAAACCCAAATTTCATTAAATTTAATATCTTGGAAATTTTCATCGTGTAAAAGCAGGCGGACATCGTCTGGGTGAATACGAATGTTTTTGTATTTATTCATGATACTGTTGTCCGATTCGGTTGTCATGGCTGACAATAATGCAGCGACACCATTTGCAAAAGGTTCGGCACCGATAACAATTGAATCTGGGTTGGATACAGCCAAATCGCGCAGGTGTTCTCCGTTTCCAAAACCAATTTCTAAAATCAAGGAATTGTTTGATTTTTCAGCGATTTTCGGGGCAATGTCAGGCAATACACTATCCATAAGATATTGTTTGCGGGTTGATAGTTTTTTACCATGTCTGCGACCAAAAGTTCGCAATTCATGTGTTTCTGTGTGTTTTAATTCTTGTTTTTCCATATATTTAGTATAAAATCAGTTTTAGATAAAAACAAGGTGAAATAAAATGCGCAATGGTTTAAGCAAAGATTTAATCGCACGTGTATTGGGAAACGCCCCAAAATACACAATTGAAGAATTAGAAGAAAAGTTCCCAGCCCGCCAATTACCAGAAGGGGCAATTGTAAGTCGTGTTGCTCCAAGTCCTACGGGATTTATGCATTTGGGTACATTGTATCAAATGATGATTGCAAAAAAATTAGCCCAACAAAGTGATGGTGTATTTATGTTGCGTATTGAAGATACCGATACTAAGCGCGAGGTTGAAGGTGCTGTTGCGGTTATATTGAAATGTGCAAAAGCTTTTAATTTAATTCCTGATGAAGGGCCTGAATACGGTGGTGAATATGGACCTTATTATCAATCAATGCGCAAAGATGTTTATCACAGTGTTGCTGCGTATTTGTTGGAAAGGGGATTGGCATATCCTTGCTTTTTAACAGCAGAAGAAATGGACGAAATTCGTGAAAAACAAAAGGCTGCAGGTTGGGCAACTGGTATTTATGGCGAATGGGCCAGAGATAGAAATTTAACAGAAGAAGAAATTGTCGCCCATCTTGATAATGGTGAAGTGCCTACAATTCGTCTGTATTCAATGGGCAGCAAAGAAAACAAAATTTATTATAACGACAAAGTGCGCGGTCGTTTAATGTTTCCTGAAAACGAAGAAGATATTGTTTTGATTAAATCTAATGACAGATTGCCAACATACCATTTTGCGCATTTATGTGATGACCATTTTATGAGAACCACTTTGGTACAACGCGGTGAAGAATGGTTGTCTTCGTTAAATTTACATTTGCAATTATTCAGAATGATGGGGTGGCAGAATCCAGATTATATTCATGTTGCAACAATCAACAAATTGGACGAACAAACCCATAATTCAAGAAAGTTATCTAAACGTACCGACCCAGAAGCAAACACAATGCAATATTTAATTGCGGGATATCCACAAGAAGCTGTATTGAATTATTTGTATAATATTGTTGCATCTGGTTATGAAGAAGAAAAGGCCAAGAAACCTGACACAAATATTTGGAATTATCCATTAAGAATTAAAAAGATTCCAACCAGCAGCGCTTTGTTCAATACTGAAAAATTAGATTGGTGGGCAAAAGAATATATTGCCACATTGCCAGTTGATGTATTGGTAAAATCTGTTGTTGATTGGGCAAAAGAATATGGTGATGAAGATAATAAAAAACAGATTGCAGATATTGAATATTTGACATCTGTGTTATCTATCGAAAGGGATAATCCAAAACGTATTCGTAAAGATTTCATCACATGGCAACAGACTTTGAAAGAAGTTTCTTATTTCTGGGATTTCTTGTTCAAATCTAATACAGAATATGAATATAACAAAGATGCATTGAAAGAATTTTTATCTACATATGATGATAAAGATGACAAAGATGCTTGGTGGAACAAAATCGTTGCTGTCGCTGAAAAATGTGGTGTTAAGCCGGGTGATGTTGCAATGAATTTACGTGTTGCGATGACTGGCAGAACAAACACACCTGATTTGTATTCTTTGATGTCTGTATTGGGTGGCAATCGTGTGAAAGCCAGAATAAATAATGTATTGTAATTTGTTTTAATAAAGTGGAGGGTTTTATGACAAAAACAAAGAAAGCAATTAAACAAAAACTGCGTGCAGTTAAAAAAGACAAACACGCATCTCTTCTGTTGAAGACTTTACAAGCAACAGGTTTATTCCGTTGGGAACGTCCATCAACGCGCGCAGAAGAAGCTGTAAATATTTTAACACATGGAATCGGAATCGGACTTGCCATGGCGGCATTGTGTTTGTTGGTTGCGTTTGCGGCGGTGTATCATAATGTTTGGGCAACTGTCGCATGTTCTATTTTTGGTGTAACAATGTTCACTTTGTATTTTGGTTCAACAATGTGTCATGCAACAATTGGTGATAAAAGTGAATGTTTTTTTGAGGTGTGGGATACAATCGCAATTTATGCTTTGATAGCTGGAACATATACACCATTTTTATTGGTGAATTTGAATCGTTGTGGACACACTGCATTGGGTTGGACAATGTTCGGTATTTTATGGGCAATTGTTATATTCGGTGCAATTATGAAAATACACAGTCCACATAAACAACCAAAATGGATGGTTGGTTTATATTTGATTATGGGTTGGGCGTTGCTCTGGATTTTACCAGCAATGATTCATACTATATCTGCCCGTGGTATGTGGTTTGTGTTGGCTGGTGGTTTATCTTATTCTTTTGGGGTAATATTTTATTTGTGGCGTCGACTTAAATTTGCGCATGCTCTGTGGCACATGTTTGTTATCGGGGGCAGTGTATGTTTCTTTTTTGCGGTGTTATATGGTTCAATCATAGATTTTGCAAAAAAATGTATAATGTAATAAAACCGCCGTATTGGCGGTTTTATTATTGTTTGTTTTTTTTATTTGTCATCAAATGGGTTTTCGTCTTTTTTGTATTCGATAACGATTGGTAAATGTTCCCAATGCAGTGCTGTCGCAATACCGCGTCTTAAATATCTGGTATAAGATTCAGGTATATCACTGGCCCCACCGACATTGATAGAAACCTTTAACGGATGGTGTCCGGTTTGATGTGCAAATTTAATTTTCATTGGTCTTTTCAATCTGGACATTGGGGGTTGGCGTTCTGCAACCAATTTTTCAATAATGCGGTTTATTAAACTGGTTGGAGTGTCCATATTGGAAATATCCCATTGTTCATAAATTCGTTTGAATAAATTTTGAACACCAGTTCCTTTCTCAGCCGATATTGCCAATATCAAAGGTTTAATAATTTGGTGGAAAGAATTAGAAAATTGATGTTTTAATTTTAACAATTTATCTTCGCGTTCTGCTTCGTCAACCAAATCCCATTTGTTTAATGCAACACACAAAATTTTACCAGCATCATAAACACGAGAGGCAATAGATAAAGCCTGATTTTCAATGTTTTTTGTTGCGTCTACAATTAAAATAACAATGTTGGCCTTTTCAATTGCATCTAAAGATTTTAATGCGGACAATGTTTCGACATCATCTGTGACACCAGCCTTGCGACGCAGACCCGCTGTATCCATAATAACAATATCACGACCATAAAAACGTGTTGGGATTTTTACTGTATCACGCGTTATGCCCGGTGCGTCCATAACGATTTGACGATTTTCGCCCAATACACGATTTACAAATGTTGATTTCCCAACATTAGGTTGACCAAGCACAGCAATTTTGATAGATGTGTCTGGTTGTTCTTCAATCGTATCATTGCCAGCAATCTTAGATAAAAATTCAAATATATCATCAAATCCGCGTTTGTGTTCTGCAGATATTAAATTTGGTTCACCAAAACCAAGTTTATAAAAATCATGTATGTCTGCCAATCTTTTTACAGATTCAGATTTATTAACCAACAACATAGCAGGGGTCTTGGATTTTTTATGAACCAATTTTGCCCATTCTATATCCATAGGATTTAACCCAACGCGACCATCGACAACAAATAAAATTGCATCTGCATTTGTGATGGCATTTATTGCCATATCTGTTGAATCGTGTGCAATACCAGATTTTGCGTTTTCAAGTCCTGCTGTATCAAACACAGTCCAATTTGTATTTGGAATATTGCCAGAAATTGTATCACGGGTGACCCCCGGTCTGTCGTGAACCAGTGCATCTCTTGTGTTTGTAAGCCCATTAAACAAAGTTGATTTGCCAGTATTAGGGCGACCAACAATAACTAATCTTTTCATGTCTTTTTCCATTGATTTTTTATAATTATAAAGCAAAAATATAAATAAGCAAATAAAGGTGGCAAAAAATGAAAGCGAAAAAAAGAAATTGGTTTGCAAAGTTAACAGATATATTCTTTCGTCCTAAATATTTCTTTACCAGAATTGTTGCTGATGGAAAAATGGAAGATGCCGTGTTAAAGGCTCTTTTATGGGGGCTTGTTGGTGGCTTAACTGTTCTGATTATAGGGCTTGTTCGTGGTGAACATTTCACAATATTTACATTATTTAAATCTTTGATTATGTATCCAATATTGGCTGAATTTGTTTTGTTTATGACAGCTGGCTTGATGATGATGGTTTCAGAAATTACCGGTGGTGACCGTGATTGGGAAATCGCAGTTAAAGGGATAGCATCTATATTTTTTGTTTATCCAGTTGCGCTGGTGTTGAATGCGTTGGCTTTTGATTGTATGTCACTGTTGATATCCAGTGTTATTATAGATTTATATATGTTATTCTTGCTTTATAACATAGCTGTATATTGTATGCATGGTAAAAGGGTAAGTGTGTTGTTTGTGTTGGCGGTGGCGGCAATGTTATTGGCGTGTATATATATGTCAGATTATAGAAACATATGGTTCATTGTTAAAAATATAGATATAACTTTGGCTTGTTTACCATAATAAAAAAACCACCGAAAGGTGGTTTTATTTTTAAAATCCAGATTTTAAACCAACCGCGAAAAATGGTGTTGCATCAGCGATACCGCCAGACATAAACAAACTTGTGTTCGGGCTGTATTTATAGCGGAAAGATGCAAGAACTGTATTTGTATAATCACCATCTAAATCGTGTCCTGTTATTTTATCTTCGTGTTCCCATAATTTTGTATTGGAATACATATAAGTCAAAGAAACGCTTGATTGTAATAAATCATAACTGATTCCGGTTCCAACAAATAATCCGTCGCCTTTCTTAGCAATTGGGTTTTCATCATAAATCAAACGCGCTGATGTTCCCCATACCCAACTGTTATACTGCAAATTTATACCCAATGCCATTTGGCCGCGCCAATCAGCAGTTATTTTGTGCGAAAAAGAGTTTTCTTCGTATTCGTCCAGATGGTTCATATATGAAAACGCAATAGAATATGCAGATTTCAATTTACCCATTGGGCGTCTTAATTTATACGCAACATCAAAAGAATAATCGTATTCATCAGACCCCGCCGCCATTGAAATTCCGAATTGACCATATTCTTTCGCAGCGGTTGCGAGATTTAATCTTAATGCGTCATGACCAGTTGTAATTGTTGGGTCAGAAATCAAAACTTTTTTAAGATCTAATTTTTTATATAAAATAGATTTGTTATTTATACGCAATGAACCGACATCTGGCAGGCCCAAACCCATCTTTCGTGCGATAGAGTGGGTTAAACCAAATTCTGTTCGTCCGATGTTTCTGTCTTCAAATAAAACAAAAGCATCATGAACATATTCGTCGTCTTCGACACAGGCGGCATCAATTGAATAAACTGCGCCCAATCTTTGTGTGTTGTTCAGAGTGTAAAAAACCTGACCTTTGATGTCCCAATCATCTATAAAGATTGCTTTTTCAGTTTTGTTTTCAAGAAAACCGACCATACCTTCTGCATCAAGTTTGAATTTCCAATTTTCATATTCGTAATCAAGTGCATGTGCATTGCAGGTTATCCCAAGCAACACTGCTATAAAAGATATTTTTTTCATTTTTTATCCGATATTTGTTTTGGTGCGTTTGCTTCTGCCAAGATGGCGGTTTTTAATTTTTCATATGCGCGTTCTTCTATTTGACGAACGCGTTCTCTGGAAATTCCGTATTTTTGCGATAATACTTCAAGTGTAAGCGCTGGGTCTGTCAAACGTCTTGCAACCAATATTTCGCGGTCTCGTTCTGGCAGATTAGCAAGATGTTTTTGTAATAATTCATAACCACGGCGTTTGAATTCGAGTTCTTCGAGGCTTTCTTGTATATTTGTGCTGTTATCTTCCATATTTGATAACAAATCTTTAGAATCAGAATCATTATTCATTGGTTTGTTCAAAGAAATATCACGTGCCGTCATACGGGTAGATATTGTTTTTACATCTTTTTCAGATACATCAAGATATTCAGCAATTTGTTTTGTTTGTTCGTCTGTCAAAGAATTTTCCATTATACCCAATGCGCGTTTTGCACGAGATAAATTGAAAAATACGCGTTTTTTATTTGCAGAAGAACCAATTTTTATAAGTGACCAATTATTCAAAATTGTTTCATAAATTTCAGCCTTAATCCAACCCATAGCATATGTAGAAAATCTGAATCCTAGTTCTGGGTCAAATTTTTGTAATGCACGCATCAATCCCATGTTGCCACTTGCAATTAATTCAGATACTGGTAAACCATAATTCTTGAAATCATATGCCACAGACACAACCAGACGCAAATGAGAACCAACCAATTGTTCTGCCGCCATATTGTCGTGTTCTTTGACCCATTTTGTAGCATAATCGTATTCTTGTTCTGCCGATAAAATAGGGAATTTTTGAATTTCTGACATATATTTTGCCAAACTGACATCATCACCAGCCCCATAATTGTAATAAAGGGCGGTGTTAGATTTTGTTGGTAAAGTTGTCTTGATTTCTTTGCTCATACATTTTATAGTATAGCAACAAAAGATAATTTTTCAAGACAGGAGAATTTTTATGTCAAATATTTTACAAAGAAAGAAAAATCTGAATCAACCAGTTAAAAAAACACGTGAAGAATACGCAGAAGACGCATTGTATCGCGAAGTTTGGGAAGATGTTAATAACGAAAAAACACAAAAATTTATTAAAAAATATTGGCGCCATATTGCAAGTGCAGTTGTCGCAATTATGATTGTTGTTTGTGGTGTTCAATTGGGAATGCGTATGCATCATTCTGCCAAGGTTGCAGTTGCTCAAAATTATGAGACTGCAATTGCAAGTTTTGATGCCAAGGCACTTGAAAACATTGCAAAAAATTCATCTGGCGCAACTGCGGATTTAGCATTGTTTCAATCTTATTTATTGGATAAAAATATTGCAAAGTTAGAAGAACTTGAAAAACATGCATCAACACGCGATTTCAAAGATTTAGCAAAATTACATATTGCTGCTATTCGAGGGGACGAAATGAGTGCAAAAGATTTTGCAAAATATTTATCCAGCGTTGATACAAAAAAATCACCTTTCTTTTATACAGCGCGTTTGATGGTTGCCCAGAAATATTTAGCAACCGGGGATAAAGCAAGTGCAGACAAGATTCTTGATGAAATTATCCAAGATGAAAACGCACCTGCGTCTGTGGTATCAAATGCTCAATTGTTAAAATAGGGTGTTTTTCTTTGAAAAAAATATCGTTATTATTGTTGTGTGCTGTGGCAATGTTTGGGTGTTCAAAAAAAGACCCAATTTTGCCAGGGGTCAGATATGATGTTTTTGATAATAACGAAGTAAAAGTTTCTGGGCAAGATGTTCCAGAATTGTCAGAAAAAATTATAAATATTTCCGGAAATGAAAACTGTGAATACAGACAAGATTCAACAAATACAATTTGGTTCGGAAATAAAAAAGTTTATTCTGGTTTTTCTGGTAATGGTTATGTGGCAAGCCGTCAATCACCAATTTGTGTTGGTAATTATGTTTATACTGGTTTGTCCACGGGTGAGGTTATAAAATTAAATAAAAACAAATTGGTTTGGACAACAGATGTTTTCAAAGAAAACAGTTTGACAGGTGGAACGCCTGTGGTCGATATTGTTGCCCATGTTGGTGTTGATAAAAACTATGTTTATGCGGGTGGTTTGGGTGATGCGTTTTGCAAATTAAATGCAAATAATGGAAATAAAATTTGGTGTCTGGATATTTCTGTTGGTGTTGATTTTATAATGGTTGATGATTTTATTTTTGTTGTCGGAACAGATAATAATTTATATGCAATAAATAAAAATAATGGTGAAGTTTATTGGAAAACAAAAATAAAAAAGCAAGTTAAACCAAATTATGATGGAAAATTTATAAGTGTCGGAAAATACAAAATAAATTATAAAAACGGTGCATTACGATAAATAAAAAAATATAATAAAAAACCGCCAATATGGCGGTTCTTTTTTGCTTAATTGTTTTTACCATGTTGGTGCATGGTCGCCTTCTTTTACGATAGGTTGTTCATCTTCCCAGACTGATAAACCTGTCTTTAAATCTGTCAATGTTAATTGCAGATAATATTCTACACGGGTATCAACATTTGAGAACCAACCTGATTGTAATTTGAGATTGCGTTGCAACATTTTTCCAGATAATGACATGTTTGGTGCAACCAATGTTCCTTTTTGTGCAAAGGTTGCTTGGTTGTATTCATCGTTGCCACGTTGATTACGCATATTGTGTGTTGTGTTATCTTCTGCTTCATATGTTTCGATTTCAACAGGAACATATCCTTTTGCTTTTACATCAGACGCAGATGCTGTTAATGGTGTTACAGAAACAGTTTTTCCTTCGGCTGTGACAGGTAAATAAACTGTCCCAGTAGAAGGTGTGTTTTGGAAAGCAGTTGAAATTTGAGCTTTGCCAGATTTTAACAAAGTTGTGCGAATTTTCTTTGTCAGAATATCTGTGTCAAAACGTTGCATTGTATCGTTTTTGATGTTTGCGATTGCGATAACAGGTTTTTTAATATCAGCAAAAGCACCACTTTCAATCATAGATTTTGTCATTGATTCTGCTGTGTTTGTCCAATCGCGATATTCCAATTCCATAACATCTTGCATGGAAGAAACATCTTTCTGGTTTTGTAAATCTACAACACGTGTCTGGCCGCAACCACATAATGCGATTGCAATCGCACAAGGTATCATTTTTTTCATATTTTTGCCCCCTTGGTTTTTTTATTTTTTCATGTTTATAAGTTTAGTATCAACAGTTGAATCGCCTAAAATACGCTTATAAACAAGATAGTTCGTGTTTTGTTTTATTTCTGATTTTATACTATCATCTAAATCTAAAGCATTCAAGTTGCTTTTATTATTAGTGATTCTGTTTACATAAATATGTTTTGGTAATGTTGCCCATGTGCGAATTTCAGCACTGCTGGACGATACGGTGTATATAGTTGTCATCATGCCAAATAATAATGATGCGTTATTATTTGAATTATATGCGCTGGCTTGCAAGATTGCTTTTGAAGCCGCGCTGGTATAAGAACGCAATATTTCATTTATTCTGTATTGTGAATATTCTGTCATAAATAATTCATCAACATTGGTTAACATTTGTGAATTAGCAGGTTTAACCGCGTTGCCATCAAAGTAAGGTTCTGAAATCGAAAAATATACTATGCCAACATCTGGCAAATAAAAACTGGCACCTTGTTCACGTAATCTAGGGGCAAAACCAGATTCAGAAAACACCCATGTTATATTTTTTGGTTTTTGGTGTTTTTGTGCTAATTCTAAATCTTGTTTTATGAATTTGTTTTCAGGCATCATACCACTGGCGCGTTTAAGATATAATATTGCATCGTTCCATTCACCCATGTTTAAGAAATATATTCCTGATAAATACATCAGGGCAGGGTTCATAATATCGCGGAAAGCCAACCAATCTCCCGCGTTTTCATTTATAATTTGTGCATATTCAGATTTTTCTGCAATTTCAGATTTGTTTTCTTCAATTAATTTTTTGTATTCAACAGACATATTTTGTTGGCGATTATAAGATTGATTTATAACAACGCGTGCATTATCAAAATCATGTAAAGCTAATAAATTCCATAATTGATAATATGATACAAATAAAGAATCCATCATGTATGGTTTGTATGAATTTACACTGCTGCCGAATAATATGGTGGCGGCTTCGCGGGAAAAAGAAGAAGATGTTTCAGACAAATGTCTTTTATTAAATTCTTCAAATGTTGAATCGCTTTCTTGATATTTGTTTGCGTGAAACAATCCCATACCATTTATTAACAAATCAAGGTTGCTTGTATCTTCAATAGATTGATTTTGTGTTTGTTCAAAATTTTGATTTGCAAAATTTGTTTGTACATCATCAAGATGTGATTGCATCGCAATAGAACAGCCAGACAAAAACAGAAAACAGACTAATAATATTTTTTTCATATCAAGATTATGAAAGAATTATTTCAGAGGTTCAAGAATTTTTATTTCTTTTGTGTTTGGATTATATATTTTTGGTGCACCGTCATAACCCATAATTGCATGATGTGAAGGTATTAAAAATTCAGGCAGAGGGGACGCTTCGCCGAAAGCAATTTTTTCAACCAATCTTTTTTGAACAGGTGTTTTGTTTTGATAGTATTGAATGTTTGTTGCTTCGATTGGTCTGTGATACCAACCTTGGTATATAACCAATTGTTTATCGGCAGGTAATTTCATAATATCCATTTCAGAATAAATTGGTTCTTCTTTTGGAACTTCGACTTCTTTGCCGTCTGCACCTTTTTCTGTTTTCTTGGTTATTTTTTTACCCATCATCTCGGAAAATCTGCGTGCAGAATCAGGATCGTTTTGACGCAAAACAATTTTCGCAGCTGTTGTAGAAATAATTGTAGCAGCGGCGTCTGCACCGTATCTTTCTTGAATCTGGTGAATGTCTTGACCAATGATAAGATAGGAAACCTTGCACCCACGTCCAAGATCTGGTCCTTGGATAACTGCGTCCAATTTTTGCATTTTTGGCATTTCATCAAGTACGAATAACACAGGACAAGGTCCAACGCGTTCGCCATCAACCAATGTTCCAGGTGTGTGAGCTAATAAATAACTGGACATCAATTCAATAAATATGGCGGTGATAGGATTTACAGCTTGGGCATCAACAAGGTTTACTGACAAATAAACACTGACTGGTTTTATTTTTCCGTCCCTTGGGTCTTTCAATCCACGCAAATCAGAAAAATGAAAATCAGAATGGCTTGTTCTGTTGCGAACAGCTGCATTACGGAATATGGCCAGTCCTTCCATCATGGTTGATAGAATAGAACCGCGTTCTTTATCAGGTGTGTTTGCAAGTTGTGTTAATTCAGATATTGCACGATGTGCGTATGAATAACGACGTGCTTCTTCAACTGCGTTTAAGAATAAATCTTTCATTGGGTCTGCCATCATAACCATTTGGTCTCCTTGACGACGACGTTCTTCCATTTTTTCGGCCATGGCAACCTGAGATGATGTAATCCAATCAAGAATCAAAGACAATGACGCTTCTTTACCACGCCATGAATCTGGGATGTTTTCCCATGTTCCAACATGAACATAATTAGACGCATTTAATTCGCCACGTTGCAATAAAGAATAGGCTGCGTATGCGTTCGGGTCGCTCATCATAGACAAATAATAATCTCCCAATACAGCGGCATCGTCGCTGTTAAATGTTCCAGAATTTATACGTGAATAGAAATAGTCATCCGCTTTCGCGCGTTCAACCTTGGATACAATAAAATTGATAAGACCGGATAAGCCCGAACGACCTGTGTTAGACCAGTGAGGGTCTTGTGCAGCATCTGGCACCAATACTTTACATATAGAATCAATATATAAATCACGTTGTTCTGGGTTATACGGAACGTGTTCAGGGGACAAAGGATTCCATGATGGGTAATATATACCGCGTTCAGGGTCGTCTTGCCCAGACCAATTCATAATAAACACGTGGCTGACCGTGGAACGATATCCAGATGTTGATTGTTTCAATTCTGGTTTAGGGTCGTTTATAATCATAGACACATTATCACAATCAAGAATAGTCGGTACAACAACCCCCGTTGTTTTACCAGTTCCCGGAGGCGCCACACACAAAGCAGATAAAGTTTCGTCAAACATTAATGGGGTGTCTTTTCCTTTGTACTTAAAATAACCAAGAACCATCATAAATCCACTGAATAAACCGTCTTTGTTTTGAAAATTTTTACCCATTTTTTTGATATCGTCGGCGGTTGCCTTGCGGGAAGATTTTTCTTCGTATTTATCTTTGCTGTGTGGGTTGAATTCTGATTTAAATGTGTCATCCGCCAAGAAATAATATGCCAACACAGGAATCACAGGTGCAAGACACGCAAAGTCAGGACGATATAATGTTCTTGAAAACCAGTATGGAATTTCTGCTATGACAGAAAGACCGCATGTGTGTAAAATATTTGTAAAATATATATATAGCCAATGTTGTGTTGCAGGTGTCCAGCCATATCGCCAAATGTGTTCAACACCGAAAGATACAGCAAAAACAGCTGCGCATATTAACCAAACACCAATATTCCAACGGATTTCCCAGAATTTTCGGGCCATTGGGGTTTGTTCGTGTTCTTTATATGCGCTGGATTCAAAGATTTTTAAACCTTTGCCAGAACCACTGTTAGAGAAAATGTTGAACTTTCCTGCCATGATTGGTATTATATCATAAAAGAAAACCTTTTTACACATTAAAGATTAAAAAAATGCAAAACATACCAAGAATATTTTTTGATGCGGATTTAGAAGTAAATAAAAAATTACCTGTGGACAAAAATGTTGTTCATTATTTGCGTCGTGTTATGCGCAGAAATGACTGTTTAGTTTTTAATAATGGCAATGAATTTAATGCCTCTTTATCTGATGATGATAAATTTATAATTATTGGAAATAAAACAGAACATATTGACCCAAGTAATGATTTGACACTGTTTTTTGCACCAATTAAAAAAATAGAAGATTTGTTAAATATGACAACACAAATGGGGGTTGCGGTATTACAGCCTGTTATTACAAAACGCACCGTTGCAAATCATATAAATTGGGAACGTCAATTAAAGATAATAAAAGAAGCGTCTGAACAATCTGGACGCAATTCAATTCCGAAATTATTACCACCAATTAAATTTGAAGATATTAAATTTGATGATACTTTTGTTGTCGCAGATGAAAGGGCGGGGCACGGTATGTCTGTTCAAGACAATGTTTGTGGAGTGAAAAAAATATTGATTGGACCAGAAGGTGGTTTTTCACCAGAAGAATTTGAAAAAATGAAAGATGTAAAATCTATGTCTTTGGGAAAAACAATTTTAAGGGCAGAGGTTGCATCTGTTGTTGCGATTGCAAAGGTTTTAAATAAATGACAGAAAGATTGGCTAAATTTATTGCAAATTCTGGCGCTGCATCGCGGCGTGGTGCTGAAAATTTAATTTTATCTGGCGCGGTTTCTGTAAATGGTGTGATTATAAATACCCCTGTGTTTTTTGTAAATGATGGCGACAGGGTTTGTATAAACGGTAAAGAAATAAAACAAAATGAAGAAATTAAATTGTACAAATTTCATAAACCATTAAACACAATGACAACAACATATGACCCACAAAACAGAAAGACAATTTATGATGTGTTGGGGGATAAATATAAAAATCTGAAATATGTTGGACGGTTAGATTATAAAACAACTGGTTTGTTGTTGTTAACCAATAATGGTGAATTGGCACGGCAATTATCTTTGCCGAAAAATCACATTAAAAGAACCTATATTGCAACAGTAAAAAGTATTGATGATAAAAAATTAGACAAAGCGAGACACGGGGTTGAAATAGACGGTATAAAATACAAACCTATGAAAATAGAAATTGTAGAAAAAAATAAATTGCGTGTCACAGTAGAAGAAGGAAAAAAGAACGAAGTCAGGATTGTTCTTAAATATGTTGGGGCGCCGGTTCTCGGGTTGCACAGGGTTTCTTATGGTGATATTTTACTCGGTGATTTAGAAGTTGGAAAAATATCTTTAATTGATGGAAAAACACTTGACCTGATATCAAACAAATTGCTATCATCCAAATAACAGGGGAAGGGAGTATCTCATGAAAAAAACAAAAAATACAAGAAAAACTAAGCCAACAGTAGCAAAAGTTGCAGTTAAAAAACCTGTGGTTGAAGCTCGTGATTCATGGTCATGGACCATTTATATGTATTGGTTTATCATTTTATTCTTTATCGCATCAACATTTTATATCTTGGGACGCAGTCATGAATTTTTACATCCTGCACCACATAATGTTGTTGTAACAGAAGAGGCATTAAAACAAGCTGAAGATTATATTGATTCTGCAAAAGAAAAATTAGCAGCAGGCAATATTGATGAAGCAATCGAAGAATTAAATTCTGCTATTGATGAAAATGCAACTTCAAATATCTATACTTTGCGTGGTGAAGCTTATATGCAAATTGGTGAATACCAAAAAGCTTTGAGCGATTTTGATGCTGCAATTGAAAAAGATGGTATGAATGCGATTGCTTTTTATGATCGTTCTTTGTTGAATACGCGTCTTGAAAATTATGAAGCAGCGCTCAGTGATATTAACAATGCGTTGGCTGCTCAATCTATGAAACCATCAGATATTTTGACAATGCGTAATTTATATGCAAAACGCGGTCAATTGAATTTGTGGTTGAAAAATTGGCAGGGTGCAATTGCTGATTATACAAATTCTTTGGCTCGTGCTGAAGGTAGTGTTTCAGCAAATGTATACGCGGAACGTGCAGAAGCATATACAGCAATGGGTGAATATGAAAATGCAATAAATGATTATACATCTGCTGTGCGCGTTATTTCTGAACAGATTCAGGGTGCATCAAGTCAGGCTGAACGTGAATCTCAATCTAGCAATGCAATGGCTTATTTTGAAAAATCTGCTGCATTGAATTTGAAATTGGGTAATGGTGCTGCAGCAAGAAACGATTTAGAATCCGCTTTTGCAATCGCAGTTGCTTTGAACGATGAAGAAAGTTCAACAAGAATCCAAAATCTTATTAATGGATTGAATTAAAATAATAAAAGTAAAAAAATCCGCCAAATATGGCGGATTTTTTTTGACTTTTATAAAATATAGGTATATTATAAGAAACATGATTTATAGATTATTTATTTTGACTACAACAACAACAACCCCTTTGGGGGTGTAGATTCTATTTGTGCTGATGTTTGGCACGCATTATAATTAAAGTAAGAAATTCAAAAAAATAATAAAAAAAAGAAGGTAAAATATGTCTTATCCAATAGAAACAATCCGTCATTCATTGGCTCATGTTATGGCGGCAGCAGTTCAAAAATTATACCCAGATGTAAAATTTGCTGGTGGTCCTGCAATTGAAAATGGTTTTTACTATGATTTTGATACAGAACACAGATTCAGCGAAGAAGATTTTGCATCTATTGAAAAAGAAATGAAGGCTTTGATTAAATCAGATGGTCGTTTTGACAGACGCGAAATCTCGTTGGAAGAAGCCAAAGAATTATTCAAAAACCAACCATATAAAATGGAATGGTTAAATGAATATGATGCAAAAGGTGAAGTATTATCAATTTATACTTTCCGTGATTTTACAGACCTTTGTCGTGGTCCGCATGTTGCGTCCAGTAAAGATTTACCAAAAGATGGTTTCAAAATTCGTAATGTAGCAGGCGCATATTGGAAGGGTGATAGCAAAAATAAAATGTTACAACGCATTTATGTTGATGCATTTGAAGATGCTGATAAATTAAATGCTTTCTTGAAAATGCAAGAAGAAGCAGCAGCACGTGATAATCGTAAATTGGGTAAAGATATGGATTTGTTCCATTTTGAACCTGAATTTGCACCGGGGGCTGTGTTCTGGCATGACAAGGGTTATCGTATATATCGTAAATTGATTGAATATATGCGTTCTCGTCAAGATCGTGCGGGTTATTATGAAATTTCAACACCATCTGTAATGGACAGAAGTTTATGGGAAACATCTGGACATTGGGAAAAATATGGTGCGCATAATTATTCTGGTAAAACACAAGATGACCGTGTGTTCTGTATTAAACCTATGAATTGTCCGGGCAGTGTTTTAACATTTAAACAGGGAATACGTTCATACCGTGATTTGCCATTGCGTTTGGCAGAATTCGGTAAAGTGAACAGATATGAAGCATCTGGTTCTTTGATGGGGTTGTTGCGTGTTCGTGAATTTACCCAAGATGATGCGCATATTTATTGTACACCAGAACAAATGGAATCAGAATGCATAGACGCATTGAAATTCATTTTGGATATTTATAAAAAATTTGGTTTTAATGAAGTTAAAATCTATCTGTCAACAAGACCTGAAAAACGTATCGGTTCAGATGAAATTTGGGATTTGTGCGAAAATGCGTTGGCTCATTCTTTGCAGGAACATGGTTATGCGTATGAAATCAATCCTGGTGAAGGTGCATTCTATGGACCAAAATTGGAATTTGTTTTGCGTGATGCATTGGGGCGTGAATGGCAATGTGGTACAATCCAAGTGGATATGAATTTGCCAGAACGTTTTGATGTTTCATACATTGGCGAAGATGGTGAAAAACATCGTCCAATCATGTTGCATCGTGCAATGTTGGGTTCTATCGAAAGATTTATTGGTGTATTACTTGAATCTACAGGTGGGGCATTACCATTGTGGTTATCACCAGAACCAGTTGTTGTTGTTCCGGTATCTGAAAAATACAAAGATTATGCAGACGAAGTTGTAAAATCTTTGCAACAAAACGGAATCAACGCACGTTCAGATTTAAGAGATGAAAAAGTGAACTATAAGGTTCGTGAATTATCTTTGGCAAAAACACCAATTATCGCTGTGGTTGGCGAAAAAGAAGTGGAATCTAAATCTGTAACATTGCGTTATCTGGGCAAAGAAGGTCAAGAAAACAAATCTTTGTCTGAATTTGTTGCATACATGGTTGATGCAATTAAGATGCCTTTGTAATAGAAACAAAAGAGCAGGGTGTGATTTTATTCACACCCTGTTATTTATAAAAGGAAAGAAAGATGAAAAGATTTTTATTATTGATTGCGTTAATTTGTGTTGGTTTTTCCGTTGCGGGTTGTGCGTGTAAATGCGAAAGTGAACCAACTGTTGAATCTAATCATAAATTGATTGTTCCACCTAATTTTGGAAATATGCCAAAATAATTTGGTTATTGCGTTTTTTTGTGATATAATATCAACATAATCAAATATGGGGGGATATTATGGACCAAGAAAATTTAGATTTATTAGATTTAGGTGAAGAAAACGAAGAAGTTGATACTTTGCCAGAGGCAACACCTTTTTCAGCACCACGTCCAAAAAGACCGTGGTTATTAATGGGGTTGGGTTTTGCTGTAATCGTTTTATCTACATGGATAATTGTTTCAAGAATTGGTTCTGATTCTGGTACAACAGTCAGTGTCAATTTAGATACACCGGTTGTCAGCGAAGAAGTAAAAAATGATAATGTTGCAGATTTAAAGGTTCCTGAAAAACCAGTGACTGCGCCTGTTGAAAAGGTTGCAGAAAAACCTGCACCTGCAAAGGAAGTTGCACCTGTTGAAAAGCCTGTTGAAAATGATGGTACACCGATTCGTGTTGTAGAAGACAGAAAAGAGGTTGTATTTAATCCAGACAAGGCACCAGTTGCGAAACCTGCGCCTGTTGTACAAAAAGCAAAACCAGCTGCATCTAAACCAGCTGCAATAAAACCTGCACAGAAAACACCTGTTACAACCGCAAATGGCAGCATATATGTTCAATTTGGTTCTTACAGTACGAGAGCTTTGGCTCAGGCTGCAGAACAAAAGATGCGCGCATCTCATGCTAGTTTATTCGGCGGAAAACAATTTGTAATCTTGGCAGCCCAAGTGAAAGGTCAAACAATATACAGATTGCGTGTACCATTCCATTCATCAAACGATGCAAACGGATTTTGTAGAAACGCAAAATCAGACGGGCTTGATTGTTATGTAACAAAATAATAAAAGGATAAAAAATGAGATTTGGAATTTGGGAAATTCTTTTAATTGCTTTGTTGGTTGTGATTCTTTTTGGTGGGGCAAAAAAGCTTCCTGAATTTGCAAAAAGTATTGCTGAAGCAATAAATGTTTTCAAATCAGAAGATAAAAAATCTGCTAAGAAAACAGTTAAAAAGAAATCTAAATAATAACAAAAAAATAACCACCGTTTTTCAGGTGGTTATTTTTTTAGTCTTGTTTACGCTGTTCGTATTCTTCTTGTTCTTCGACAGTCATTGTTGCCAATGGACGAGCCAACATTCTTTGTAATCCAATTTCATCACCAGAAATAATGCTGTATCCAAATGTACCTTCTTCAATGCGTTCAATTGCAGCATTTATTTTTTGTAATAAATTGTTATTACGTTCAGACATACGCAAATTCATTGTAATTTCTTGTTCTGCGGTTGCTTGGTCTTGTTCGTCGCCAACACCGGCTGCATCATTTTTTTCCGCCAAACGCACATCATTCAATACAGCGTTACGATCGCTGAGCAATTCTTCGCGTTGTGTTGATAATATCTTATAAAAATATGCCAATTGTTCAGGGCACATATAAGGTTCTGATTTTTTTGGAACATATTTATCGTTCAAGACAATATTTTTAAAATTCTTTTTTGCCATTTTATGATGCCTTTAATTCATTTATCCATTGAATAACAGTTTCTTCGTCCATTAATCCGGTACGAGCTTCTTTCAATTCGCCGTTCACGAAAGCAAGTATGCTTGGGATACTGCGAATACCAAATTTAGCAGGTGTTTTTCGGTTCACGTCATCTATTTCAAATTTTACGAAATTTACATCTTTAACAGTTTCTGATACAGATTCAAATATTGGACCAAACATCTGGCAAGGACCACACCATGCCGCCCAGAAATCGACCAATGTTATACCGTCAGAAATCATGGAATCAAATGTTTCGTCGTTTGCGTGTTGTAAAGCCATTTTTTTCTCCTTCTGTTGTTGATATTTTGTAAGAGTTTATTATAATCATAGCAAAAATCAAGAGAAAAACGACATGAAAAAATTCGTTTATATGGACGCAAGTGCAAGTTGGCTGAAATCTCAATCTGTGATAGAATCAGAGATTGATTTTCTGACGAATTCTTATGCTAATTCTGGTCGTGGCGTGTGTGCCAGAGCGGGGGCTGTTGATAAAAAAATTATGGATGCCAGAAAAACGGTTGCCGAATTTATAAATGCAGAACCGAATCAAATCGTTTTTACATCTGGTGCGACAGATTCATTGAATCGTGTTGTTAATATCTTGGTTGCTCAGCCATGGTATGATAAAAATTCAACATTTGCAGTGTCAGATTTAGACCATCACAGTGCCAGATTGCCATGGGAAAATTTATTGCATAAAGGTAAAATTCACCAAGAATTTGTGTGTGAATTAGATGAAAATTTCAATATAAAAATAGATTCTGTCCCAAAGGTTGATTTTTTAATTATAACTGCAATGTCAAATGTTTTGGGTAATAAACAAAATGTAAAAGAAATTATACGCGTTGCGCGTGAAAAAAATCCGAATGTTATAACCATTGTTGATGCGGCGCAATATGTTGCACACGATAAAATAGATGTAAAAGATTGGGGTTGTGATTTCTTGTGTTTTTCAGGACATAAAATTGGTTCTGATACCGGTGTTGGGGTTTTATATATCAAGGACGCTGATAAATATTATCCAGAAAAATTTGGTGGTGGTATGGTAAGCAAGGTTATCGGTGGCGAAGAATCTCGCTGGATACTGAATTCATCACCTGAAAAATTTGAAGCGGGGACATTGCCTTTGACCCAGATAATTGGGTTGGATACCGCAATCAAAGAATTAAAAAATTGGAATGGTAATAAAGATTTGATAAATTATATGTATCAAGAATTAGAAAAAATTGATTCTGTAAAATTGTTAACAAAACCAGATGCACCGATTATAAGTTTTGTGTTGGATAATATGCATGTTCTTGATTTTGGTGCGTTAATGGGGGTTCATGATATCTGTATTCGTGTTGGAAATATGTGCGCAAGTTGGATACATAAAAAATTAAATATAGATGGTTCAATTCGTATATCTGTTGGTCCATGGAATACGATGAATGACGCAAAATATGTGATTGAAACAATAAAAGGTATTATAAAATAAAATGTCTGATATTCGTGAAAATATTATTGCTGAAATCAAGAAAGTATATGATCCTGAAATACCTGTAAATATTTGGGATTTGGGCTTGATTTATAATATTGATATTCAACAAGACAAGGTTGTGATAGAGATGACTTTTACAAGTCCAACTTGCCCGATGATGGAAGATATTTTAAACCAAGTTAAAACAAATGTAGAATCTGTTGTTAATGATAAAACCGTTGAAATGAAATTGGTTTGGGAACCAATATGGGATTTGTCTCGTATGTCGGACGAGGCACGTGCCCAATTAGATTTAACAGAACAAGGGTGGTAGGCAATGACTTTCCAAGAAATACAAAATGCTTTTGGGTTATGTGAAGACGATGTTTCAAAACTTGAAATGGTTATGGACATCGGAAAAACTTTGCAGGAAATACCTGAAAAAGCAGAATGTAATGAAATATTAGGCTGTACTTCTTTTGTAAAAATTTGCAGATATGAAAATAAATTTTATGGTTATGCTGATTCTGGTATGGTGCGTGGTATTGTAGCAATAATATTGGCTATGGTTGATGGTAAAACAATTGAAGAAATCAAAAAAATGGATTTAGCAGACGAATTTGCAAAATTGCATCTTAATTTTGGAGCGTCCAGATTAAATGGTATTCAATCTATGATTAATTTTTTTAAAAATTTATGATAAGATTATAAGGACAGAGGGGATGTGTCATGCAAGATGATGAAAAAATGTTTAATATTGGTTGGATTACACTTGTTGCGGTATTTTGTTTAACGGCTTTCTTACAGGTTTGTTATCGTGAACAAAATAAAAATATGAGAGATGTTCGCAATGCAATTGAAAATACTAAACATGAACTTGAAATTGCAGAAACAAAATTTTCTACATTATCTTCATCTGATTCATTAAGAAATTCAGTTGTTGGGATTAATTCAAAGGCAACAGTTGTGTCTTTCAGTAAAACCGTTCATATAGACGAAATACCAATGGTGCAAGAATAATGAATTTTATTGTCGGCAAAGATGTTTTACCACACGAATATAGCGGTTGTGTTTACAACAGCAACAGTGCTAAGCGCTTAATGGTGTTAAAAAAGGTTGCTTTTTGGTTGTTTATTGTGTTTGGACTGCGTACTTTGCAATTGGCATTAGAACCAAGTGAATATATTCATCATGGATTGAAAAATAACAACATTGAAAGACGCGCTGACATCGTTGATAGAAATGGTGTTGTTCTTGCTAAAAGTGTAAAATCTGGAAATATCAAATTATATCCACCAAAGGTCAAAGAAAAAGATAAAAATGCTGTGGCTAAGGCTATCAGTGATATTGTACCAATGGAATACAGTTTTGCGGATGCGCTGGCCGTTATTAATTCTGGAAAAAGTGGTGTATATATAAAAATGCGCGCCAGTGAAGACCAAATAAATAAATTTCGTACAGAACACAGAAAATACGATTGTTTTGAAATAGAACAATATACAATTCGCAGATACCCGCAAAAAAATATTTTTGCACATGTTGTTGGATTTTCCGGTAAAGATGAGGGGTTGGAAGGTGTTGAAAAAACATTTAATAAATATCTTACTGAAAATAATGATCCATTAAAATTATCTATTGATGCCAGAGTTCAAAACATATTCCATGAAAAATTATCTATCGCTATGAATAAATTTAGTGCCAAGGGTGCGTTGGGTATGATGATGAAGGCCAGTACCGGTGAAATGATAGCGATGGTTCAATTGCCTGATTATGACCCAAATAATATTAATTCTTCTTCTGTAGAGGTTCGTCGTTCAAAATTATTGCGTGATAATTTTGAAATGGGTTCAGTATTCAAGATATTTAATACTGCAATGGCATATGAAAATGGGCTGGAAAATAATGTGTATGATGTTTCTAAACCTTTCCCAATCAAAGATAAATACAATCGTGTTGTACACAATATTAAAGATATAGACAGTTTTTATCGTGATATAAAAAAGGGTAAGAAAAAAGCCAGAATGTCTGTGCCAGAAATTATGTTGCATTCTTGCAACACGGGCAGTGCGCAATTGGCGCTCGATTTTCCAGAAAATACCCAGAAAGAATTTTTTAACAGAATACATTTTAATCAATCTGTGAAATTTGATTTTGGAAAAACAGAAACAGCAATAACACAACATCGTTGGGGGCCAACCGAAAAAGCAACTGCGTCTTTTGGACATGGGGTATCGGTTACACCTATGCATTTGTTGTTGGCTGTAAACGCAATGACAAATGGTGGCTTTTATGTGTATCCGACATTGTTAAAACGCGGTATTGGTGCGGTAAAAGGTGAAAAAGTTCTCGATTCAGAAATATCCGAAAAATTAAGGGGTATAATGTACCGTGTTGCCGAAGAAACAACCGCACAGAAAGCACGTGTTGCGGGCATCAAAGTTGGTGGAAAAACAGGAACTGCAGAAAAAAGACACAGGGACGGAACAATAGATAAAAACAGAAATTCAACCGTTTTTGTCGGTGTTTTCCCAGTTGAAGCACCACAATATATAATTATGATTATGTTGGACGAACCACACGGAACGACAGAGACCGGTGGGTGGAAAACTGCATCTTGGAATGCGGTGCCAACAGCGGGCGCTATATTAAATGAAATCATGCCGTTGCTATTTGAATAAATTTAGATTATAATCATCAGTGATAATAAAAAAAGAGTGATAGCGTGCGTAGAATAGTTGAAAAATCCATGCTGGGAAATGCATGGACTGTGTTGGATGATAATATTGATGGCAAAATTGCTACAGATACACAGACATTAATAGAAAATATTTTAAAGAAACGTGGCATAGAAGGGGATGAAAAAGTTGAAAAATTTTTACATCCGTCTATCAAAAATTATATGCCAGACCCTTTCGTTTTGAAAGATATGGAACGTGCAATAAATGTAATTGCAGATTCAATTTGCAATGGTGAAAAAATCGCTATATATGGTGATTATGATGTTGATGGAATTACATCTACTGCTGTTCTTGTAAAATATCTTAAAGCGATAAATGTCGATGTTTCTTCCCATTTGCCGACACGCGAAGGTGAAGGATACGGTCTTAATATTCCTGCTATTGAACAGATTATAGAAAGCGGTGTAAAATTAATGATAACTGTTGATTGCGGAATCAGCGGTGTCAAAGAAGTTGCTTTTGCAAAAGAACATGGATTAAAAGTGGTTATAACAGACCATCATATTCCAGATCGTGTTTTGCCAGATGCAGATGCGGTTGTGAACCCAAAAAGAGAAGATGATACATCTGGATTAACATATCTTGCGGGTGTTGGTGTTGCGTTCTTTACATTGGTGGCTTTAAATCGTGAATTAAGAAACAGACATTTTCTGAAAGAAGAAATTAATTTGATGGATTATGTCGATTTTGTCGCATTGGGAACTGTTTGTGATACAATGCCTTTGATTGAATTAAACAGGGCTTTTGTTGCGTCTGGGTTAAAGGTGTTAAATAAAAAACAAAATGTCGGTCTTAAAGTATTAATTGAAACCATAAAAACAAATAAAAAACAATGTAATGTGACGGCATATGATATTGGTTTTGGTATTGGCCCAAGGTTAAATGCTGCGGGGCGTCTTGATTCTGCTGTCCCTGCGTTGAATTTGTTGCTGGCTGATAATGAATCAGAAGCATACGGGTTGGTACAAATTTTAAATGATATGAACCAACAAAGAATAAATCAGCAAGAAGTTGTTATGCGAGAAGCCATAGAACAATCACAACAATATATCAAGGCTGGTAAAAAAAGTTTGTTTGTTTGTGGCGATAATTGGCATGGTGGTGTTATGGGGATTATAGCAGGCAGATTGAAAGAAAAAAATCATATACCAACATGTGTCGCAACAAAAAAAGACGGAATTATAAATGGTTCTGGACGCTCGGTGAATAATGTTGATTTGGGTAAAATAATTCATGAAGCTTTATCTTTGGGTATTTTATCAGAGGGTGGCGGGCATGCTGCGGCTGCTGGATTTACATTAAGCGCAGACAAAGAACAAGAATTCAGAGATTTCTTTGAAAAGTCCGTTAATGAACAATTAAACGGTGAAATGCCACAACCAGAGATATATGTTGATATGGAAATGGATGCCCGTGGTGCAACATTAGATTTGGTTGAAAATTTATCACAATTGGCACCATTTGGACAGGGAAACCAAGAACCTGTGTTCGTTCTGTATGGGGCAACACTTAAATATGCAACACAAATGGGAACTGATCATGTGCGTGGTACACTGACGACTTCTTTGGGTGTTTTAGATTTTGTAGGTTTTAATTTAATTAAAACACCAATTTATGATTTTTTATTGGATGATGCAAATAATAATCGTCCAATAAAAATATTGTGCAAAATAAAAGAAAACGAATATAATAACCATAAAAAAACACAATTGGTATTGGAAGATATTGCTGATGAATAATAATATTGAAATTTTAATAGAAAAAATAAAGAACGCAAAAAACATTGCGATTTCTGGACATAAAAATCTTGATGGGGATGCGCTGGGGTCTGCTTTGGCGTTGATGAAGATTATAGAATTGAATTTTAACAAAACCCCAATGTTTATATATGATGGAAATATCCCGATGGATTTGGATAATTTTCCATTACGAAACAAGGCATGTTTTTGTGCAAATGTTTTAGAAAAAACAAAATTTGATTTATATATTTTGGTTGATTATGGAACCAGAAAACATTTGGCTGGGGTTGAAAAATTTGTAGATAACGCAGATTATGTCGTCGAATTTGATCATCATTACAACGATGATATTGTTGGTGATTTGTGTTTTGATGATGTTGAAAAAGCGTCTACTTCCCAGATAATTTTTGATGTTGCAAAACAAGCAAATTGGACAATAGATAGCGATATTATAGATTTGTTAACATTGGCTTTGATTACAGATACTGGCAATTTCAAATTTGTCAGACACAGTGATGTTTTTACCGATGCTGCACAATTGGTTGAACGTGGTGCCGATATGTCTAAATTGGTGAATTTATTACAAAACAAAAGTAAAAAAACTGTGTTGGTTGAAACGGCTACGGTAACAAATGCGGAATTTTTTATGAAGGGTCGATTGGCGGTTGGAACCATAAATAACAAAGAATATAAAAAATTAGATGGTCGTGGCGAATTGGTCTTGAATTTATTAGCACAGATTCATGGTGTAGAATTTGTCGTTTTGTTCAAGGAACACAAAGAAAATTTAATCGGGGTTTCATTAAGAAGCAAAACTGTTCCGATTAATACATTGGCGGAATCTTTTGGTGGGGGCGGACATCTGTTTGCTGCGGGCGCTGTATTAGAGGGCAGTTTAGAAGAAGTCCGAGATAAAGTTATAAAAGTATTTGAAGGGATGTAGGTTATGAAAAAAATATTTGCTTTATTTGTCGGTGTATTTTTTATCGGTTCTGCATTTGCAGATGTTGATTTAAATACTGTAAAAAATGCTGAAAAATATTTAAATTCTATTACTGGTATGCAGGGCGATTTTATTCAAACAGCGAACGGAAAAACAGAAAAGGGTGTTTTTTCTATGTTGCGCCCTGGTCGTGTCAGATTAGATTATACAAACGCACCAATTCAATTGGTTTCAGATGGTAAAGATTTATATTTTTATGATAAATCATTGGATCAAATTACAACTGTGCCTTTGACCAGTACGCCTGCTGGAATATTAGTAAGAAAAAAGATTGATTTACAAAACGCGGATATAAATGTTATTGAAACATCAAACAATAAAAATGATTTTTCATTAAAAATGAATATCAAAGGTCAAGAAGGTTTGGGCTATATGGATGTTGTTTTTGATAAAAAACCGATGAAATTAAAATCTTGGACTGTTATTGATGCAACTGGAAATAAAACAGATGTTGCGTTCAATAACCTTAAAACAAAAACAGATTTCAAGAAAAACTATTTTCAATTATCTCGTCATAAAACAACCAGTACAAATGATGGTGATGACTTTTACGACTAGGGTGAATTTATGTTAGGAATCAGTTGGACCGAATTTTTAGTAATTTTATTGGTGGCAATATGTGTTGTGCCTGCTAAAAATTGGCCTGATGTTGCCAGATTTATGTCTCGTGTTTTCAGATATATTAGAAATCTAGTTTGGAAAATTTCTGATGTTGGGGAACAAATTCAACAACGCATAGAACTTGAAAAGCCTATTGATGATTTGATTTCAAATGTGGGTCAGAATGTTTTTTATGAAGAAAAGAAAAAGACAACCAAGAAAAAAACAAAAAAATCAAAATGAAAATGACATTAATGCAACATTTTTCAGAATTAAGACGCAGAATTTTATGGTGCGCGTTGGTTTTTATTATTGCGTTTGGTTTTGGTTGGGCTGTTTCTGATTATGTTGAATTGTTTTTAATTGAACCTTTAGTGCGTGTGTGGAATGACACAACATTGTTGTACACAGGCCTAACAGACGGTTTAATGATTCAGTTTTCTTTGGCGACATTGGTTGCTTTGATTATAACAATACCGGTTTGTTTGTGGCATATATGGGCATTTATAGCACCGGGGTTACACAAAAACGAAAAACAATTTTTGTTGCCTATATTTATAATATCACCAATGTTATTTGTTATAGGGGCTGGTTTTGCTTTCTATGTTTTGTTGCCATTTGTATTTAATTTTTTTATAGAATTAAATGAATCTTCAAATGTGCCAACTGTATTGATGCCGGCAATTACAGGATATCTTGCTTTTTCAATTGGTTTATTGAAGATTTTTGGTTTGGCATTTCAATTGCCGCTTGTGATGGTGTTGTTAAATAAAATAGGGCTGTTGTCAAAACAAACTGCAATTAAATCACGCAGATATATTATTGTTGGAATATTTATTATTGCTGCTGTTTTAACACCACCTGATATTGTGTCGCAGATTTTGTTGGCTCTGCCAATGTTGCTTTTATATGAAATCAGTTTGTTGTTTATGAATAATGACTGATAATGTTTTTATTTGGTTGTTTTTTGTGGTATAATTACACCTGTGAGAAAGTTTTTTAATCTTGTTTCATTGGCTTGTTTGGTTTCGTTCGTTTTGAATGCATGTGATTTGCAACCAAAAATAGCTTCTATCCCAGATAATATCGGTATGTTCATAGAAGATAGATATCCAGCATTGTTGGCAGATCCAGAAACACAACCTGAAATTTATAATTCTGCAGCAAGTGATTATGGTGTGTATGCGTCGCCTGAATTATACGGTTCTGCAAATGTTAATGATTATGTTTTGTATTCCAGTGTTGACGATTATGTTTTAAAACCGACAGAAGATGAAAAAGAATCGTTTGAAAAATCAGAAGTAAAAACAGTTGAAGTTGAAGAAGAAACAGACTATATCGTTGTTCCTGTGTATGGTGGTGATTTTATAAAAGAAGCAACGGTTGTAAAAGAAGATTTAAATAAAGATAATACAAATAAAGATTTTGTTATTGTCGCAAAGGGCGACACATTATATTCAATTGCACGCAAAAATAATACAACTGTGTCAGAAATTGCAAAAATTAATGATATGAAAGAACCTTATAATCTATCAATCGGTCAAAGGGTTTTATTGCGTTCTGCAAATGTAAAAATTCCAAATGTTATATCTACAGAAAAAGTTGCAGAAATAAAACAACAAAAACAAGTCCATACAACGACAACACGTGTGAATCTGACAGAAATTACAGTTGAAAAAGGGGATACATTGTATTCTTTATCTCGTAAATACGAGATACCTGTGAATGATTTAGCTGTGTTGAATAAATTAAATGCGCCATTTGCGTTGTCTGTTGGGCAAAAGTTAAAGGTTCCGCAATTAAACAAAACAGTAAAATCAGATAAAGTTATAACAGGTCCAACCAAAATTGCAAAAACAGAAAAATCCGTTGCAAAAACAACACCTATGAAAAAAGAAGCAAAAACACAGACTGTTGTAAAAACAGAATCTAAAAAGATTTCGTCAGACCCACAAAGACAATTACCAAAGATAACGGCGCGTTCTTCGACTAAATTCTCTTGGCCAGTGCGTGGAAGAATATTGTCTCAATATGGTGCAAAAAATGGCGGACTGTTTAATGATGGTATAAATATTTCTGCGCCAATTGGAACCGCGGTGAAATCTGCTGAAAATGGGGTTGTTGCGTATGCTGGAAACGAAGTAAAAGGTATGGGTAATTTAATAATTATTCAACACAGTGATGGTTGGATGACGGTTTATGCGCATCTTGATTCTATGAATGTAAAACGCGGAACAAAATTGACTGTGGGACAAATGATAGGCAAGATTGGTAAAACGGGCAAGGTTTCACAACCACAGCTTCATTTTGAAATTCGCAAGGGAACAAAAGCATACGATCCGATTTTGTATTTGAAGAAATAAGACCTTGCATTTACTGGAAAATAATTTATAATCTGTGCGATAAAAGTTCTGGATGCATAGCTCAGTTGGTAGAGCAACTGACTCTTAATCAGTGGGTCCAGGGTTCGAGTCCCTGTGCGTCCACCAAGATAAAACACCACCTGAAAGGGTGGTTTTTATATTGTAGCACGGGACGAGAAACCATTCGACTATGAGTAAGCGAAAACGAGTAAAACGAAGTTTGAGAGCTAACGAATGAGGCGCAGAACAATTATGTTCGAGCCAGTCCCTGTGCGTCCACCAAGATAAAACACCACCTGAAAGGGTGGTTGTTATTTTTGCTTTTAGGTTTTTATTCATGTATAATATAAATATGTTAAGAAAAATATTGATTTTGCTCGTTGTGTTGACGAGTTCTATGATTTCGGTTGCTGGGGCAAACGAAAATATTGTTGCACCATTATATAATGATTCTGTTACCCAGAATGCTTTAACAAAAATATCGTTGCCACAAAATTTGTCTGCTAAGGTAAAAATGTTATATTCGTCTGCCCAAACAGAACGAGCCAATGGAAATGTTAAAGAGGCAATAAAACTTTACAGAAAAGTTCTTGATGAACAACCTGATTTTGTAAAGGCTCGTTTTGAATTGGCTTTGTGTTATATGGAAGATAAACAATGGTATCGTGCTGATTATTATTTACGATTGGCTTTGGGTGCTGAATATTTGCCGAATGATGTAAGACAACTTATGGAACAATACAGATATTTGGTGCGTCAAAATAAAAACAGTGATTTTTGGTTTGAATTTGGTGATGTGCCTGATATGCGGGCTAGTTTGTCAAACAATAATAGTGGCTGTTTTGGAAATGAAAAAACTGGCGTTTGTGAAAAGTTGAAAGAATCAAAAGATGAATCAGGGGTAAATCTTGCGGCGGGTGCTGATTACGAATTTGTGTTATCTGATAATTGGCGTTGGAAAAATGATGCAATGCTTTACACAAATATTTATGATAAAAAAAGTTATAATGATATATTCTTGGCTGGCTCAACTGGACCACGTTATGTGTGGGACAGGGGGAACGTTTGGTTTGCCGGGGTGGTGGGACGTTCTTGGTATGGAAATGAAAAATTGGCCTGGGCCTATGGTGCCAAGGTTGATGCAAACTATGATTGGACACGCAAATTTTCATCTGGGTTGATTTTGCAGTTTGCGAATAATGTATATGATAAATACGATGATTTATTAAACGGGCAATCATATACTGCAATACCGAATTTTACATACGCGATTGATTCAACAAAATATATTTTGGTTCGTGGTGAATTAGAACGTGAAAATACTAAATTTGATCCGTATTCTAATTATAAATATGGGTTTGCATTTGGATTTGGGGTTGAAATGCCTAATGGAATTTTGGTGTATTTGGAGCCTTATTTTTCTTGGATAAATTATGATGGTGCGGTTGATGTTATAAAAAATAATGTACCTATGAATATAAAAGAAAAATATTTTTTACAAAAATACACATTGTCTGTGTCTGATGTAAAAATTGAATACAAAGGTTTTATACCAGTTGTAAATATTACTTATACCAAGAAAGATTCTAATATACCAATGCCATCTTATGACAGATGGTCTTTTGGGTTGAATATAAAAAGAAAGTTTTAACTATCTTTTTGCTTATATTTGCAAAAATGCTTTTTTATGATTAAATAATATCTATGAAAATAATAGATACTCATTCTCATATTGAATATATATCGTATAAAGTCCAACCTGATATTGTTGGAACAATTTGTTGTGCGACCAATGAAAATGATTGGGACGTTTTATTAGATATTAATGATAAAAATGTTTATGGCGCCTTTGGAATCCATCCATGGTTTTTGGAAAATATAAATGACGGATTTGATATCAGGTTGTCTGAGATATTGGAACAAAATAAATCTGCTATGGTTGGTGAAATTGGCCTTGATAAATATAAACCAGATATGGAAAAACAAATATATCTTTTTATAAAACAAATTGAAATAGCAATAAAATATAAAAGACCGATTTTTATTCATTGTGTTGGTGCATGGGATAAAATTTTTCAAATTCTGAAAAAATACAAAAGAAACGAATTGCCGATTATGGTTGCTCATGCGTTTAATGGCAGTGTTGAAATCGTAAAAAATTTGTTGGCTAATTATAACATAATGTTTTCGTTTAACAGACCAGATGATATTATAACAAATATTCCAGATAACAGAATTTTGGTTGAAACGGACGCAAAATCAAATATTGTTTTATCGGATATTGTTGATAAAATTGCAGTTATCAAGAATAATAAAAATATGTCTGATATAATATATCAAAATACAATGCGGGTATTAAATAATGACTAGATTACAAAGAATAACTTTATTATTTGGGGACAATGCCATAGAAAAATTAAAACACTCTACGGTTATGGTCGTTGGTTGTGGGGCAGTTGGTTCGTTTGCAATTGAATCTTTGGCGCGCAGTGGTGTTGGTCATATAATTTTGATAGATTTTGACAATGTTGAAGAATCAAATATAAACCGTCAATTGTTTGCATTGGATTCAACAATCGGAAAACCAAAGGTTGAAATAGCAAAACAAAGAATTCATGATATAAACCCTGACATAATTGTCGATGGTTTTAATATGTTTTTTGATGAAAAGACACACATAAATGTAAAGCCAGATTTTGTAATAGATGCCATAGATACCGTGAAATCTAAAATAGCACTTTATAAATGGTGTTTTGCGAATGGTGTACCATTTGTTTCAAGTATGGGGGCAGCACGCAAAACAGATATATCAAAAATCAAAGTTTCTAAAATTTCCAAGACAAGTGTTTGTCCGTTGGCTTCTAAAATTCGCCATATTGTCAAAGATGAAAAATTGAAAGATTTTCCAGTTGTCTATTCTACTGAAAACGCAACGCCACAAATAAATGGTGGTCGTGAATTTGGTTCTGTTATAACTGTGACGGGAACATTTGGTTTAATGTTATCTGAATATGTTATTAAAAATTTGATTAAATAAAAATCTTTTCTATACGGCAGAAAAACAGGTCTAAGACGAATTTCCTAAGGATACATGCCTATATGAATATTGTTGTTTGTCTGATAAACTCTTAAGTGTTGAGATTAATCAGCAACAAAAGGAGAAACTTATGAAAAAACTTATTGCCACATCAATGGCAGTATTCTTAGCCGCCCCAGCGTTCGCCGGTGGTCAGGCATATCAACAACAAACAACTAACTTTTTGGGTTGGGATATTTTACCATATGTTGCATTGCGTGGCGGTGCTACATACGGTAATTTGAATTATTCTTTGAATGATAAAAAAGAAAGTGTTGGTCAAAACCTATATCAGGCACGTGTTGCACTTGGTTTGTCTGCATATGATACAGCACGTTTCGAAGTTGAAGGCTCTTTCTTTACAAAGGGTAATAAAACAAAAAGTTTTGGTGATGTTGCAAATGTAGATGTTTCATCAAAAAATATAGAATTGATGGCTAATGCGTATATGGATATTGGTCATTTCCATTATATACAACCGTTTGCAGGTATCGGTGCCGGTATGGCATTTATTGATACAACCGCAGAAAATGGTGACGGACGTCAAAGCAGAGATTCTACAAGATTTTCTGGTATGGGCACATTGGGCTTAGAAATGCCTTTTGGCTGCTTTAAGGTAGATATCGCAGCACGTTATAACTATATCGATGTTGAATCTGGAATGCATAATTTCAGTGGCGATATTGGTGTTCGTTATATGTTCTAAAAATTGTATTAAAACAACGAAATCCCGTTTTATACGGGATTTTTTTATTAAATCAGTTTTTTCTTTACGGAAATAATTCCTATGTGCTAGTATAACCAGTGTTATGAAAGGCGTTTTGTTTTCGGTTTTTATGATTATTGGTTTGTGCAATCATGGCTTTGCAATTAGTTATGATACAAATACGAACACAAACAGTTTTAATGAAAATGAAATAATTATTCCAGAAAATGTTGTTGTTCATTCTGATACTGGGTATATTATCGTGAACAAACAGGAAATGATTGTTCAAAATAATGGGACAATAGATTCTGTTTTAGATACTAATTCTAACAATTTAAAAATTAAAAATACCGGAAATATTGGTGGGGTATATATAAACGGACTTTCGTCTTTTACCCAGATAATCAGCAATAATTCTGAAATCACAAATATAAATGTCAGCGGTGATATAAACAGATTTAATGTCAGTGTTGAAAATTTTAATGGGGTAAATTTTTCAGATATAAAAGATTTGAATGCAAATAAATTTTCTTTCATAGAATCTGTTATTGTTATAGACGATTTTGCAGATTGGAATAATTTTGAAAAGACGGTTTCTTTTATTGATAATAATAATACTTTGGTTATTACAAATTCGTATACGGTTGAATCTGGGACTTATATCAAAAATACTGGTGGTGCAACAAATGTAGAAGTTATTATCAGCGATCAAGATAAATTGCACAAGGCACAAACAATCAAAGAGATATATGGAACACGGTTGTATGTTGTTCGAGAAACAAATTATCAGAAAATTTTTGATTCTGATAATCGTGGTGTTTTATTGTCGGTCTTGCAAAACACTGAACCAAACAATAAATTGTTGTTAGCCATGAACAAGGCTGATAATATGTCCGAATTAAATAATGTTATGAATTCTTCATATAGATTTAATAATAAAATTTTATTAAAGCCGTTAAATATTATGAATAAATTTAATTTTATTTATGAAAACGATAAAAATAATAAAATAGGTTTTGTTCCGTTTTATATGGGCGGAGACAAGATGTCTGGATTCGGCGGAAATTTGTATATAAACGGAAAATATGAAAAATTTGATTTTTCGTTAAATGTATATGCAAACAAATTTGTTTATCAAGATTCTTTCGAAGATTTTAGTGGATTATCATTTGGCGGTGATGTAAAAATTCAAACAGATATAAATAATGATTATTGGTTGCGTGCTGTTTCTGGGGCTTCTTTTACAAAATACAAAACTGGGAATATTTATCATAAAAATAAAATAGAAAAAGACCCAAATGGACAATCATTGTATTTTTTAGCTGATGTCGGACAAGATTTTAATATTGTTGATAATTTGAGTGTATCGCCGTTTATAGGATTGGATATAAGTAGATTGTCTGTTTTAAACAAAACAGATTTAAATTTAGATTTGCGTGCTGGTGCGGATATAAAATATTTCTTTATTATGGATGATATTAAATATAAATATGGCGCAATGTTTGGTATAAATACCGCCAGTGATTTGTTTGGTAAAATTAATATTGGTTTTGATGCTGTACAAGACAAAGCAGGGGCATCAATATCTTTTGATGTGATAGACAGCTCAGATTTTGGATTGAATTATAAATTCAGTTTGAATGCAAATGTCGAATTTTAATTATTTTATAATTTCACCACGCAGGGATGCTTTGTTCGCATCTGTGATTTTTATTTTCTGCAAAGGTTCGATTTCATAATCTGGTTTTTCAACAATACATTGTTGCATATAAGGTGTTCTGAATACCAGATGACGTTTTGTTTTATCAATTCCTTCTAATAAACAAACCATTTCCTTACCAATGCAAGACATATTAAATTCGCGTTGGTTCTCATTTAATTGTGCGTCCAATTTTTGTAATCTTACAGATTTAATTTGTTCGCTAATTTGGTTGGGCATAATTGCCGCAGCAGTATGTGGACGCGGTGAATATTTAAATGAATAAGAATTTATATATTTGATTTCTTTTGCGATATTCAATGTTTCGTTGAAATCTTCTTCGGTTTCATCTGGAAAACCAACGATAAAATCAGATGAAATTTGTATATCTGGACGAACAGATTTTAATCTTGAAACAATATTTCTGTAAATACTCAAATCATCTGGACGATTCATTCTTTTTAATGTTCTTGGTGAACCGCTTTGAATTGGCATATTCAAGAAAGGTAATAATTTTTCTTCGGTTCCAAAGATTTCAATTAAATCATCACTCATTTCTGTTGGATAACTGGAAGTGAAACGTATACGGTGGATTTCTGGTAATTTTGCGGCTTCTTTAATCAAATCAGATAAACGATATAATTTACCGTTTTCATCTGTATATTTATAGCCGTTTACATTTTGTCCCAAAAAACAAATTTCAATCGCGCCTGTTTTTGCAGCGTTTATTGTGTCTGCAACAATATCTTTAAATGGACGAGAAATTTCGCGGCCACGGGTATAAGGAACAATACAATAAGTGCAACAATGATTGCATCCTTCTTGAACCGGTATATATGCGACCAATGGTGATTTATTCATTTGTGGCAATTCATCAAATTTTTCAAGTCCAGTTAAATCTATGTTTAATAATCTTGATTCTGGATTTGTGATGATTTCTGGTAATTTATGATAACTCTGAGGCCCCAAAACAAAATTTAATTCAGGAATTCTTTTAAAAGCATCGGCACCAGATTCGCGTGCAACACAACCAACAATACCAAACAGGGCAGATGGCTTTTTTGCACATCTGATACGACCCAATGCAGAATAAACTTTGTTTGTTGCTTTCTCACGAACAGAGCAGGTATTCAATATAATTAAATCAGCGTCACCGATTTCGTCTGTTTGTGTAAGTCCGTGTTTTTCAAGCATGGCGGCGATTCTTTGTCCGTCATATACATTCATTTGGCAACCAAAAGTTTGTATAAAAAATTTCTGCATTTTTGACATTTTTAGTGTTGTGTTTTTGTTTGTTCTTGATTTACATGTAAGACAGTTTGTTTTACTTGTATTGTTTTTTGTTCCTCCTTTAATACCTCTGGTTTTAATTTAATAACTTTACCAGGACGTAACAATTGTCTCAATATTTCTTTCATTTCTGGTGAAAGTTCTGCCATTTTCGTATTTCCTTTTTTATCTTCTTCTTGTTGTGTTAAACATCAATTTATGACTTAGTTTTGTTTTATTAAAACGTTTTATATCAACTGTTTTTGGAACATATTGTTTCATTTTCTTTGTTGATATTATTGGCATTTCTATTGGATATGCGACAAGTTCATAAGGTTTTGAATTTAATTTTTCAAAAATTTTCTGAATACTTTCTTCTATATCTTCTTTTTGTATTACAAGATTTGCACAATTTATATCGTGTGTTATTTCAATATGATTCAGGGATAAAACATGTGCTATTTTATCCCGCATCATATAATCTATGTCTGGCGAAATAAAGACAATGACGTCTCGCATATTTTTTAAGCCAATTTTTGTTTCAATAAATCACTTACCATTGCAGGATTTGCCTGACCATGGGTTGCCTTCATAACATTACCAACAAAGAAACCAAGTAATCCAACCTTGCCAGATTTATATTGTTCAACCTGAGATGGATTATTTTTGATAACTTCATCAACAGCACTTTCAATTGCGCCAGTATCTGTAATTTGTTTCATACCATATTTATCGGCAATTTCATGAATTGTGCCACGTTCGCCATCAAGCATTTTGATAAATATTTCTTTTGCCTGTTTTCCATTGATTTCATTGCTTGCAATCATATCAACTAATTCGGCAATATTTTCAGGCGTAATAATACGAGGGGCATCCGGATCTGAATTTTCTTTGATTTCATTTGTGATGTCAAAGTTTTCAGGGTGAGCAAACAATTCAGAAATCATCCAGTTTGCAACTGGTTTTGCACGTTCTTTTTTACCCTGAACCGCAGAATCATACCAATGGGAAATATCAGTTGTTTCTGTTAAACGATTTGCATCGTATTCAGTTAAACCATATTCATTGATATATCTTGCGCGGGTTGCGGCAGGCAATTCCGGCATCGTTTTACGAATGCGTTCAATTTCTTCGTCACTAATAACCAATTCCAATAAATCTGGGTCCGGGAAATAACGATAATCAAGTGCATCTTCTTTGCTGCGTAAAACAGATGTTGTACCTTCGTCTTGGTTATAGCGCATAGTGTCTTGTGTTACAGTGCCACCATTTTCATAAATTTCAATTTGACGACGTGCTTCATATTCAATAGCACTTTTAATAAATTTAAATGAAACCATATTTTTTGTTTCCGTTCTGGTTCTGAAAGTTTTTTCACCAACCGGACGAACAGATACATTTACGTCGGCACGCATAGAACCTTCTTCCATGTTTGCTTTTGAAACGCCAAGTGCACGTGCAATTTCACGAATTTCGCGCAGATATCTTTCAGCTTCATCTGGGGATGTTATATAAGAATTATTTTCAGGATTTTTAACATCCAAAAATGTTACGATTTCAAGCAACATAACACCACTGCGGTTATAATCTACGAAAGATTTAGTAGGGTGCATATCGTGTTTGTTTTTCGCAGCGTCTTGTTCCATGTGTGCACGTTCAATGAAAATCTTTTTTTGATTTCCGTCGTCACCCAAAATTTCAACCCAGCCACGACCAACCACAGGTGGTTCTTCTGCAGGTTGAGAAATCTGATAACCCTGAGGAAGATCTGGATAAAAATATTGTTTACGGGCAAATTTAGAACGATGGGAAATTTGAGCGTTTATTCCCAAACCAAATTTGATTGCCTGTTCAACACAGTATTTATTTAATACTGGCAACATGCCCGGCATTGCGACGTCAACCATACATGCCTGAGTGTTTGGGGCGATAGTTGGATTATAGTTTGCAGATGCACCGCTGAATAATTTACTGTTAGATAAAACCTCTATGTGTGTTTCCAATCCAATAACTACTTCCCAATCTGTTGTTTTGCCTTTTATCGTAAACATTTTTATTTTTCCTTGCTTTTTTGTTTTTTATAATATAATATGACTTTCGTTGGCTAGATAGCTCAGTTGGTAGAGCAAGGGACTGAAAATCCCTGTGTCAGTGGTTCGATTCCACTTCTAGCCACCATTTTTTTTACCAATTTTTTCCCAGTCATTTTTATTTCTTTTGTTTTTATTCGCCCATAATTGTTGTTGGACGGTTGTCTATATTTGCCGATGTTTCAATATGTTTTGCGAGTTGTAATACACGCATATCTGCAAATCTTGGACCAACAACCTGCATACCAAGTGGTAATCCGTTTTGTGCCAAACCGCATGGAACAGATACCGCAGGAACACCAGCCAAATTCATAGCAACTGTGAATAAATCAAGTGCATAATATTCAAGTGGTGTTAAATCTGAATCAAGTGGCATTGCAGTTCCCGCACTGGCAGGGCAAACAATTAAATCGCATTGTTCGAATGCTGTTTTGAAACTGTCTGATATCATACGACGAACACGTGCAGCCTGCATGAAATATACTTCGTAAGATTCACTTGATAAAACTGCAGTTCCAATCAACATACGACGTTGCACTTCTTCTCCGAAACCAGCAGCACGTGTCTTTTTATATGTGTCATATGGACCGTCGCCTTCAACACGCAGGCCGTATCTCATACCATCATAACGCGCCAGATTAGAAGATGCTTCTGCTGGGGCGATAATGTAATATGCCGCCAATGCGTCTAAAATATTTGGAATTGAAACTTCTACAATTTCTGCACCCATAGATTTCAAATCAGCAATACGTTTTTCAAACAGGTTTTTCATATCGTCTGAAATTTTTACAGAATTGAATTCTTTGATGATTCCAACTTTCAATTTTTTGCCATCGCCTAAAATTGGTTGAACATTTCCGTCTGAATCAAAATGCGCTTCTGGGGAACTGGTTGAATCTTTGTCATCATGTCCCGCCATTGCAGATAACATCAATGCTGCATCATCAACAGTTCTTGCAATTGGACCCGGTGTATCAAGACTTGATGCAAATGCGATACAACCCCAACGGGAACATAAACCATACGTTGGTTTCATACCAACAAGGCCAGTCATTGCAGATGGAAAACGAATAGAACCACCAGTATCGGTTCCTGTTGCAGCGATAGCAAGACCACCAGCAACAGAACTTGTAGAACCGCCAGATGAACCACCAGCTGTTAAATGTTTTTCAATTTGCCATGGGTTGACAGGTGCGCCAAAGAAAGATGTTTTTGAGAAAGTTCCCATTGCAAATTCATCAAGGTTTGCTTTACCCAACAAAACAGTTCCAGCATTTATTAAATTTTGTGAAACGGTAGATTCATAATGTGGAACAAAATTTTCCAACATACGTGATGCAGCGGTTGTGCGAATACCGCGTGTTGCAAATAAATCTTTCATTGCGATTGGCATACCGTCCAATGGTAATGAGTTTCCATTTTTATAACGTTCATCAGATTCAGCTGCATCTTTCAATGCGCGTTCTGGTGTTGTTGTGATATAGCAATTTAATGCAGAGCCATATTTTTCAATGCGTTCCAAATATGCACGTGTCAATTCAGTAGCAGAAATAGAACGATTTTTTAATTTTTCTAATGCTTCTTTGATTGTTAAATTTATCATCTGATATTTTCCTGTTGTTTTATTGTTGTATTACGTTTGTTTTCTAATTCTGCCAATTTCGTTTCCATTTTCGCAATTGCAATCTTAAGTTTTTCTATATTAGATTTTATTTCATCTATTTCTTGTGCGTCTTCATATTTATCGTTTAAAAAATTTTTTACAAAAGCTTGGACTTCATCAATAGTTTTTTTACCGGCATTTCGTTTGTGATTAAAATAAGGTACACCGTTTTCGCCATATTTACTAAAATAATCTATGAATTTTTGTACGGTATCGATATCATTCTCCCGAAGCAAATTCCTTGCACGAGTAGAAAGTTCTTTCAAATGTTTTATCTCCATTGAGCCAGGGTATTTCATCATGTTAGTTGCCTTTCTTTATTCGTCCATGATTTTTGGTACTGCGAAATAACCACGTGATACACCCGCTTTATCTGGTGTATTTGCTAAAATATCTTCACGCATATTTGGTTCTGTTACGACATCTTCACGGCATGGTAAATTATGTTCAGCAGGATTCAACATAGGTTTTACACCCGTTGTATCTATCTGTTGTAATTTATCTAACCATTCAACGACAGAATCGATGTTCATTTTTTCCATTTTTTCATCAGATATTTCAATTTTGATTAAATCTGCGAATTTTTTTAATTGTTGCTTGCTAAATGCCATTTTCAATCCTATATTTATACACAAGAGGAATTATACAATGATTTTATCTGATTACAAGGATTTTCCGCATACAGGAAGAATTTTAGGACTGGATTGGGGACTGCGTCGTTGCGGGGTTGCTGTGTCAGATGAAAAACGTGATTTTGTTTTTGTCAGGGACCAGATAAATATCAAGGAACAATCCGAATTGATATCTGCTGTGTTGGCTTTGTTTCAAGACGACAAAATTGTTGGTATTGTTATTGGTTTGCCATTACATGCAGATGGGACTGATTCAGATACCACGAAAATGGTGCGTCAATTTGCGGGTGATTTAAGCAAAAAAACAGATTTACCAATTATTTTTATAGAAGAAAATTTGACCAGCACTATGGCTGAACAAGAAATGACAAAAAAGAGCAGGGCAAAGATAAAAACCGAACTCGATTCTTTGTCTGCCAAGATAATCTTGGAAAATGCTATTTCTGTATTGAAAAGAATTTAATTGCTTTCTTCTGGAATTTTACCGTCGCTGGATAACAATACCGCAATCCATCTGGTAGAAGAAAATTGTGCGGTTGTGATGTATATAGCAACCAAAATAGGAACACTGAAAAACATTCCCGCTAATCCCCAAATCATACCCCAGAATACCAAATTGATAAGTATTGCCAATGTTGAAATATTCAATGTTTTACCAGTCAATTTTGGGTCAAGAATATTTCCAAATATTGTTTCAATTACAATCAAAGAAATTGCTGTGAACAAGGCAAGATGCCATGTGTCGCCACTAATCAAAGCGTACAGAATTGGTAATGCACATGCCAATATTGAACCAATTGTTGGTATATAATTTAATATGAATATTATAAACGCCCAAACAGACGCATATTCAAGACCTATCATTTTCAATAATATATATGCACTGACACCGGTTGCAGCAGATATAAATGTTTTTGTAAATAAATATTTTTTCATATTTTCATCAATGCTGGTCAAGATATAACGCAATTTTTTTTCTTTTATTTTAGTTAATTGCAAAGAATTTATCTTTTTTCCAAAAGAGCTTTGTTCTATGAACATAAATATCAAATAGATAATAACCATACCAGTTGATGTCGCGATTCCCGCCAATGAAGAACCAATGTATGCAGCGGTTTGTGTTAAATCTGGCAACATAGACATATCAAATGTTATGCCTGTTTGTTGAGAAAGGAATTGTGTAAATGTAAAAAGTTTTTGTTGTAAAATTGGGGTTGCGTTATACAACTGGGATAACATAGGACGTATTTGTGTTGCAAATAAATAAATCACACCAAACACAGATGCGAAAGACAAAATATAAGATATAGTATCGAATGTTTTTGATAAATAAATATTGCAAGAAACTTTTTTTGTGCACGGCATTATTCGTCTGTAATATGTGGAAATAGCGTTTAACAAATACCACAAAAATGCTGCAAATAAAATTGGAATAAATATAGAACGACCAATCCATAAAATAAATATCAAAGATATAAATAATACCAGACTGTGCATAATGTAGACCTCTTGTTTATATAAATCTATTTTACCACAATTTTACCATTCTCTAAAGTGATTGTTTTTGTGACGCCGATTTTAGATGTAAAATTATCTTGGTGTGAAATGAATATAAATGTTGTTTCCTTCATTTCGTTTATAGTGTTTGCGATTTGTTCTTGGACATCTTTATCTGCACCAGAATCTGGTTCGTCCAGAATTGCAATTTTTGGATTTGTTAAAATTAATCGTAATAACATTATACGTTTTCTTTCCCCGCCAGAAAAACCAACGTTGACAGAGCGATTTAGCCATTCTTTTGGTATGTTTAATTTTTCGCGTGCCGATTCTAGTTTTTCAAGAAATTCACCCATTGATAAATCTTTGCCGTTTTCAAAATGTTTGTGTGCAATCATTGAATGCTTCAAGAAAGACAACACGGTTAATCCCGGAATTTCAGGGACATTTTGCGCACCTAAAAATATACCTAATAATGCGCGGGTTGTTGCATTTTCGTTTGTGATGTCTTTGCCGTCAAAAATAATTTGACCATTATCAATATTGTATTCAGGGTTACCTGCAATAACGTTTACCAATGTAGATTTACCAGAACCATTATGACCGGCGATTCTGAATCTGTCGCCATTTTGCACAGTAAAGTTTATATCTTCTAATAATTTTTTAGAGTCCATTGAAACGGACAAATTTTTTATCTCTAACATTTTTTAATCTTTCTTTAATGCCATTTGAATAAGTTGTTTTGATTCTACCAAGAATTCCATTGGTAATCTAGTTATTATTGGATTTGCCATTGAACCAATAATCAATGCAATTGCATCATCTGTTTCAATGCCACTTTGTTCCAAAAATAACAGGGCGTCTTTGTCTATTGCGCCAGTTGTTGCTTCGTGTGATTGTTCATTTGTTGCGTTGTTGTGAACAACAGTTGGAATAGTATTTGCAATTGCGTTATTTCCAATGATTCTGCTGTCGCATTTGCAGGCATTTTTTCCGTGTTTTCCATTGAATGCAACCAGACTTCTGAATGTTTGTTTTGAATAATCTGTTGCGACACCATATGAAACAATATTAGATTTTGTGTTATCGCCGATATGCAACATTTTTGTTCCGGTGTCTGCCTGTTGTGTACCACGCGTTATTGACAGAGAATAAAAATCACTGTGTGAATTATCACCGAATAAAATTGTTGATGGGTATTTCCATGTCATTGCGGAACCGATTTCAATTTGTGTCCAATCAAGTCCCGCATTTTTATAACATTTTCCGCGTTTTGTTACGAAATTTAATATGCCGTTTTTAATGTTATCAGAATCGCTCTTTACGGCGGAATCGCCCGCATACCAGTTTTGGACGGTTGAATATTTTACATAGGCATTGTCTTTGACAATAATTTCTACGACACCGCTATGTAATTGATGATTTGGACGACGTGGTGCGCTGCAACCTTCCATGTAAGAAAGTGTTGAACCGTCTTCTGCAATGATAAGTGTTCGTTCAAATTGACCAATTTTTGCAGTTTCAATTCTGAAATAACTGGCTAAATCTATCGGACATTTTATGTTTTTTGGAATATAAACAAATGTGCCATCTGAAAATACAGCAGCATTCAGTGCTGCAAAATAATTATCTGTATTTGGTACAACAGAACCAAGATATTGTTTAACTAAATCTGGGTGTTTAATAACAGCTTCTGACAAAGGTAAAAATATTATACCCAATTTTTCAAGTTCTGCGGTATATGATGTATGAACAGATTTACTGTCAATAACAGTATCTGTCGCCATACCCAGCAGGGCACGTTGTTCAGATTCTGGCAACCCCATTTTTTCATAGGTTGATTTTAATTCGCTGTTATCCAATTGCTTGGTTTCGTTATAATAATTTAATTCGTCATAATTTATTGGTTTGTAATCGATTTCAGCCCAATGTGGTTCTTTCATTTTAAGCCATGCATTAAAGGCATCTAATCGCCACTGCAAAAGCCAATCTGGTTCATTTCGTTTTGTGGATATTTCACGAATAAGATTTTCTGATAATTTTGTCATTTATCTGAATTTGCTAATGCTTGTGCTTGGGCAAAAAATGTCAAAGATTGTCCCAGCAAACCATCTGTAAATGTTGTTGATAATATTCCGTCTTTGTCGGTGTTAGCCATGTGTTGTAAAAATTGGTTTGCGCGATTCAAATAATGATTGATAGAACGTGATATGTTTGTGTCTAATTTTATTGAACGACGCAATTTTTCAAGAACAAAAGGATTTTTGTCGTATTCGTCCATAATTCCACCCAATGCACGCCATAATGGGTGTTCAGATGTAGAGCGGGGCATGACATCTATTGCCGCCATAACCGGTATTAAATCTTGTAATAAATCTTGGTATATAATTTCTGCTTTATCTGTGGTTTCGTTAACCGCGATTTTGTTTTTTAATATATTTTTTATTGCAACCAATAATTCAGCGTGTTGTTTCGTTGCGCGCGCCAACAATTTTATTTTTTTATTCAATACAAAAACCATCACAAAAATCGTGATTGTAAATATGCATGACACGACAGCAGGTATAAAAATCCAAGTATTTTCCATGTGTTTTACCTCAAATTAATGTTCTTGTCAGATATACTATAACACGTTTTGCCGATTCGTGCGATTTTAAGATGCATATTTTTTTTGTTTTATTTTTGTTTTTTAATCTTGCACAGATTCGGTCAAATTGTTATAATTGAGTATAATAATTAAAAGGAAAGGAATAAAAATGTTTCGTAAAATTTTGGCTTTTGTGGTCGCGACTGGGGTTTCTGGGGTTGCTGTAGCAGAAAGCATACCTCAATCTTTGACATCAGAGGTTTTTTATTCACAAGATATTGAAGCGGATACTGTTCAAGAGCCACAATATGTTGAATATGCAGAACCTGTATATGAAGAAGTCGAAATGGTTCAAGAACCAGTGTGGCCAATTGCTGGATCTGATGCGGATGTTGAAATTGCTTGCGAAGATGGTGATTGTGATAAATACAGTAATTCAAAAATCGTTACAAGATTGGGTTCTGGTTTGATAATTGAAAATAATATTAATACCAAGGGTGTTGGTTGGTCTGGTGGTCCAAATATCATGAATGATGCGCCGATTCCTGCGGGTTTTGATTATGAATGCACAAATAATGCTGAAATGCCATTAATGCGTCGTGAAATGATGGAAGATGATGGTGGTACAGTGTTGGCGGTATCACGCAGCCCACGTACGATGTGTAATAAATCTGGTGATTCTTATGCTGTGTTTGCGGAAAAGGCTGGATTTTCATCCGCTGCGAAAACTTGTGATTCAAAACCTACATCGGAAATCGCTGTACAAGATTCAAGACAAGAAATCGCTGTTCAAGAATATGTTGATGCAGAAGAAAGAGCAGAAGCGCAAAACCAAGTTCGTTCTTGGGTTGTTGCAAACGGACAAACATTGCGTCAGGTTTTGCAATCTTGGTGTGATAAAGAAGGTTGGGATTTGGTTTGGACTTCTTCTCGTGAATATCCAATAGAAGCCAGTGCTGTATTCAAAGGCAGATTTATTGATGTTGCGTCTGCATTGGTTCGTAATTTTGAACGCGCAACACCAATTCCTTATGCAAAATTTTACAAGGGAAATCGTGTAGTGGTTGTTTCTACAAACGAAGAATAATGAAACAAGCTGTATTTTTGTACAGGAGAGAAAAAGTATGAAAAAATATTTTAATTTGTATTTTGTTGTTGCTTTGGTGGGTGGGGTGCTTGCTGGGTGTACATTGCATGAATCTGCCAAGGTTTCTGCCACTGTAGATCAGAATTTTGTTAATGCTTATGAAGCATTCGAAATGGCAAAAAATCCGCGTGCCAAAATTGCAAGTGGTGATACCGTTTCAACATCAGAAGGTGTTTGGTTGGGTAATAAATCAACATTGTTGGAACATAAAAATAATTTGCCTGCAAAATACGAATCTGATACTGGTATAACAATATTGTTAAATGAACCTGTGACATTACAGGTTTTGGCAAATGATATTAATTCTATAACTGGTATCCCTGTAAAAATAGACAGTCAGGTTGATTCTGAAAAATTGAAAAAGACTGTTGATGTTGCTTATACAGGTAAATTGTCGGGTTTGTTATCACAAATCGCAACTGATTTAGATTTGCTGTGGTATTATGATAAAGATTCAATCGTTTTTTATGAAACAGAAACCAGAACATACACATTGTATGCGCTGGGTACAGATGTTTCATATCAATCATCTGTTCAAACAGATGACGGAAATCGTGTCTCGTTGGAATCTACATTGAAAGAATGGGACGAGGTTGAATCTACAATAAATTCTATTATAAACGGATCTAAGAATTCACAATTCACGGTGTCACGCAGTTTGGGTACGATTACAGTAACTGCTGCCCCGTCTGTGTTGGCGCGTATTTCTGAATATGTTGCAAAACAAAACAAACGTTTGTCTCAATTGGTTACAATTGATGTAAAGGTTTTACAGGTTTCTTTATCTAATGAATCTGCGTTTGGTTTGAATTTAGCAGCGGCTATTAATTCTGCATCTGGATTGAATATTGTTGCGAATCCAAAAAATAATCTTTCCACAACAGAAGCTTCTTCTATGAATATCGCTGTATTATCTAATGAGGTAGCTAAATCTGCAACTGGTATTGCAACCACATATACAGACCAAAAGATTATGAATGGTTCTTTGGCGCGTGTTGCTGGATCCAGTGCTTTGATTGATGCCTTGGCAAAGCAGGGCAAGGTTTCACTTGTTACAAATGTTGGGGTTACAACACGTAATAACCGTGTTGCGCCAGTGACGAATACAAAAACAACTGGATATATTAAACGTTTTGAATCACGTAATTTCACAACTGTTGAATCAAGTACAGTTGACCAAGATGATTTGGAAACTGGTTTTTCAATGCAGTTGTTGCCAAATATCTTAGAAAACGGCAAGATTTTGTTATTATTCAAAATGTCTATACGTGAATTGTTAAAAATGAACACAACCAAGGTGGGTGAAGTTGTATTGCAATTGCCAGAGGTTGAAGAACGTTCATTTATGCAAGAAGTTATAATGGAATCTGGTCAAATGTTGGTTGTGTCTGGATTTGAAAAACAAAAGAACGATGATACAAGATACGGCCTTGGTGATGCAGACTTTATGGCTTTGTCTGGTTCTCGTGAAGCTCAGGCATCTCGTGAAGTATTGGTTGTTATATTGACACCTCAGGTTCTGGTCAGCCCGATGGATGCAGAACGCAGTATCCAACAGCATTGGGGTGCACCATTAAATTAAAGAAATAAAAACCCAGATTTTTATCTGGGTTTTCTTACATATAATATGTGGTAAATAAAAAACCGTCCAATCGGACGGTTTTTAATTAGATAAAAGTTTATTAAGCAATTTTTGCAACTTTCTTTGCAAGACGAGCAACTTTTCTTGAAGCGGTTTTCTTTGGCATTGTTTTGCCAGCTGCTTTCATGATTTTGCTTTCTGCACTGCGAACAGCTGCAACTGCGGCTGTTTTATCGCCAGATTCGATTGCTTTCAATGCTTTCTTTGTTTCTGTTTTAACAGCGCTACGACGTGCAGTATTGATTGCATTCTTTTTTGCTGTTACCAAAATTCTTTTATCGCATGATTTATGATTAGCCACTTTATTTTCCTTTTATTTTGTTCAGCTTTATGCTATTTTATAAAAAAGAAACATAAAATCAAGGAAAAATAACATGATATATGCAATTTTAATAATAATCTCTTATTTCTTAGGAACAATACCTTTCGGAATTTTGATAACAAAACTGTTTAACAAGGGTGATTTAAGAAAGGTGGGTTCCGGTAATATCGGTGCAACAAATGTTATGCGTGTTGGTGGTTTAAGATTGGCGGGGTTGACATGGTTGCTTGATATGGCAAAGGCTATAATTGCGGTTTTATTGGGCCGTTATTTTGTCAGTGCACCTTTTGGTGTGTGGTGTGGTTTTATTGCAATTGTCGGACATTGTTTCCCGATTTGGCTTAAATTCCATGGGGGTAAGGGTATATCTGCGTTGTTTGGGGTTTTATTGGCTGTCAACCCATTACTTTTTATAATATGCGGAATTGAATGGTTGATTGTTGCATTGGGAACCGGTTTTTCATCAGCTGGTGCAACAGTTGTATTTTGTTTGATGCCAATTTTAGGTTTTGCGATGGATATAAATATTGGTTTCGGCTTTTTGGCTATATCTTTACTGTGTTTAATAAGACACAAAGAAAATATTATTCGCTTAATTACGGGCAAAGAATCAACAATTGAATGGAAATGGAAAAAATAAAAAAATACTTTCTATTATTATTTGTATTCAAGGGGATTTTGTGATATAATATTGGGTATAAAGAGGGATTGTAATATGAAAAAAATAGTTTCTATGGTTGTTTTAACTATGGTTGTATTTGGTGCGAATGCCGTTGAAAACGGGCGTCCTGCGATGACAAACAAATTTATGAATGCACCAACTTCACAACGTTATACGGCATCTGTGAACCAATTGAATACTGTTTCACTTGGTACACCTAACAGTATGGTGACACCAACACCAACAGTCACAGTGACAACCCCACAGAAACCTGCAGAACCTGAAAAAGATATGCGCGAAGCGGAAAGAAACGCTTGTATGAATAATAATATAGGTATCGGAAATACTTTTGTTTGGGCGTCCCGTTACAGTGATACATCTAATTATATGAATATGGTTGAAGATACAGCCAATCCACAAAATAATGTTTGTTTCGTTCGTGTTGAATTGAAATCAAGCGATGAATCAAGAATTGATGTCAGCGATATCCCTGCAAAATATTTCACATGGGGTGAAAATATTGAATGTGGCAGTTGGGTAAGCGAAAAAGAAATGGAAAAACGTATCTTGGATGCCAGAAAAGGTGCCAGAATTGGTGGTATTGTTGCAAGTACTGTCGGTGGTGCTGGTCTTGGCGTAGGTGCAATGGAATTATTTGGTAATAAATTAATTGGTGGTAAAGTGCAAGGTCAGAAAAGTTTGTCTGAATCTGAATTGTATCGTTCACAATTATTGGTGTTGAAAGAAAAACAACCTGCACAATATAATAAATATGTTAGTGATTTAAAAACATTGAAAGTAGAATGTGAAAAAGATAGATCAAAAGATTGTTCTGCATTCAAAGATTTGATAGATGAATTTGCTAACTAAAGTAGGGGATAAGAGATGAAAAAAATTTTATTTTTATTGTTGATTTTAGCTCCTGCGGTGTCAATGGCTGCACCATCTGTTCGTGTGCTGGGAAATAAACCTGTGACAAGCGGTGTTACTGGGACAAAGGTAACCCCTGCAAAAACTTCGGGTGCAACAAGCGCAAACAGTTCTGCAAGATTGGGTTCTTTGCGTGCAAAAACTGGGGCGATATCTTCTGCTTCGTCAAGATTTCCGGTTATCACATCTGCCAAGGTTTATAATAATGTAGCAATTCCAACGGTTCCTTCAAATAACCAATCTGGCGGTGGTTCCACAGGTGGTTCTACGGGTGGCGGTTCTAATACAAACCCACCGTCTGTTTCTGGAAATGTAGATGTGGACGCAATAATTAATGCTGTAAAAACAGATTTGCGTAACGAATTTTATAACAAAAATGAAACATACAATCAAAACGAAACATATAACAGAGAAGAAATTGATGCCAGAATCACAGAAATCAATAATTCTTTGACAGAGGTTAATAATGCCATAACAAATGTTTCGAACAATTTAGATGATTCAAGATTCGATGCAATCAGATTAACCAACCCACGCGAAGCGCGTAATGGTGAAGATGCACCAGAAGGATATGTTTATATCTGGATTGAAGAATAATTTAAATGTCGCAATTTTTATGTTTATAAGATTGTAGATTTGTTCTACAATCTTTTTTGTTATGAAAGATTTATTGCAAAAACTTTTGATTTTACGTTCCCCAGGTATTGGGGCGGTTAAATATAAAAAATTACTAGAAGAATATGGTGATTTATATTCGGCTGTTGATTCATTGAATTTAACTGATGATTTTATAGATAATGTAAAATCTGAAATTGAAACTGCAAATAATCTTGGAATTGAATATATATGTGATGATGATGCGTGTTATCCGAAAAATTTATTAAAGATACAAAATCATCCTGTGGTTTTAAGTGTGCGTGGAAACATTGAAACATTTAATAAACAAAATGTTGCGATGGTTGGTACAAGACATGCAACTGCGGCTGGTATGAATTTTATGTCTGAAATTGCACAAAAATTTGCAGAACATAATTATGCGATAACATCTGGTATGGCAATGGGAACAGATACTGCTGCGCATATTGGGGCATTAAAATCAGATGGTAATGCACAAACAATAGCAGTTGTTGCGGGTGGTGTAGATTATATATGGCCACTTGAAAACGAATCGTTATATTATGAAATTCTGGACCGTGGTGTTATTGTCAGTGAAATGCCGGTTGGGGCAAAACCGCTGGCAAAAAATTTTATACAAAGAAATCATTGGGTTGCAGGATTATCAGATTTCTTGATAATCGGTGAAGCAGACGAAAAATCTGGCAGTATGACAACTGCACGATTCGCAATAGAATATGGAAAACAAGTATTTGCAATACCGGGACATCCTTCTGATTTGCGCAGTATCGGTCCAAACTCTTTGATAAAAAAATCACAGGCAACATTATTTATGTCTATAAAAGATTTCTTTCAAGATAAAACAAAACAAAAAAATGAAAAAAAATATGAATATAAAAATGATATTTTAGATAAATTAGGAATGATTCCTGTGTCAGAATCTGTATTGGCAAACCTTGTCAAAAAAAGTGTTGCGGAAATCAAGACAGATTTAGTCGTCTTAGAAATGCAAGGTTTAATAAGAAAACAAGATGGTGGTTATGTTTTAAATTAGTTTTTTTTATGTATATACAATGTCTATACAAAGTGCGAAAAACTTTAGAAAAAACGAATCGTTGTCAAAAAATAAATCTTCAAAAATAAATTAACATTTAGTTGCAAACAGAAATAAATCTTATAAATTATTCACTGTATCCAAACGATTGATTTATCAATCACAAACGAGAGAAAAAAGAGTAGGCAATATAAACAATTAAATTCTTACAAAGGTTGGGATTTAATCGTTTTTATTAGGGTGGTTTTTATACTCTGTAAGGAAGGAAAAAAGGAGCAAATAAAATGCAGGCTATATTAAAACAAGAATGTGTAAATATAGAATCAGTAAAGCAAGCATTGTCTCAGAAAATAGATTCTGCTGGATTTACTGCCTGGATTGCGCCCCTGCAGTTTGAAATCGTAGATAATTGTTTGAATGTTATTGCACACAACCAATTTGCCGCCGACTATGTTCAAAGGGTTTATGAAAAAGCTCTCAAAGATGTAGCGGCGGATTTTCGTTTAGATTTAAATATTTTTGTTCGTAAAAATACTATGGTTGCTGTGCCTGTTAATTCTGCAAATGATAATGTTGTTTGCAAATATGAACCAGAACAAACTGTTAAAACAAACAAAGAAAACACTTTTGATAAATTTATTACAAGTGATGAAAATATGTTTGCGTTGGCTGCATGCAAAAAAATCGCGATGGGTAATTCTTCTTTTTCACAATTGTTCATATATGGTCCTGCTGGTTGTGGCAAATCTATGTTGGCAAATGCAATTTGTGCCGAATCAGACAAAAATGTTTTGATGATGAGTGGCGGTCAATTTGTTGCAGATTTCGCACGTGCTTTGCGTGATCATACAATTTTTTCTTTCAAAGATTATTGTCGTGATTGTGATACATTTATTTTAGATGATATTTGTGCTTTATCTGGCAAACGTGCAACCACAGAAGAATTTATGCAATTGATTTTAGATTTACGTGAAGCTGGTAAAAATATTGTTTTAACATCTAGCGTCGCACCAAACGCATTGACCGGATTTGATCGTCGTATGCAATCTGTATTTGGTTCTGGATTGGTTGTTGATGTTGCTGCACCAAATGCTTTTGTCCGTCGCAATATGTTGTTGAAATCTGGTGTTGACAGAGATGTCGCAGAAGAATTATCAAAATCTTTGTCTGGTGATGGACATTTGGTAAACGGTGTTATCAGCAAAATCAAAACATACGAAGAATTGATGGGCAGTCATGTTGATATGGAAACAGCATCTCGTTTGTTGGGCGATGTATTTTCAAAAAATAAAACACCATTATCAATGGTAAAATCTATGTGTGAAAAAATGGGCGTGTCTTATGATGAAGTGTGTGGAAATTCTCGTGCAAGAAGATTGACACGTGCGCGTCAAATGATGATGTATGTTTTGAAAAATTCAACAAATTTATCTTTGACTGAAATTGGTACTGTTTGTGGTGGTCGTGATCATGCAACGGTTGTTTACGCAATCAGTCAAATTGAAAACCAGAAATCTTCAGATTTAATGTTGGTTGCAGAAATTGCAGAAATGGAAAAAATTTGTAAATAAAGTTTTGTTCTTTGGAACAGAAAGAGGAGAAAGAAAAACACCTGTCCTTGCAACAGGTGTTTTTTCGTTATTTAAAACCATCCTTTTTTGTCAGATTTTATTCCAGCAAATTCAGATAGCGCCTTTTTTTGTTTTTCGGTTAATTTCTTTGGAATGACAATTCCGATTTCCAGATATAAATCACCAAATCCACCGCGTCCATTTGGCATACCGTGTCCGCGAACACGCAATTTTTCACCAACTTGGGTTCCAGATGGGATTTTTACAGATAATTTTTTATCGTCCAGTGTATCTATTTCAATTTCGCCACCCAATGCAAGTGTTGCGAAATCGATGTCTTTATGCATCAATAAATCATTACCGATTCGTTGAAATGTTTTGTCTGGTCTGATTCTGATGTCCAAATAGAAATCACCAGCACGACCACCGTTACGAGCGGCTTCACCCATACCAGTCATACGCAATCTGGCACCGTCTTGAATACCAGCCGGTATTTTAACATCTAATGTTCTTTGTTTGTTTATAGTGCCAGTTCCGTCACATTGGGAACATTTTTTATCAATCTTTTTACCCAATCCATTACAATCAGGGCAAGGTGTTTCAACCGCAAAAAATCCCTGACGTGTGTGAACATATCCAGACCCGCCACATGTAGAACAGGTTTTAGCAGGTTTTCCGTCCGCTGTTCCGTGTCCGTCGCATTTATCACATTTTACTGCGCTGGTAAATTTAACAGTATGTGTTTTTCCGAAATAAGCATCTTTCAGGTCTATGACGACTTCGTCTAATAAATCACGACCAGATTGCGGAGTGTTTTCTCTCGCACCACCAAAACCAGCACCGCCAAAACCAAAACCACGCATGGCTTCGCGTAAGATGTCTTCCATTCCGCCCATGTCGCCACCACCCATGTTGAAATGGAAAGAACCGTTGCCAAATGGGTTTCCACCAAAACCAGCGCCGGCGCCATTACCACCCGCAAAGGCAGCGTCGCCATATCGGTCATATGCCGCGCGTTTTTGTGGGTCTTTTAATATGTCAAAGGCATTGTTTACCTCTTTAAATTTTTCTTCTGCAGATTTATCGCCCGGATTTTTATCAGGATGGTATTTCATAACCAATTTATGATATGCCTTTTTTATATCTGTGTCAGACGCGTCTTTCGAGACACCTAAAACTTCATAAGGATTTTTGTTCATTTTTCTTTATCCATTATTTTCTATCATGTAAATATATAGATATATTGTAGGAAAATTCAAGAGATAAAATATAGTATTTTTTGTGTTTTTTTCGGGATTTTATGAATAGTTTCACTTGCGAAAACCAAGAAAATGTAGTAATAATAGCTTGATAAAAAAGTGAGAAATTATGAATAAATATGATGCATCAGATATTCAAGTACTTGAAGGATTAGAACCTGTTCGTCTGCGTCCGGGGATGTATATTGGCGGTACAGATGAAAAGGCGTGGCACCATTTGCCAATCGAAATTATGGATAATTCTATTGACGAAGCGGTTGCTGGGTTTGCAAAAAAGATAGTTGTGAATTTAATAGATTCCAAGACAATTGAAATTACCGATGATGGTCGTGGTATTCCGGTTGACGAACATCCAAAATATCCTGGGAAATCTGCATTGGAAGTTATTTTAACTACTTTGCATTCTGGCGGAAAATTCAATAATAATGTTTATAAAACCAGTGGTGGTTTACATGGTGTGGGCAGTGCGGTTGTAAATGCTTTGTCTTCCAATATGGATGTTGTTATTTCAAGAGATGGATTTGAATGGCATCAAACATTTTCACGCGGTAAAACAACATCTCCGATAACCAAGGGAAATGCGACTAAGGCACACGGAACAAAAATTAAATTCACATTAGATGATGAAATTTTTGGTGAAAATGCTGTGTTTAAACCTGTAAAGATTTACCGTATGGCGCGTGCAAAATCTTTCTTGTCGCGTGGGGTAAAAATTGAATGGCATTGTAACCCAAGTTTATTAACAGAAGATATGAATATTCCGGCGGACAAGGTTTTCTTTTATCCAAACGGGGTCGCTGATTTCGTTGCAGAAAAAACAGATTCTAAACCACGTATCTTGCCAAAAATATTCAGTGGTGCTATAGATTTTCCAGATGATTCTGGTCGTGTTGAATGGGCATTGACTGTGTTAACCGATGAAAATGGCGCTGCGTCTGATGATGGCTTCTTTGCATCTTATTGTAATACAATTGCAACAATTGATGGTGGTACACATGAAAATGGGTTCAAGGCTGCTATTACCAAGGGATTAAAGGCTTACGGTGAAAAAATAAACAATAAAGCATCTGCCTCTATCATCAGTGAAGATGTTTTTGATTCTGTTGCCGCGATTGTTTCTGTTTTTTATAAGACACCACAATTTTTAGGTCAGACAAAAGAAAAATTGTCTAATCCTGAAATTGCGAGATATACGGAAAATGCTTTGCGTGACCCATGGGAAATGTTTTTAGCATCTGATCCAAAAACTGCAAATGCTTTACTAGATTTTGTTATAAATCTGGCAAATGCGCGTATCAAGACAAAGCAAGTTAAAGATGTTGCGCGTAAAACACCAACCAAAAGAATTCGTATGCCTGCAAAATTGGCAGATTGTTCAAAGCATGGTATAGAAGGAACAGAATTATTTATTGTTGAGGGTGAATCTGCGGGTGGTACTGCAAAGCAGGCGAGGGATCGTGCAACACAAGCGATTATGCCATTACGAGGCAAGGTATTAAATGTATTATCAAATTCAGATGAACGTTTCAGTGCGAATCGTGAATTGAATGATTTGATTGATATTATTGGCGCAGGCACAGCTAAAGATTGGGACGATTCTAAATTAAGATATGAAAAAATTATCGTTATGACTGATGCTGATGTTGACGGCAGTCATATTGCATCTTTGCTTATGGCGTTCTTTTATCAATATATGCCACAATTGATTTATGGGGGGCATTTGTATTTGTCTTGTCCGCCACTTTATAAATTAACCTGTGGTACAGAATCAATTTATGTTGATACCGATGAAGAATTGGAAGAATTGAAAAATACAAAATACAAAAACAAGAAAATTGAAATATCTAGATTCAAAGGGTTAGGGGAAATGATGCCGAATCAATTAAAGGAAACAACAATGTCCCCGAAATCACGCAGATTGATTCGTGTTGATTTGCCACCAAAGACAGAAGAAGGACAAGAAGACACAGAAAAAACAAAAACACTTGTTTATGATTTGATGGGTAAAAAACCTGAATTCAGATTCAAGTTTATTACAGAACACGCACAATTTGTAAAAGATTTATTTGTGTAAATTTTGTATGTGTCAAAAATAATAAACAAAAGAAAATCCGCCGTATAGGCGGATTTTTTGATTCATAAATTTCTTATTTTATTTTCTTTAATTTTTGTGCAAATGTAAATGTGTATTGTGTTGCGGACCACAAAGAACAAACAAGTGCAAAATACAAAAAGAATATAGCGATATTTGGTAATTGATAAAACAAATAAAATACGAATCTGTTTTCTGTATAAGGTAACATAGATGTAATTGCAGCAAATAATAAAAATGCTGTTATTGAAATCATTTGAACTGTTGTTTTAATTTTTCCCATTGAAAAACGTGCCTTTGGAACAGGCATTTCAATTTTTTGTGTACCCAAGAATTCACGCAGACCACTGATGTATAATTCGCGTGCAATCATAATAATAACAGGGATAACGATTATTGGGGTAGGCATCATGAGTGTTAATAAGATAAGTGTATTACAAACTAATAATTTATCACCAATATGATCTAACACACCACCAATTTTAGAACAGCAATTATATTTGCGTGCCAGATACCCATCAAACCAATCTGATATTGCGCCCAATACAAATAATATCAAAGTTGTCCATGGTAATTTAAACATAATTGTTGGAATTATCGCAAAAGCAGCGGTAATACGAAAAATAGATAAAAAGTTAACAAATGCTTTCATAATTATTTCTCCTTTGTAAGCACGAATATATTATAACACTTCTGAATGGAAATATGCATATATTTTTTCAGCAGCACTTTTTCCTAAATCTGGGACACGCATCAAAGATTTTATATCTGCGTCCATAATGGCGTGAACAGAACCAAAATGTTGTAATAATTGTTTTTTGCGTTTTGGTCCAATACCTTCGATAGAATCAAGAACTGAAGCAGTCATCTGTTTCGCACGAACAGAACGGTGGTATGTTATTACGAATCGGTGTGCTTCATCTCTGACGGCGCGTAATAATAAAAACAGCGGACTGTCTTTAGGTAATTCTGTATTCACAGAACCGTCCAACATTATGAAATGTTCGTCTCCATTTCTGACTTCACCTTTTGTTACGCCAAGAATAGGAATACGACCATTTGAAACCTTTTGTGCGATGTTCCATTGTGCTGGTCCGCCATCAACAATTATTAAATCGAGTTTTGGTCCGTCTTTTATTGCACGGTCAACAAATTCTTCCATCATGGCAATATCATTTCCTGCACGTTTCATATCACGTAATTTGAAATGTCTGTATGCAGATTTTACGAACCCGTCATGACCGAAAGCAATCATTGCACCAACAGGATTTTTACCAAATAAATGAGAATTATCAAATACACCAACGCATTCAACTTTTATGCCTAACCAATTTTCTAAATCAGTAACATTTTTATCCCAATTTATATTTGGTGTATACGACGGATTCTGTCGTATAGAGCGATTTGTTGTTGTATTTAATGCGGATATTTTATCACGCATAAGTGCCGCGTTTTCATAATCCATTTTTTCTGAAAATTCTTTCATTTTTTCAGTTAAATCTTTTATCACAGGTTCGCTGTCACCAGTTAAAATTTTTCGTGCCAATTGAACATTTTGTGCATAGTTTTTTTGGGGTAAACAACATGGTGCAGAACACCTGCCAATTTGATAAAGCAGACACGGGCGCGCTCTGTTTTTCATATATGTATCATTACATGTTCTTAATTGGCATACACGTTGAATAGTTTTTATTGTATCGTTTAAAGCATAAACAGAAGGATATGGTCCAAAAACATCTTTTCTTTGTGAAATTTTTCCGCGGAATTTTAACAGACGTGGAAATTCGTGTTGTGTCAATGCCAGCATTGGATACATTTTTCCGTCTGTCAACATAACATTATATTTTGGTTTTAATGTTTTTATATATTTTTGTTCCAATATCAAAGCATCTGCTTCGGTTCTGGTGATTTCCCATTCAACCTTTTTTACCAATGAACGCATAACTTGTTTATGGTTTTCAAGTTTTGATATGTCGATATATTGTCTTAAACGGTTCAACAGATTTTTTGCTTTTCCAACATAAAGCAGGTTGCCCGCGTCATCATACATTTTGTAGATTCCAGGGGACAAAGGTGCGTTTTCTATTAAATCTCTAAATTGAATCTTCATAACAAATATGATATTATAATATTTAGAAAAATCAAATAGAGGTGTTATTATGAGACAAGAATCAGGTCGTTCAATGATAGAAATGGTCGGTGTGTTGGCCATTATGGGGATTATTACGGCGGGTGCGTTCGTATTGATTTCTACCGCTATAAACACACAAAAACGCAGTCGTGTTACAGACGATGTTACAGCGATTGTGTCTGGTGTGCGTACGGTGTTGGGGGAATATGACGATTTCTCGAATTTAGATAATTCAACAATATTTGGCGTATTAGCAATGAGTAACAAAAATCCATATGGCGGGACATACGAATTGTCTGTTGATAATGCAAATCCACGTCAATTTGTGGTTTCTATAAATGGTTTAACAAAATCTGATTGTCAGGGTTTGATTACCAAGGCATGGACAGATTCTGTTGGATATAACACATCAAATCACAAAGAAAGTGGCGCAACTGGTAATTGTTCAGATTCTGGCAATAATGTTGTGTCTATTACATACGGCGAATAATTTATGGCGGAATTTATCAAAATATCTTCTGTTGAATCTGGTACACGTTTATTGCGTTGGTTTATAAGACATTATCCAGGTATGTTGCAACGTGATTTTTATAAACTGTGTCGTGGTGGACAGATAAGAATAAATTCTTCAAGATGCAAGGGCACAGAAATCTTGCGTGATGGCGATATGATTCGTGTGCCACCAACTTTGCAATCTTATCAAAAAGTGAACAAAACAGAGACTGGTGAAAAATATTCTCTTTCAGATTTAGAAGAACTGAGAAAGTGTATTGTTCATAATGACAATGATATTGTCGTTTTTAATAAACCTGCTGGATTGGCTGTGCAGGGTGGAACGGGAATAAAAAAATCTGTTGATAAAATGGCAGCGGCTTTATTTCCGTATGATAAAATTTCGTTGGTTCACAGACTTGATCGCGAAACAAGTGGGTTGTTAGTTGTTGCAAAAAATCAAAAATCTGCACAAATTTTATCAAACCAATTTCAAAACAAAACAGCATATAAAGAATATTTGGCATTATTGCACGGAACAGTTGCAGAAAAAAATGGTACAATTGATAATTATGTGGCCAAGGGACGTGTTTTTGATGATTCTGCAAAAATACCAACCGGTGTTCAGGCACAACGTGCAATTACAGAATATAAAGTATTGGGTGAAGCGTCTGGTTTGCTGACTTGGATATTATTTAAACCAAAAACTGGCCGAACCCATCAATTGAGATTACACAGTGCATATTCATTAAATGCACCAATTGTGGGTGATGATTTATATGGTATAACACGCGACAAATTAGACGATGTTTTTGGATCTGTTTTGACAACAAAAAAATTATTTTTGTTTGCGTATAAAATAACATTTGTTCATCCTTCAACTGGGAAAAAGTTCGCTTTACGTGCAGATGTTCCTGAATTTATGCAATCTGTGATAAAATTTTTAGAATTCAGTTTACCATAAGGTGGAAATATGTTTTTTTATGCTTTTTATAGACGTCATCTTTGGTTATTACGTGGAATATTCCTTTCACTGATGGGATTGTTTGTTGCCATAATAATTACATTGCAACAGATGAATCTTGAAAGCTTGCGCGGAAACATTTTACAAATGTTGCGCGAATCAACAAACATGAATATTGAAATAGATGGCAAAATTTCATGGAAATTTTCTTTGCGTCCAGAAATAGAATTAAATTCTGTCAGAATTCCAAATGCGGAATGGGCGAAAGAGAAAAATTTGTTTTATGCGAAAAAAATTGGTGTTCGTATGGATTTGTTTTCTTTGTTCAAGAAACGACCAGTTATAAGAAATATTACGGTTTATAATGCAAAAATAAATCTTGAAAAAAATGATAAAAACGAAGATTCAATCGTGTTTAATAAAAAAACACAAACAACAGGGGATTTGCCGTATACAGAAAAAATAGAACAAAAAACAGAACAAGAAAAATATCCGGTTCAACCGTTGCCTTTTGGTGGGCTTGCGATACAAAATATAAACGCAAATATATATGGTAAACAATATGTGTTAAACAGTTTTGGAATTCATAATTATATGCGAAACGAAAATGTAGAATACAGTGGTTGGGTTAAACCGTATGATGATAATTTCCCATTTGTTATAAAGTTTTCAGAATATAACAGCGAAAGAAAAGTTTATCCTGTACAAATTGCTTTCGCTACAGGCGGTCAAGCGTTAATAGCTGATATTGCATTGGAAGGAAAAAGCAAATTGCCAATAGATTTCGTTGTTCGTGGCGAAATTCCAAATATCAAGGCTTCTGGTGATTGGTTTAATGTTAATATTATAGATTTACCTGTTATCAAGGTTAATATTGCTGGTGGTATTGGAAATAAAAAGATTACATTAAGAAAATCTTCTATAAGTATTGCCAATTCAGATTTAAGTTTTTCTGGCGTTTATGATTGGTCAAAACAACAACCAAAGATAGAAGCAAAAATAACATCTAATCATATTGATATATATAAATCGTTTCCTGAATGGTATGGTGTTGGACAAGAATGGGTTCATCCAAATCGTGAATTAAATGTTTTTAAAGATATGCCTTTGTTGGGTGAATATTTGTATGATATAGATGCAGATTTAGATATCCATCTTAAAAAATTTGTTGTTTATCATTCGCTTGATTTAGAAAATTTAGATGTAAAAGCAACAATAAAAGATCATAAAGTTCGTGCAGATGTTTTCACAAATATTGCATCGGGCAAGGTTGATGCTGTTATAACCGCAGATATAAATCAAGAAGGTGTCTATACGGCGGTTGGTGCGGCACATGGCGAAAATATATATGTTGGTGATATATTGAAAGAGATAGATGTTGATAACATTATTTCGGGGTTGCCGGTGAATCTTGATTTATATGTTATGGCACATGGAAAAAATATGTCACAAATAATGAAAACTATGACGGGACCTGTAATTGTTTATTCTGTGGACAGGGGATATGCACACGCAGATTTGGTTGAATATATGTATGGTGGTGATTTCTTGACTTCGTTGCGTCATAATGTGGAAGATTTGTTTACGGGTAATAAACGCGATATGATTGAAATCAAGGGTGCGGTTGTAAATGTAAAATTGAGAAATGGTTTAATAGAAACACAAAACGGTGTTGCGGTTGAAAGCCATGTTATGAATTTACGTTTGGTTGGAACACTGGATTTAGGAAAAGAAACAATAAATTTATCTTTGGCAACTGTGCCGGTGCGTGGAATAAAATTATCGCTGTCTGGTAATTTGGTAAATGCATTACAAATTACAGGAAATCTTGCAGAACCAGATATAAAAATTTCTGGTCAAGCAATCGCGGGCAAGGTTGGTTCTGCTGTTGGATTGGGGCTGCTGTTGGCACCATTGACTGGTGGTTTAAGTATTGCTGCGGGTGCGGTGGCTGGTTTGATAGCAGGAGATTTGTTGGAAAGTTGGTTGGCTGATGAACATCCTTATAAAACAGCAAAAAATCAAGGTGCACACATAAAACGTGGTGATCCAGATTGGTTTAAACAACCGATTCGTGTTTTGACTGCGCCGTTATTAGAAAATAAAAGGAGTTAAGAAATGATAAATTGGTTGAATGTTATCCAGATATTAATCATAGTTATTGCAATATATGCTTTCTATGTTGGATTTATTAAAAATACATCTTCTGAAAAATTGGTCAGGGGCTTGCTAGGGCTTGGTGTTTTGTGGGGTGTCAGTTTTGTTTTGCCATGGTTACATTTAAATTTGTTGGGACGTTTTTTGCATTGGTTAGCTTTGTTTTTATCTGTGGCTTTGATTGTTATTTTTCAACCAGAATTAAGAAAATTATTAGCTCTGATGGGAAATATAAAGGGATGGAAAAATATTATTTTTGCATTTAAGCAAGATGCAAAAAAATCGTCTGATTCACAACAGGTTATAGAAGAAATTATCAAAGCTGTCAGTTATATGTCTGAAAAACATACGGGGGCTTTGATTGTTTTTCCAGAAGATATAGATGATGGTGTAATTGAAAGATACGGTACAAAAATAGATGCGAATATAACGAGTGAACTATTGTTAACGATATTCTTTAATAAAACGCCATTGCATGATGGGGCAGTAATTATATCAAATAACAGAATCGCTTTTGCGGGTGCAATATTGCCGTTATCACAAAATCAATTGCAATGGAAGTATGGAACTCGTCATAGGGCAGCAATTGGAATGAGTGAAGTTTCTAAATCAACTGTTTTGGTCGTTTCAGAAGAAACAGGGGACATTTCTTTTGCAGAAAAAGGTGGTATCAAAAAGTTTGATGATTTGAAAAAAATCCGTAATAAACTTGAAAAAATACTGGTTAAATAAAATTGTAAAATAATATTTTTTGTCAAATATTTGCTCGCTTAAAAATTGTGAGATTAATTCTTGCACCGAATCGGTGTTTTTTGATAAACTGCAACTAAGTAATAAGAAAAAAATAAAACACACAGGAGAAAGGTTATGGAATTTTCAGTGTTTCGTCAGGATTTGATACGTGCGCTGGGACATATGCAGTCCATTGTTGAAAAACGCGCAACTTTGCCAATATTGGTAAATGTCAAAATAGAAGTATCTGACGATTTAATTTTGTCTGCTACAAATGTTGATTTGGAATTGGTTGAACATGTTGCTGCCGATATTACATTGGCTGGTAAAATCACCGTTCCTGTTCAGATGTTGTATGATATTGTTCGTAAATTGCCTGATGATGCGGAAATCAATTTTAAACAATCTGGCGATAAATTGGTTGTTTCAAGTGGTCGTGCAGTATTTCAATTGCCAACATTGCCAGCAGAAAATTTCCCTGCAATGGCTGGCGGTAATTTGACTACAAAATTCCAAATGACAACTGGTGATTTAGCTCATTTGATTAATCAAACAAAATTTGCAATTCCAACAGATGATGTTCGTTATCATCTTGGTGGAATTTATTTCCATATTGGTGATGATGAAAAATTGACAGCCGTTGCAACAGATGCACAACGCATGGCTTTGTGTGCAATCAATGCCCCAGAAGGCAGCAAAACAATGCCGGCAGTTATTTTACCAAGACGCGTTATCGGTGAATTGTCAAAATTATTGGAAGATGCAACAGTTGATGATGTTTTAATTGAATTGTCTGATACCAAGGCTCGCTTTACAATTGGTTCTGCCACATTGACAAGCAAATTGGTTGATGCACAATATCCAAATTATCGTGTTGTTATACCAAAAGGTAATGATAAAATTGCAATCTTGGACAGAAAACAATTTATCAATGCGGTTGATTTGGTGTCCGTAGCCAGTGTTGATAAAACAAAATCTGTTCAATTGGCGTTTTCTATGAACAAATTGGTTATCAGTGCATCAAGTCAAGATGCAGGAACAGCAACACAAGAATTGGATGTTGAATACAATGGTGATGCAACATTTAACATTAATTTCAATGTTAAATTCTTGCTTGATGTTGCAGGTCAGGTAGAAGGTGAAAAATTCCAAATGGAAATGCAGGAATCTTTATCACCAACAATTATTAAATCTACTGATAAAGATACAGATGCATTGTTTGTTTTGATGCCAATGCGTATGTAATAGAATTTAATAAAATAAAAAATCCGTCATTTGACGGATTTTTTAATCTAAAAAACAAGAGGAAAAAATGACTATAGAAGAAATTTCAGCTGGCAAAGAACCGCCAAAGAAAATGAATGCCATTATAGAGATACCTGAAAATGGTGTGGTTAAATATGAAATTAACAAAGAAACTGGTTTGTTAAAAGTGGACAGAATTTTGCATACACCAATGGCGTATCCTGCGAACTATGGTTATTTCCCTGGAACTTTGGGTGATGATGGCGACCCACTTGATTGTGTGGTTGTTTGTAATGCGCCATTACGTCCAGGTGTTTTAATTGAGGTTCGCCCAATCGGTGTTTTAATCATGGAAGATCAGGCTGGTGGTGATGAAAAAGTCATCTGTGTTCCATTGGACAGAATTGATCCATATTACAAGGATACGAATTTTGTAGAAGAATTGCCGGCTATTTTGCGTTCCAAGATAGAATATTTCTTTCAACACTATAAAGATTTGCAACCACATTCTTGGTCCAAGGTCATAGGTTGGGGAAATCGTGAAGATGCAGATAAATGTATTATGGATTCCATAGACAGATATTGGAAACATAAACGCGAAATGCAATAAAATGTTGCGAATATAAAAAGTTTATTATATTCTTAATAAGTCAAAAAAATAACAAGAGGTATAAAAATGGCATCATACATTGCTAATGATATGCGTGTTGGTTGGGTTATTTCCCACAATGGCAAACGTTATTCTGTCACATCTATTACCAAGGTAAAACCAGGTAAGGGTGGTGCTTTCGTTCAGGCAGATTTGCGTGATATTGATTCTGGTAATAAAGGTGGCGATCGCTGGCGTGCAGAAGACAAGGTTGAAAAATTGATGGTTGAAGATTTAGATTGTCAATATTTGTATTCTGACGGAACAGATGCGTTCTTTATGAATTTGTCAGATTATGAACAGTTCACAATGCCAAACGAATCGTTAGGGGAACAAATGAAATTCTTGGCACCTGAAATGGTTGTAAAGGCAAACTTTGTAGAAGGTCATCCTGTATCTATCACATTACCAAAAACAGTTGTTGCAACTGTTGAAGAAACAGAACCTGCATTGAAAGGTCAAACAGCAACAAGTAGTGGTGGTAAACCTGCAATTTTAGATAATGGTGTTCGTGTTCAGGTTCCAACTTTTATTGAACAAGGTGAAAAAATTGTCGTTAACACAGAAACATTAGAATATGTTGAACGTGCAAAATAAAAATGACATAAACCAATAAAACCGCCGTAAAGGCGGTTTTTTATTTCTTTATATTTTATAACCAGAACCCATTATATTTTGTATTTCATCTATGCAATTTTTTGTTACAGATTCACGTGCCTTGGTTAAATATGTTCGTGGGTCAAATGCGTTTTTATCTTTTGCCAATGTTTCACGAACAGCAGATGTAAATGCAAGGCGTGAATCAGAATCTACATTTATTTTTGTTATATGCATTGATATTGCGTGACGTAATTGAGCCGGTGCAATACCAAAAGCATTTTTAATATTGCCACCAAATTTATTTATGGTTTTGATAAATTTTTGTGGAACATTTGAAGCGCCATGTAAAACTAGTGGTGTGTTTGGAATTTCTGTTGCAATTTGTTCCAATATATCAAATCTCAATTTGTCGGTTGGTTTTGTCCTTTTGTATAAACCATGTGATGTTCCAATCGCAATAGCCAAAAAATCGGTTCCTGTTTCTTTTACGAAATTTTTAACAATTGTCGGGTCTGTATAAGAATTGTTTTTAGATTTTGTGTTTTTGTCTTCTATGCCGGCCAGAACACCCAATTCGGTTTCAACAGAAACATTGTGTTTATGTGCGTATTCGACAACTTTTTTAGAAATTTTGATATTTTCTTTCAGGGGCAGACTGCTACCGTCAAACATAACGGAAGAAAAACCAAGGTCGATTGCGTGTTTACAAATTTCAAAACTGTGTCCATGGTCAAGATGCAGGGCAATTTGATTGCGTTTTTTTTCTATGACATCAACCATTGCTATTAAAATATTTTCGCCCATATAGGCAAGGGCACTTTCAGATACGGCTAAAATAATCGGACTGTGTGTGATATTTGACGCGTCAACAATGGCTTGCAGTGTTTCCATATTATAAAAATTAAAAGCCGGAACCGCGTATCCACCACGCAAAGCATTTTTTAATAATTTTTTAGTATCCGCCAAACCGAAATCTGTAAAATGCATATATTTTTCCTTTCGTTATAAATATTTTTATTATACCACAAAATACGGCTGGGTGCATTTATAAAAATCTTGACAACAGGAATATTTGTGTAACAATTCAGATAACGAATCGGGACGCTAGAGAGATACAACAAAGGAAAAATAAAAATGAAAAAAGCAATATTGTCTATGTTGGGCTTGGCCGTTGTTGCTGGCTGTTCTGGTTATGATTATTATGAATCCGATCTTCGCTATCGTCAAAAAGGTGATGATTGTGTATATTATTTTTCAGAAGAAGGTGAAAAATTTAATTCTGAAATTCGCAATCTTCAAGATGCTAAAAAAATTGTTTATCGCAACACAAGATGTGCTGATTTGTATATGAATGATACTTTTAATGCACAACGCAATGATAGAAAAGCAATTGTTCCTGTGTATGTAGACAGTGAAATGCCAAAGAAATCAAACTGCGGTTGTTCTAAATGTGCAAAAAAACAAGTTTTGCAAAGCAGATACATCATTGTTCCTTCTTATGCTGACTAATTGGTCGGGGAACGAAATAAATTAACACCACAATAATTTTTGTGGTGTTTTTTATTTGTTTATATGTATTTTTTGTGATAAAATGCAATAAAAGGTAAAAGGAGTTTTATATGAAAAAAATTATGAATAAAGTAAGTTTTGCTGTCGTTGGTTTGATGGCTTCTTCATCTGCATTTGCTGCCAAGGCTGGTGCTGTTGGAAAATCTGTGTCAATAAATGATGGTATGTGTGAATTGTTGGTTCGTTTACAGGGCGTGTTTAATATCTTGAGAATCATGGCATTTATTGGTGCTGCATTCTATATCGCTGGTTGGGCATGGGAATTTATCTCTAAGGGTGAAGCAAAATTAGATGATGTGAAAAAACGTGGTATTGGTTTATTAGTCGGTTTTTCATTATTGTTCTTGGTAGGTATTGTTTTATCTTTCGTGATGTCTGCGTCCGGATTAAATATTATTGGTTGTGGCGACATCTTGAAAAAATGGTAAAGATAATCTTTAAAATTAAAACCGTCCATGTGGACGGTTTTTTATTTGTTTTAATGGGTTTTAATTCTTTTTTGTTTCGTCTATATTTGCCAATGAAAACAGTACAGAAGATATCAAAGATTGATAGGGTACATGTTGTTCATCTGCTAATTCTTTAATTCTTTCCAATATTTGATGTGGAATACGCATATTGATTACACAATCTGATTTATTGAACGCACGATATGCTGCATATTCACGCAGCAAAGATTCAATATTCATAACAAATAATTGTTGCATTACATTTGGCATATACGAACCTCTATACTTGTGTGATTACATATGACTATAACATTGTATTTACAATTGTCAATACATTTGTGTATATCTCTGTAATGGCGGAAATATAGGCGTTTGTGTTGATTTGTGTATTGGTTGTGTCAAATAAAATTTTCCTTTAATTTTGATTTTTGTGTGCTAGTGTGTTAAAATCTTGAAAGATTAATTTAAGGAAAAGGATTATCATTATGCGTAAATTTTTATCTTTATTTATTGGTATTTTTTCTTTGTGGTTTGCCCCAATCGCTCGTGCTGAATTACATGTTGATATTATTGCCGGTGAAACAGAACCAATTTCAATAGCAATTCAAAAATTTGAAACTGTTGGCAAAGTTTCTTCTTCCGATGCGAAAATGTTAAGGGAGGTTGTCGAAAACGATCTTAAAAGGACAGGTTTATTCAGAATTGTAAATCATGATGCGTTCCCAGAATTTGTAAAAATGAATGATATGCCTAATTTCAAGAGCTGGTCTGCGATTAAAACACAAAATTTGGTTCAAGCATCTGTAAAAGCAGAGGGGACAGATAATTATAAATTGGAATTTTATTTATGGGATGTTAATGGCAAAGAACAGATAGAGGCACAAAGTTTGGTTGCGTCAAAAAAATCTGTCCGTAGATTGGCGCATATTATGGCAGATGCTATATTTGAAAGATTGACCGGTGAAATTGGTTATTTTGATACCCAAATTGTATTTATTGCTGAATCTGGTTCGGTGACAAACAGAGTTAAACGTATGGCTATTATGGATCAAGATGGTTATGGTATGCGTTATTTGTCTGATAAAAACACATTTGTAATGTCTCCGCATTTTTCACCAAATATGGCAACGATTGTATTTTTATCTTACCGTAATGACGACCCAATGGTATGGGCGCTTGATTTAGATACAGGAAATCAAACAAAGTTGGGTAATTTTGGGGGTATGAGCTTTGCGCCGCGTTTTTCACCAGATGGTAGCAAGGTTGCATTATCTTTGGTTAAAAATGGAATTACAAATATATATGAATATGATATAAACGAAAAAACATTGCGCCAATTGACATTTGGAAAACACATAGACACATCGCCATCTTATTCCCCAGATGGTAAATATATGGCTTATAATTCAGATATGTCTGGTTCACAACAGATTCATATTTTGGATTTATCTACATTAAAACAAAAACGTATTACTTTTGGAGCTGGCAGATATGCAACGCCAGCCTGGTCCCCAGATGGACATTTTATAGCATTTACAAAAATGGCTGATGATACATTTTATGTAGGTATTATGAATCAAGACGGACGACATGAAAAAATATTGGCTGGTGGTTGGTATATGGAAGCACCATCTTGGGCGCCAGGGTCTCGCAGAGTTGTTTATTATGAAACAGAACGCAGTGAAGACAACCAAGAACGCGTAAGCCATATTCGCAGTGTAGATATCACAGGTCAAAATATTTATGATATTGAATTGCCAGACGGGCTTAGTGGTACAGAACCAACATGGTCACCAAAATTGCCATAATATGAAAAAATTATTAACAGGATTTTTTGTATGTTTGTTTTGTGTTAATGCCTTTGCCACACCAGCAGAGGTTAAACGCATTGTTGATGGTGATACATTTGTTGCAAAGGTTTTGTTGGCCGATGGGATAGAGGTTTTATCTGTTAGTGTTCGTTTGCGTAATGTTGATACACCGGAATTACACGGAAAATGCGATTCTGAAATAAAACGTGCAGAATATGCAAAACAAAGGTTAGGGGAAATTATTCCCGTTGGGACAAAGGTAGAATTAAAAAACATCAAAAATGATAAATATCCAGGTCGTATTGATGCAAATGTTTTTGATTCTGCAAATCGTGATGTTGGTCTGGTTTTAGTTCAAGAAAACGTTGGTCGTCCATATGGGGGTGAAAAAAGAAAACCTTGGTGTGAAGAATAACTAGCAACTGTGTTTGTTTATTGCGTTTTGGATTTCTTCGAGGGTTGCAGATGATGGTAATTCGTTTTCAAAATAAATATGCGTTGTACCAGATTTTATTTTTCCTTTCTTTGGCCAATATAAGCCTGTATCAACCCCAACTGGCATGATTGGTAATTTTAATTCGCTGGCCAAGAATAATAAACCGCGTTTTAATGGAATTTTTTTGTTTGGTGCGACACGAGTTCCTTCTGGGAATATAATTAATGTCATAGAATTCATGATTTTTTTCATAACATTATTTGTTAAATTTTTCATGTTTGTTGCACCGCGTTTACGGTTTACACCAATGAAGCCCAATCTGGCAAATGCCCAACCGTAAAAAGGTATCCACATCAATTCCCGTTTTATTATGAAAAATGCATTTGGTATGTGTCTGAATAATATAATTGTTTCAAGCGCAGACATATGTTTAGATGCTATAATTGCGCGACCGTCCAAACGTGTGTTGATATTGTGTTTAAAAGGTATGCCGTTTTCATTTGTCATTGGATAATGCAATTCATATTTTATGCCTGCGAACAATCGAATAACGACTAATGTGCATTTTGCAATGAATACAGAAATTTTTCTTTCAACATTTATATTGATTAATCCTATAAACAAAAAAGGTGCCCAAAACAAGAACCAAAAAAATAAAACAAAATACAAAATAATTTTTTTAAGCATATTTTTAACTTTCCTTTATTCCGCATAATGTGACAATGTATTTTAAATATTCTACTGCCCATCTTTTTAATCTGATTGGTGTTGGCATACCGGTTAATGAAGCAGGGCACGCAATAATATCTGTTTCTGGTAATTCATGCCTTAAAAGATACAATGCGCGATTCATATGGTCTTCGGTTGTAACGACAACAATTCTGTCGAAATTTTTGTTTTTTACGATTTGTTTTATTGCCAACGCATTTTGATATGTAGATTTTGATAAAGATTCAATTTGAACATGTGTTATATCTGGTATTTGTGTTGCGCCTGCGCCAATGATATATAATTGACCATATTTTAAGGTGTTTAATTTTTTTACAGCATAAGGAATACGACGCACATCACCGGTTAAAACAAATAAATTATCATCTTGTAATAAATTGCCACATCTTGGCGGTGTCATAGATTTGAACATTATTCCGCCAAATATAAAACAAAATATTAAAATTAAAGATACGGGAATGTATTTCATTATTTTTCAGATAATATTTTTATTGTTGTTTTTCTGGTGATGAAAACAGAAAAGCAAATGATTATTATTGGTAATAACATCAATATCAACCAATTGTTTCCTGTCAAATTCAATGTTGCTAATAAACCCACGCGTGCAGAATGTGCAGTTGCTAAAATCATAAATAAAATTGGGACTGCGGATACGAATCCAATCAAACATGCAACAGAGCTGATTTTTCCGACGATGATTTGCATTTGTTTTGCGATAAAATCATCAGATGCCCCAACTTGATTTAAGATTTCCAGTTCATGTTTGTGTAACATCGCAATATTTTTTGATATATATGAAATACATACACCAATGGAAGATAATATTATAAGTAATACAAATACAGTAATACTGATTAATTTCCAACCCGTTGAAATAGAATTTTTCAATGCAGATGTATGGTTCAAAAATTTTGCACGATTCCCGATATCTTTTTTGATATCTGCCATATCTTTTGCGTTTTTCATTTTTAATTCATACATTTCAGGTAAATAATTAGTCAACCTTGCACCACCAGAAATCCATGGACGCATCATGTTTTCCATATCTGTTTTTGTTATTTCTTTTACAGATTCAATTTTTTTAGAGTGTTTTGTGAATACCTGTTTTATATATGCGGTGTTGTCGCTATTAGAAATTTGAATTGTTGCATATTTATCCCATTGGGTGTTCCAACGAACAACGCCACTGCCAATAGACAGGGCAATTCCAAGAGACACAATCGCCAGAAAAGACAATATTGATATTATGACCGTCATAAATATTGATTGGTCTTTTACAAGTGAAAATACAAGTGTTGTTTTTTTCTTTTTCATAATTTTTCTATGTCTTCAAATTGTTTTGATAATTCGTTTATATCTGATTGTTGTGGTTTTGGTCCTTTCCATTTTCTGGTGGTTTCAGGTGCCGTTTCGTTTGTGCCAGAAAAAGAAACATGGTGATTTTCAATACTGATTACCGGAAAATGGTATGTTTCCAACAATTTTTTATTATGTGTTGCCAATATAATTGTTGTACCAAAAGCCTTGTTCATTTGGATAAATAATTCCATCAATCTTGATGCGTTTTCATCGTCCAAATTTCCAGTAG
>CAMORN010000003.1 GCA_946623825.1 uncultured Alphaproteobacteria bacterium
ACCAACCAACAAACTTATATCCTGTTTTTGTAGGTTCACTTGGTGTTATTGTTTGACTTGTTGCAGAATAAGTGAACACAGATGGAGTTATATTATTTAACTGCGTTGCACCATCATAATAATTTATAGAATAATTTCTTACAGTCCATTGTGGGAAACACGCTATCTCTGTTTCTTCATCATATGTCCAAGACACATAACCCGTATTACCAAAATTAACAGGGACAACATTATTATTATATCTGTGATTACACAACCAAGCAGATACATTTTGTGTTGCATATTCAGAACATCTTTCTAAGTTTCCTGTTATATAACTGTAATCAAAACTTTCACCATAATTTGCAACACCACCACCCAATAAAAAACCGAAATCTTTATCAGAATTACAATAAAAAGAATATTCAATTTCTTTGATTTGCCAATGCGCATACAATGTTATATTTTCAGTCGTGGTGTATGGGCTGTTAACATTTGTGTCGCCATCTGGGGTAGTGTACCAACCAAGAAAATCATAACCAGTTCTTGTTGGTTCTGGCAGGGTTATTGCATCACCACCCGTAGTATATGTTGCAGGTGCAGGATTCGTTCCACCAACATAATTTATGTCATATATTATGTTATACGTATTTGATGTCCAATGCGCATACAAAGTTATATTTTCAGTTGTGGTGTATGGGCTGTTAACCTTATTACCGCCCGTTGGCGATGTGTACCAACCGTCAAATGTATAACCCGTTCTTGTCGGGGTTGGCAGGGTTATTGCACTACCACCCGCCGTATATGTTGCAGGTGCAGGATTCGTTCCACCAACATAATTTATATCATATATGACCGTAAATGTGTTTAGTGTCCAATGTGCATACAATGTTTTATTACCAGTTAAATCAGTTGTGGTTGTAATTTTATTACCACTGAAATCAGATGTTTCGTACCAACCATCAAACTGATAGTTTGCTTTGCTTGGTTCATAATTGCTGATATGATACGGGACCGCGTTTACAGTTACACCATTACCAGTTCCATCAAAATCGTGTTGTTCTGTCTTTAACACCGTTGACCCATCTTTAAATGTCACTGTTGCAAAACATTGTGCAACCTGCCATGATGCCAATTCAGAATCAGGGTAGGCGTCTGGACATTTTTTATATGAACGACTTTGATCTGGATAATATCCCTGGGAATATACCATTTCTACCATATCTGAGAATATATTTGTCGCCGGTTGCCCACTAGACAAAGCACCAAACATAGATGCAGCAGATCCTGTGTATGGGATATACCCACCTAAAAACGTCTCTAATTCTGTACCTTTAGATTTATCGTATATCGTTGTGTAATAACCCCTCTGAACTGGCACACATGGAGTACGATGATAATCAATAAAATCATCATTGTTATTTTCATTTATAACAGCATTTTGTTTAAAATAATCTGTATACAAAGATAATTCATATTCTGGATTTCCTATATAATATCCTTTTTCACACACGACATTCATGGTTTGTGGCATACATAAATCATATAATCCTGTGGTAGTGTTATATCTGCATGATGTATTTTGAATATAAACCGCAGAATTTATACTGTTATTCGCATTATATGCAGCAGATAAAACATCGTTAGAAGTTTTGTTTACGTTGTTATTTGCAGAACTAGCATATATAAAACCAGCACTACATTTATCCAAACTTTCTGCATAACCATTGTCCGACGTAACATATAATGCCCCAAAACTTGAATTGTTAGTATTCGGACATTTTACAAGCCATTTTGCATATAATGTTATTGATTGGGCAGGGGTATACGAAGCACCAGCATCACCGACCTTGCTGGATGCTGATAACGCAGAATCAGAATACCAACCATCAAACGCATAACCCGTTCTTGTCGGGGTTGGCAGGGTTATTGCATCACCACCCGTAGTATATGTTGCAGGTGCAGGATTCGTTCCACCAACATAATTTATATTGTACGAGACCGTAAATGCGTTTGATGTCCAATGCGCATACAAAGTTATATTTTCAGTCGTGGTGTATGGGCTGTTAACCTTTGTACCACCATCTGGGGCAGTGTACCAACCAAGAAAATCATAACCAGTTCTTGTTGGTTCTGGCAGGGTTATTGCATCACCACCCGTAGTATATGTTGCAGGCTCAGGGTCCGTTCCGCCAACATAATTTATATAGTATGTTATTGTATATGTATTTGGCTTACAATATGATGCACCAACAGAATCAAGCAGTTCGTCATGACGATCAATAACAGTTGAAACTGTGCTACCAAAGCTATTCGCACAAAAACCACTACATGAACTTTCACAACTAGACGTGGTATTATAACTGTTTGAGAACAACACATAAAAACCATGCAAGTCTTGCGAAACGCCATTCAATGGTTTATAGGTATCCAACTTACAATAACAATACTGTCCGCTGGCATCTGGTAGTACAGATGTTGTTGGCCATACATCATTAACAACTGTGCCAGCCTGTGTACTGCATCTTCCATGTCCTGTTATTTTGCCTTTGTTTCCATAATCTATCACGAATTTACCACGGTCATTTGTTGTGCTTAATCCGTACACAACAGAATTTTGTTCATATTGACCATCAATAGATACATACCCAGAACCTGTTTTATCATTATCATTCAGCAGAGTCAGCAAATCTGGAACATTTGCATCGCCTAAATTATATGTGTATCCATTATCACATATGAATTTAGCCCAATATGTTTTATCTTCTGTTTCTGTTGTTGATATTGTTTTAATTTCAGAACAACCTGTTAGTCCAGCGCTTGTACACCAACCATCAAATCTTCCATGGGCTGTTCTTGGGACAGCATTGATTGTTGCACCAACACCGTAAGTATATGTCGCAGGTGTTATACCCCTAATCTTAACATTACCATCCATATAAGTAATATTATAAACTTTCGGGGTCCATTGTGCATACAATGTTATTGATTGGGTAGGGGTATAAGGGTCATCTACTTCATCACCACCATTTAAATCTGTATACCAACCAAGAAAATCATAACCCGTTCTTGTCGGGGTTGGCAGGGTTATTGCATTACCCGCCGTATATGTTGCAGGTGCAGGATTCGTTCCACCAACATAATTTATATTGTACGAGACCGTAAATGCGTTTTGTGCACACACATATGTTTTCGCATCGTTAAACAATGCGCTGCGCATTCTTTCTTCAGCTGAAGAACATGTAGCTTCTTCGGTTGATTGGCTGAAAACATAATCAGCACAATCATAAGAACAATTTGCAAAACATTCTTCATAGGTATTATAATTTGTACCATTACAACTTCTGTCTCTCATTTTGGCCCACGAAGACACAGCCGGTGTCCATGCACTGTTATCATTTTCCTTAAACAATGTTGTTTTACACCAACAATATTTTCCATTAGATAAACTTGGTGTTCCGATTTCACCACTTGTTCCTTCGGTATCACTGCACAAAGCACGGCCACGCACAATTCCATATTCATTATTCAACCAAATATCATACATACCATTTGATTTATTGGTTCTGAGACAATCTTTATCTTCACATCCAATATTCCCACTAAAATCAACTGATATATAATCAACAGAATCCCAATAATTCGGAACATTTTTAGATGCCAATGCGCTGGCGATTTGTGTTGATACATATCCAGAATTACAATTCATACCTGTTACTGCGCACGCATCTGGATCATCGGGAACACACGCAGAAACAGCCTGCGTATCTTCATAATCTTCTTCTGGATATATTTTACACGGAACAGAACCTGTATTTGCATAAATTACAGATATTGCATTTTCAGCAACCGCAACAGGATTCGCAACCGCACATGTTGTTGTTCCTGTCTTATAACAGTCCGTAATACCTCCAGCAGATGTTTCAGATGTAAAACCGGTCGGACATGTTTCTTTGCCAATGATAATATCTGGGGTATCTGTATGAAAATATCCACCTCCACAATAAAACCCACGTGGACAAGCATCACATGTTTGTGTTGATTTATTATAATATGTTTTATACGGGCAATGTTTTTTCCACACAGCGGAAAATGTCACGGTTCCAGGTGTTGAACGCAAATTTTTATACCATTGATATGTACTGCGCGTTAATGTTTCCGATGAAAATTCATGCCATGCACTGTTATACCAATACGAATGTGTTGATGTGTCCATGCCAGATATATTCCAGCCTGCAAAAGTCCACCCTGTACGCGTTGGATTTATTATTTGACCAGTTTCACCCGGAACAATTTGTACGGTTGTTGGGTTAGTACCAGACACCGTTCCACCATTCAAATTATAAGAAATTGTATAATAATCAATAACGACAGGGGCACATGATTTCTTTGGTGTATATTCGTTTTCAAATACAGAATGAAATTCTGTCGTATTTGCAGGGCAGGTTTCTGATACTTTTGTATTATTGCTTATTGCACCACCATTAGAAGTCGTATTATCACCAAACATACCTGTTGCAACATTGTTTCCGCCGGCATATTCAGAATTTTCCATATCCCCAAAGAATGTTGATGGTATATAAGATACCTTTGTTCCATCTTCATATTCAAAATACTCCAAATTATTATCGCCATAAAACATATGATAAAAAGCATTTTTCGCAGGATCATCATCATCCAAACCAGAAATCAAATCCGCTGGTATCGTTGTTAATTCTTTGCATCCACTAAACATTTCGGAAAATAACCCTTCGTCCACCCAAGATAGATTAGGGAACATATTACGTGGAACTTTGGTTATTTTTGTGTACGCAAATGTGTCTTCAAACATATATGAGCCTGTGGAATTTATATCTGCAAACAAACCATCCGGTATAGCAGTTAACCCAGAACCAGAAAATGTGTATTCAAACATTTTCAAACAACCACCTTCGTTACCTTCAAATAAATCTGATGGAATGGTTTGTAAACTACTACAATCTTCGAATGTGTATGCATACATCATATCTTCACAAGAAGCAATATGTGGAAAAACATCCTGTCCAATTGTTGTTAATTGTGAACAAGAAGCAAATGTTTCCTCAAACATTTCCTTACAAGAATTTGTAATATTTGAAAACAAACCAGACGGCACGGTTTGTATCGCGGTGTTATAAAACGCACTAGCAAACATATTATCACTGCATTTTGTTATATTGCTGAATAAACCAGACGGTATAACAGTTAACCCAGAACCAGAAAAAGCTTCTTCAAACATACTGTCCACAGAGCCAGTAACACCGGAAAACATATTTGAATCTATCGTTGTTAGATTCGTACAATCTTTACACAGCTGATAAAATTGTGGATGTGTTTCAAATTCATCTGAATCTAAATTCGCTGGCAATGTTACGGTTGGAAATACAGAACCAATTGACCCGCGTATTTCTTTTATATATTCATGCGCATTTGCATTACCATCATAAAACGATATTGCGGGTTGGTCAGAATCATTGGAATACGCAATTGTATTTCCATACACCTTTATAGTATGTGAACCAGATGTGGTATATGTATGTGAAAAATAAAAATCATCATCAGATTTTACATCTTCTGCTTTTGTCGATAAAACACTTCTTTCGCCATCACCCCAATCAACCACATAAGACCCAAGTGCAGAAATCGTAAATTTAAATTTTGTGTTTTGTGGCATATTATCAACGGTTTTTATTGTAAAATAATTATTGGCATCCATTGGGAAACAATCGGAAATACTATTGTTTTGGCCAGACACAGACGTTTTTCCATCTGGACATATTTTACAAGCCACTACATTTTCACCATTATCGACGTTTTTTCCCCAATAATTTTCATAACCTATAGTCTCTTTATATGTAAAATCTGGGCATACTGTATCCATTTTTGTATCACCAAAAGCGTCCCCGATAAAATACTGAGGGTCATCTGGTTGTGTATCATTAAATGTTTGATATGTTATGTTTTCAACCATTTCTGCTGGGATATACCCATCAGCTGCTGTTCCTTTAAAAGCATTCTTTAATAAACTATTGTAATCAACATCACATTCACCATCATAACCGCCTTCGGCATCACAATCTTCATAGCCTTGAACTTCACCAGACATACTACCGAATATATCTGCTGGTATCTGACCTCGTATTCCTGAACAACCATTAAATATATAGGAAAAAGGAGAATCTGCAAAAACACGTTTTCCGTTTTCTGTTGGCACTGTTACATTTTTAAAGAAAGGTTTTAAATCACTTACAATGTTCGAACAATTTGAAAACGTAGCGTTTGCCATCCAAGAAGCTTGTGGACCAGATATATTTCCAAAGAAATTTATTGGCAAATCAGAAAAACGCAGTCTTGTATCATTAGCAAATGTGCTACCAAACATACTATTTTTTGGAGCCCCAGATATTGTAGAAAACAAATTTTCATCCAGATATTGTAATTCAGTACAATTTCTAAATGTTGCATAAAACATATTATTCGCTGTACCAGACACATAAAATTTAAACGGTTTATCACTGGAACCAAGTTGAGACACTCTACTGTCTTCAAATGTACTTTCAAACATCCGTGGAGCTACATTTGACCCAGACAAAGTTGAAAACATATCTCCGGCTGAAACATAAGCCCCACTCAAAAAAGCCTTATTAAAAGTCGAAAAAAACGCTGCCTCTGCATTTGCATTACCAGACACATAAAATTTGAAATTTTCCGGAATGCGTAATTGACTAGCATTTTTAAATGTTTCAGAAAACATATATGGTGCAACCGCAGACCCAGACAAACTTGCAAAAATATTTGCTGGTAAAGTTGATATTTTTGAATCAGAAAAAGTATTATCAAAAGCATGTTCTGCATTAGAATTCCCAGAAACATAGAAAGAAAAAGCACCGCTTTTTGTTGCAAATTGTTCAAACCCCGTCCTAGCAAACGTGGATCTAAACATAAATGGCTGAACAGGTTTGTTAGCTAACGAACTGAATAAATTATATGGTACACGCTGTAAATTAGAACATCCGCTAAAAGTGGCGGCAAATGCATATGGCGCCGATGCATTTATTGTATAAAAAAGTCCATCACTAACATAAGTTAAAAAGGTATTGCCTCCAAATGTATGATAAAAAGCATTTTCTGCATTTCCAGACACATGTTGAAAAATACCACTTGGTATATCTGAATAAATTTCTGCACGTTGTGAAACAAGTCCTGCACGGCCATCACTGAACGTATTTGCAAACATCGAAGGGACCACAGGACCATAAATTCTGCTTCCAAATATATCATCTGGTATTTCTTTTAATGGAAATTTACTAAACAAGCCCTTAAAAACAGGTTGTCTGCCAAGCCCGTTTCCAACTGTAGGAAAAACATTTCCTATTTGACCGCTGACAAATTCTGAATAAGCCGACGGACCACTAGAGGTATATCCGTTGGCGGATGAAGATATTTCAATAGCAGGTTTTCCATCTGTAGGATAACCAGTCGCAACCCCCTTAAAAGTAACTGTTGTTCCAGAGACACATTCAACAGAATCTGTATGATACGTACAACCAGCATTATCATTATCTCCAGACACATTGATTTTTCCGTAAGCATTTATTTTTATATAAACCCTTGACGAATTAAATTTTATTTTGAATTCATCAGATGATATTTCATTCGGTAGCACACATACATTATTATTTGAATCCAACACATAGCCAGAAACACAACTTCTTATAACACATTCATCTGCAAGAATGTTCTCATTCACACCCCCGTCTGTACGACAAGTACCATAATATCTTGCTGTTTCCCACGAAGCAACATGTGCTGAATTCGGACATGTCGCATTACACGAAGATTGTCCGTCAGATATTGTTGTTGTCCCGTTTTGACACGCAGTACACTGTTTTTTTGCGGTGGTTTCTACACTATAAGAACCTTTTGGACATTTCTGAGGTTCTACACCAGTACAGACACACCAATAACCAGCAGGACAACTCGCAAATGCGTTCAAGGATACAAAGCACAGCAACAACGCAAACAGCGTTGATTTCATAATAGCAAAAAACTGGCAGAATTTAGCCACTTTTAAGATTTCCATCCTTTCTTGTTTTTTATCTTAGAAAAAAATAGCCTACTGTGTAAAGTAAAAAAAATCGTGATTATATATAAATATATAAATTTCATTGAAAACCCGTTTTTTCATGATATATTTATTTCATCAGGTGCGAAAGGGCATAGCTGTATAGCATTTGCGTTATACAGAGGAAAGTCCGGACTGCACGGGACAGCATAGTGGCTAACAGCCACGCAGAGTAATCTGACGATTAGAGCAACAGAGACGAGCGTATTAATTTACGGTGAAACGGGCAATCTCTATGCGCAGCAACCTCAAATAGGATTTCCAAGGTGTGTCCCCACCGCTACAGAAATCGGGTAGAGGGCTTTGACATATTATGGCAACATAATTTGCAGATTAATTATGCCCGCAATTAAATTGCACAGAATCCGGCTTATTGAACACCTGATAAAAATAAAATCGCCAAACGGCGATTTTTTTTGTTTTACATAATTTCACCAGTTGACGGATAAAATGTCACACTGATATTTTTCCATTTGTCATATTCTGAACGTGGCAACATTGAAAATGGATTGCAAGTTTTTATTGCTGATTTTGCAGTGTCTAAAACATATGCAAAATCAGGGTCAGTATTTGCACGAGATTCTGATTCAAACCACAATCTGTCAACGACACCCGTTGGTAATAATTTCATGTGTGCTGTTAAACGAATATCTTCCAAACCAGAACGCGTTTTATCTATGTTCCAACAACGCGTTAAAACAACACGCAAAGCATCAATAACCGACACTGTCATTGTACGATCCAAAGACAAGACTTCACGGTTAACTTTCACTACTGTTTTTTTGCGTGGTAATGGTTTATTTTCTGTTTTTTTGTTTTCTGTATTTTTTGCCGGCGATGAAGTTGTTTTTTTACTTCCATCTTCAATCATAGTCGGTTGTTTTATCTCTATTTTTTCTTCCGATGTATTTTTTGTGTTTTTTTGCGTTTCTTCCGGCTTTTTTTGCATATTTTCGTCTGGTTTTGTAGTATTATAAAGACGCGTTTCTTCGCCAGAAATTTTTACATTTTTTAAATCAATTTCTATGATTTGAATACGGTTTGGAGACACCAATTTTGCACGTTCAACGACAACCGAAAAAGACAACATTGCAATCGCAATTAAAACCAAATGCCCAAACACGGACATTAAAAAATTTTCACTGTCAAATTGCGTTTTTGCTTTCATAATTTTTTATTATTTATTATCAATTTGTGTTCTTAAACCGACGCGTTGAAAACCAACATCTTTTAATTTACCCATCATGGACATTACCGCACCATAATCAGCGTGTGTATCACCACTTAATGTGATTGATAAATTTGGATTTTCACCACGCATTGCAATTGCGCGTTTCACAATTTCATCGCGTGGCAATTTTGTGTCCAATAAATAATAGTTTCCTTTTTCATCAACACTGATTTGAATTGCGTGATCGTTGCCAGTCATTGCAGATGTTCCCGCACGTGGCAATTCTATATCTATACCCGTTGTCATCATCGGGGTTGTTACCATAAACACCGCCAACAATGTTGTCATAATATCTATCATTGGTGTCAAAGACATATTTCCATCAGAAACACCAGAACGTCTGCGAGACATATTTTCCCCCGTGATAATTATTTATGTTTCATTTCTTTTACAGATTCATCTAATTCGTCATACAAATCGTCTGATTTCTTAGAAAATACATTATACGCAATCGCAGCAGGAACCGCAGCAATCAAACCCAATGCAGTTGTTCCCAACGCAACCGCCAACCCCGGTGCAATAACACCAATGCTGACCGATTGATTCACACCAATAGATGCAAAAGAATCCATAACACCCCATACGGTTCCAAACAAACCTATGAACGGGGCAACATAAGAAACCATCGATAAAAACCACAAATTTTTATCAAAAGGACGAATTAATTTATCAACAATTGTGTCAAGATTGTCGCCATTTTTTACAGAAACTGGATTGCGTTTCTGATAATGCCATACGCGTATTTTTTCAATGATTATTGCCCATGACAAAATACTGGCAAAAACCAAAATTACAGACACAAACAAAGTCATCAAATCACGACCTGTGAACAATGATAATAATGAAAAACTATTTTCCATATCTCTCTTCCTTTTTTGTTTTATTATCCCAACATTTTAATAATTGTGTCAGGCATCGCCTTTGGACGCATATCACCACCGATATACGCAATTGTTATATTCATTATAGCACAAATTTTATCGTCTTTCACGAACTTTTGTTCAATAACCATAGACGCAGCACCAATTTTTATTGGTGTGGTGTGCACTTGAAAATCTTCGCCTAATAACAACGGGTTAGAATATTTTATATTCAATTCGCGAACCACAAACCCCAAATCACCGTCTGGAATTACTACATTTTTAGACCAATTTGTGCGCGCCCGTTCGCCAATTTCAATATAGCGTCCGTGATACATGATTCCTTCTGCGTCGGTATCTGCATACGCGACTGTAAAATTAAATATATGTGTTTTTTCCATGATTTTTTCCTGAAATTATTTTTCAAACCCAAGATGTTTATAACCCGCATCGGTTATGACACGACCACGTGGGGTGCGTTGAACAAAACCAATTTGCATTAAATATGGTTCAATAACATCTTCTATTGTGTCTGACGGTTCCGACAAAACAGCCGCCAAATTATCAATTCCAACCGGACCACCTGCATAATTTTTAATTATAGATGTCATATATTCACGGTCAATTTCATCAAGTCCAATTTCGTCTATATGCAATTGGTGCAGGGTGGTTTTGATTGTTTCAACATCTATCACTGATTTACCATTTGCGTTTGCAAAATCGCGTGCGCGTTTTAATAATCTGTTTGCTATACGCGGTGTTCCACGCGAAGATTTAGCCAACATATTTGCACCGTCTTCATCTATATCCATACCAAGAATCTTGGCACTGCGCATAATGATTTTTGCCAAATCGGAAGCAGGGTAAAAAGACAATCTTAAATCAATACCAAATCTGTCGCGTAATGGATTTGACAGCAAACCTGTTCTGGTTGTGGCACCAACCAATGTAAATGGAGGCAAATCTATACGAACACTTTTGGCAGTTGGACCTTCGCCCAACATAATGTCCAATTTGAAATCTTCCATTGCAGAATATAAAACTTCTTCGATAGCGGTTGGCAAACGATGAATTTCATCTATAAACAACACGTCCATTGGTTCCAATGCTGTTAAAATTGCCGCTAAATCACCTTGTTTTGTAAGCATAGGCGCAGATGTTGCACGAAAATTTGTTCCCAATTCATTTGCCACAATATGTGCTAATGTTGTTTTTCCCAGTCCCGGAGGCCCATATAACAAAACATGGTCCATTGCTTCGCCACGATTACGGGCAGCCGCGACGAACACAGATAAATTCTGCTTTAACGCATCATGACCAATAAAATCATTTAATGTCTTTGGGCGAATATTAGCAGACATTTCATCTGGAATATTCGGATCTAAAAAACGTTTTTTATCTTCTATCATTTTATAACAACTTGTCTTCACCAAGGTTTTCACGACCAACATAGGCCTTTAAATCATTATACATTTGTCTTAAATCTGCCGGTTGGCTGTAATACGCATCAGCATTTTTAATATGTATTGTTTCAAGTTCGATTTTTGCCTGTTTAGAAAGTATTTGTTTTAGATGAGCACCGAAAGCAAGTGCTTCTTCGCCTTCGTTTTGTCCCTGTAATAACAAACCACGGTTTGGTCTGGTGGATAAAAACCCAAAATCAGACATTGATTCTTCTGGTGAAACCAGCGCAAAACCAGAAATTTCTGTTCTGCGCATCAACATTTGCAATACATACCATGCGCCCATTTGATGACCCGCCAGCCAGATTTTTTCACTTTCTTCGTTTTGGTTTTGAATCCAATTCATAACCATAGCTATATCAAGCATATTGTCATTAACGGTTCCAATTGAACCTTCTGAATCATTTACGCCACGATAGTTAAAACGAACAACCGAGAAATCTACATCCATAAATGCACGAAACATCGCGTAAGAAACCCTGTCGTTCATATGACATTTCTGACGCGGACTGCCAGATAAAATGACCGCTAACGGTGCGCCTTCTTTGCTTGATTTATGATATACCGCGTGTATTTTTCCTGCTTTACCTGGGATAATGACATCAATCATATTTTTCACCTTGTTTTTTCTTTCTGAATATATTTATAGAACAATTTTATATTTATTTTCAATAAAAATATTTTTTGCTTTGACATAATGCTATAAAATATTCTATTATCTTATTAAGTATATGATTTCATATATAACGAGAGAAAGGTTGAAACATATGAAAAAACTGATTTTTTTGGCTGTAATGATGGCCGTTTGTTCAAGTAATGTTCGTGCTGAAGATTACGAAGATTATACATACGAAGAATTTCAAACTATATATAATGAAGTTCCTGTGCAATCATATTATGCCTATCCAGACGATCCGAACTTTATTCCTGAAACAGAATTCATGAATGAAGATGACGATACGGACTATGATGAAATTATCTATGAAGTTCGCTCTGAAGAAGCACAATTTCATCCAGGGGTTCAATTCACAGAAAGACCAACCGTTATCTGCCGTGATTTTAATTGCACAAGATTGAACAACCGTATCACTCGTACTTTCTTGTTTAACAGTTTGTCTAATATGTTTTTAACAAACGCTCATTCAAGATTATATATATGTGAAGCAGACCCATTTTCACGCAGCTGTTTGCAATCTGGTATAACTTTCCCTGTTCGTTCTGGTATTGCAAACGCATTGGTAAAAATACCAAAGGCCACAATTTCTCAGGTAAATTTATCGACAGGTTTATCCCGTGCAACAGTCACTATGACTTATGAATTTTTGGTAAATGGTATCCAACGTTCTTGCGAACCAACTATTATGGATATATCTGTACCAAATAATGCACAGGCTACTTTGAGCAATCGTGAATTTTCATGCAGTTTGACCAGTGATGGCGTATCAAATGTATCTTTGTTATTGAACATAGATTATATTGATTTAGATTATGGTTTAATTGGTGGATATTATTCATTGGGTATGCAGGGACCAACAATGGGCAGCGGTTCTGGATATATCGTATTCAAAACAGAATTCACAACAAATGGTTCTAAATTCCGTGCTAAAACATTCAAAGATACAACAAATCTTGATGACCCAGCAAGAAATATTCAACCAGGTGAATACGCAGTAGAGGCATGGGGCAAATAATTTCACCCAACGGTCTATTACTGCAATATTATAAGATAAAGACGCAGATGACCAAAAATATACTTGTTATTGACGACGATAAGATGTTGCGTGATACATTGGCAAATGGATTACGCAAAGCTGGTTTTATCGCTGTCAAATCAGAATCTGCCGAAGATGCTTTTGAAATATTGTCCCGTATGCAATTTGATGCTATTATTCTGGACAGAATGATGACTGGCATGGACGGGTTAAGCTTTCTTAAAAAAATCAGAAGCGAAAACAACAAAACACCCGTGATTATGTTAACCGCGTTAAGCGGGCCTGAAAACACAATTGATGGTTTATTGGGTGGTGCAAATGATTATCTGGCAAAACCATTTCAGTTTCAAGAATTGATATTGCGTTTAAACAATATTATGGCACAAAATGCGAATATTCCGCCGGCACAACAAATGCCAGTTGGACTCAGTTTTTCTGAAAATGAATTTTTCATTGTAAATTCGGAAACAAACGATAAAAAATTGTTGTCTTTGTCCACAGAAGAAAAGAAATTATTGCAACACCTTGTCAATCCGGTTGGGGGGACAGTATCCGCAACACCAATGGTGGCAAAACGCTTGCGTAATAAAATAAATAGTGTATTATCAAACATAGATATAATAACAGTCCGAGGCGAAGGCTATAAAATAATAACTAAAAACAAAGCGGTATAAAAATGAGACTTATTCCACGCAGTTTCTTGGCCAGAACAATTTTAATGGTATTAATACCTTTGATTTTTGCGTTAACAATCGTGGCTAACGCTTTCTTTGGAAATCATTGGACACGCGTTCATTCTACATTGGCACGCACATTGGCTGGCGAAGTTGCAACAATGATGAATTTTTTAGACAAGGGCGATGAACAATCTGTCAAAATTTTATCAACAGGTATTGGTATAAATACGACTGTTCATGATTCCTTGAACCGACCAAAGCATAATGACAATGATTCTTTAGAAGCGGGACCATTGGCATCTGAATTACACAAAAGTTTAAAACAAAAAGCAAATATATATATTGACCGTGATAAAAGATTGGTTTTTATAGATATACCAACAAAAAACGGTAAAATTGCTACATTTGCAACATCTATGCACCGTATTTATTCCACCAGTGCAGAAGTATTTTTAATCTGGTTATTTGGTTCAATTTTAATTGTATCTATATTGATTACACCGTTTATTATATTGCACACACGCAGTATTCGTCGTATTGCCAAGGCTGCAAATAAATTTGGTCGCGGAATGGATGTTCCGGGGTTCCAACCAACTGGGTCTGCAGAAATCCGCGAAGCAGCAAATGCTATGATTACAATGAAAGAAAGATTAAACAGATATAACAAAACCAGAACAGATATGTTAAATGCAGTCGGTCACGATTTAAAAACACCGTTGACCCGTATGCGTCTGGCTGTCGAGACAGATTCCGCAACCAAGGAAGATTTATTGCATAACATTGACCGTATGTCCGAAATGGTAAATGGATATTTAGCATTTGCACGTGGCGAAGCACCAGAAATAGAGCAGGCGGTTGAATTACCAGCAATGTTAACCCGTATTGCACGCGATGCCGCCCCAGACAAGGAAATTATTCTAGATTTTCCGGAAACACCTGCACAATTTTATGCACGTCCATCTTCTTTGACCAGTGCGTTTACAAACATTATTGAAAACGCAGCCAGATATACAAAAAAACAAATGAGAATCACCGAACAAGATTCTGAAGATTCTGTCATTGTTATAATTGAAGATGATGGCCCAGGTATCCCAGACGACAAAAAAGCATCTGCTTTACAACCATTTGTTCGTTTAGATGAATCACGCGGTGATTTTACTGGCGGAACAGGTCTTGGTTTATCCATCGCACAAACAGCAATTGAAAATCATGGCGGACAAATATTCCTTGAAAACAGCGATTTAGGCGGTTTAAAAGTCCGTATTGTATTACCTTTATAATTAAAACAAGAGAAAAATAACATGAATCTTTACAAATATGTATCAGACGAAATAAATAAAAAATTGGGTTTTGAAGCAAAATTAGATGTTCCAAAGAACCGTGATTTTGGTGATTTTGCAACAAATGCTGCTATGGTTGGTGCAAAAATAGCCGGTAAAAACCCACGCGAATTAGCAAATGAATATTTGCCATTATTACAACAACTTGATTTTGTAAAGGAAGTTTCTATCGCGGGCCCAGGTTTTATCAACATAAAAATCAAAGATGATTTTATATTAAAGAACACAACCGCACCAAAACAAATGTCTGCAGAAAAACCTTTGATAATAGATATGGATTACGGTGCATATAATGTCGCAAAATCTTTACATATTGGACATCTGCGTACATCCATTGTTGGTGATACATTAAACAGATTATTCAGATTTTTAGGACACAAAACCATATCTTATAATCATATCGGTGATTGGGGGCGTTCAATGGGATTGGTTATTGCATGGATTCGCAAATTACACCCAGATTGGCCATTTTTCCAACCTGATTTTGATGCAACAAAAGATTATTCTGAATACACAATGTCAGCGGAAGAATTGGATACATATTATCCAGCCGCCGCTAAATTAGGCAAAGAAGACCCTGCGTTTATGGAACAAGCACAAATTATCACGGCCGAATTACAACGCGGTCATGCTGGTTATAACGCATTATATAATATATATATGCCTGTATCTCTTGATTCTATGAATAAAATCATCAGAAAATTAAATATGTTGCCGTTTGATAATGATTTAGGCGAAAGAAATGCCGCAAAATACGAAGAGCCTGTTGAAAAAATTTTGCGTGATAAAAACTTGATTGAAAAAAGCGATGGCGCAGAAGTTATTGTTGTAAAAAAAGACACAGATAACGCACCAATGCCACCAATGATGTTCCGAAATTCACGTGGTGCCTGTCCATATGATGCCACAGATATTATGGCATTGTATTATCGTAAAATAACAGACAACCCAAATAAAATCATTTATTTAACAGATGCACGTCAAAAATTGCATTTTGAACAATTGTTCCGTGTTTCTGAATTGGCTGATTTGTTCCCTGCAAAAGATTTGGAACATATTGGGTATGGCACAATAAACGGAAATGACGGAAAACCATTTAAAACACGCGATGGAAATGCAGCCGGACTGAACGATATAATTAATCTGGTTACAGAAGCTGTAAATAAACGCGTTGCAGAATCTGGAAAGAAATTAGACCAAGAAACCATAGACACAATCGCATTGGCAGCATTGAAATTCAATGATTTAATGCACGATTTAAGTTCTGATTATATCTTTGACCCAAATTCTGTTACAAGTTTCGAAGGAAAGACAGGTCCATATATCTTATACACAGCCGTCAGATTAAATTCTGTTTTGAAACGCGCGAACTCAGATATTGTCAAACCAGAATCATTTGAATTATCTGATGAAGAACGCAATTTATTAATAGAAATTATGGATTTTGAACACACTATATTATCTGCATACGATAACCGTGCAACAGATATGATTGCAAATTATGCGTATGATTTGTGTCAATTGGTGAATAATTTCTATCACAATTGCCCGATATTGCGTGATGATATTGCACCTGAAATAAAAGCAGGGCGTTTATATATTGCAAAATTGGCTTTTGACACATTATCAACCACAATTGATTTAATGGGTCTGAAAATACCAAACGAAATGTAAAAAAGAGGGTAAATTGTACAAATATGCAAATAAACATGCGGAATTATTCAAAAAAATTCCTTTTGAAAAATTTTCAGCAAATGCAGATTTTATTAATAATGTCATAACAAATCCCGAACAATATGCAACATATGAAAACATAATAAAAGTTTACTATTTTATTGCTGATGAAATGTGGGACCCATTAAACATTAAACCGACGATTTCAAATGAAACCAATAAAATTTGTTTTTATGATTTCGTTACAAAAAAGACCAATTTTATAAACAAATCACACTATAAATTACCAAAATTATTTAATGCTGTTTTTAACAAAGATGGTTTAAATCGCCATTTTAAAAGATATCATGGATTGGTTGCACAACCAAAAACAAAGGCTCAAAAACAAGAAGCATACAGATTACGCGATATGTTTATATCATATGCACATATGTATAACGGCAATTTAGATTTTTACAAAAGAAGCAATTTCGAATACCCAACAGAATGGGCTGAACATCTTTATGAAAATTTAAATAAATTATCCGAAAACGTCGTTTTCTTTTATAAACAACGGGGAGACACAATGTTAACCCAAGAATTGATAAACGTTTTAAGTAATCAATTTATGTTAAAAAATGCGTTGCACCGCATAAAAATGTCAAAAGAAAGCAAAGAAAAAATTATGCGCCAAATCAAACAAAAGAAACAATTTATGTTTGGCGAATTAAAACACGATGAAGTCCATTTTCAAGCCATCAAGGCAATGTGGGCACAAAAACAAAAATAATAATTTATTTTAAGCCACCTTGCGACAGGTTGTCTTTTGAAACACAACAAAAAAATACGGTATTATATTACCACATATTTTTTTCTTGACTTTTCTGCGCCTTTGCCGCATAATGTGCGTGCTATTTTTAACAAACACTAAAAGGTATAAAACAATGGCACAAACAAAATCATTAAAAAAGAGCGAATTGGAAGCCAAATGGTATCTGATTGACGCTACAGATTGCACATTGGGACGTTTAGCAGCATTTACTGCAAACATCTTGCGTGGCAAAAACAAACCAACATGGACACCAAACATGGATTGTGGTGATCATGTTATCATTATCAATGCTGAAAAAGTTGCTTTGACTGGTCATAAAGCAGACAAAACAAAATTCTTCTGGCATTCTTTGTGGACAGGTAGCACAAAAGAAAGAACTTTGGGTCAAATGCGTTCTGAAAAACCAGAAAAATTAATTACAAACGCAGTTAAACGCATGATGGGTCGTCGTACAGCTGTTGCATTGGCAAACAAACGTTTGACTAAATTGCATGTATATGCTGGCGCAGAACACAAACATTCTGCACAAAACCCAATCGTTATCGATTTCGCAAGTTTGAACCGTAAAAACAAAAGGGGCGAATAATGACAGAAACAAAGAAAACAACAGCAACAAAAACTGCTGCAAAAACAACTGCAAAGAAAGCTGCCCCTGCAAAAAAAGCAGCCGCACCAAAAACAACAGCAACAAAAACTGCTGCTGCAAAAGCACCAGTTGCATCTGTAAAATTGTCAGACGCAATCTATGCAACAGGTAAACGTAAAGATTCTATTGCTCGCGTTTATTTGAAACCAGGTAAGGGCGCAATCACAGTTAACGGCGAAGAAATGAAAAAATATTTCAAACGTTCTGTATTGCAAATGATTTTGGTTCAACCATTTGAAATAACAAAACGCGATGGCGCATATGATGTTATCGCTATGGTTCAAGGCGGTGGTTTATCAGGTCAAGCCGGCGCTGTAAAACACGGTATTTCAAAAGCACTTGAAAAAGCAGAACCAGAATTGCGCAAGGCTTTGAAAGCTGCAGGATTCCTTACACGCGATAGTCGTGTTGTTGAACGTAAACACTATGGTTATCATAAGGCTCGTCGTTCAACTCAGTTCAGCAAACGTTAATGAAACATTTGTGGAACATATGGAACACAAACAAAAAACCGCCAATTTGGCGGTTTTTTTATTAAATAAAAATTTTTTTAACGACCTGGATTTTGTACCATTTGTGTTTTTGCAACTTGTACTGTTTTTGCTTTATTTTGAGCATTAACCAACAAACCACTTATACCAAGAAACGCAGCAGTCATTACTATAATAGCAACCTTGTTTGCGCGTTCTAAACTTTTCCAAGTTATTATATCTGGTTTTTGAGACATTTTAAATCCTTTATTTTTCACACACATATAATAAACACCAAAAACAGTTTTGTCAAATTTTATTTTGTTTTTGCAAAAGGATTGTACAAATTCATGACTTTGCTTCTATTGCTCCAATTCCAAGTTTCCTTATTTTTTTCAAAATTATCTTCAAATTTATCCTTGTTTTTGTGCATATAAAACGCCCCCAACGCAACCAAACCAGTAATTAAAACAGCTGGGGCAACATCTTTTTTTAAGATTACCCACATTGCATTCCAAAATTGTCTGTTTTCTTTTGTCATATTTTATCCTTTTTATTTTGTTTTGATTGTAAAAACACAGAGAATATAGTCAAGTATTTTTTTAAATGTTTATGTTGCGTTCACGAAAAAATCTGTGTATAATCAGTCCCGATTTACAATCCAAAGGATAAACTATGTTCACAAAAGAAAAAATTAAAGATTTACATTATTCTGTATCTGGCAAAATTTCTGCAGAAGATATCCAAAAAGTAGCAGACGAAGTTTTGACAGAATTTGGTAAAACAGCAAAAATTGCTGGTTTCCGTCAGGGTCATATTCCATTATCCGTATTGCGTCAAAAATATAACGCATCTGCATATGGCGAAGCTATTGATAAAGCATTAAATAACGATATGACAGCTTATCTGGAAGAAAAGAAAATTCGCTTAGCTGGTCAACCAAAGGTTGATTTAGACGGTTGGGAAATCGGCAAAGATGTTGAATATTCTATGGAATTTGATATTTTGCCAACATTGCCTGCAATTGATTTAGAAAAAATCACAGTTGTTAAAAAAGTTGCAAAATTAGACGAAAAAGAAGTTGATACAGCTCTTGAAAACATTCGTAAATCTCGCAGCGTCGCTGAAAAACAAGATGAAAAATACAAAGCACAAAACGGAGATGTTGCAGTTATCGATTTCAAAGGCTTTATTGGTGATGAAGCTTTCGAAGGCGGAGAAGCATCTAAACACCATTTAATTTTGGGCAGTGGTGCTTTCATTCCAGGTTTCGAAGACCAAGTTATTGGTCATAAGGCTGGCGATAAATTTGATGTAAATGTTAAATTCCCAACAGAATATCATGCAGAAAATTTAGCCGGTAAAGACGCCAGATTTGAAGTTTTGGTTCACGAAGTTCGCAAACACATATTGCCAGAAATGACAGATGAATTAGCAAAAGAAGTTGGCCAAGAATCTGTTGAAAAATTGAAAGAACATATTCGCAATATTATCAGCGAACAATACACAGAAGCATCCCAACGCGATATGCGTAACGAATTGTTAGATGAATTAGCTGATAAAGTTAAACTTGATTTACCAGAAACTTTGGTAGAACAAGAATTAAATATGGCAAAACAAGAACACGACCATCATAACGCAGAACACGGCCACGACCATAAATGGGACGAAAAGAAAGAAAAGAAAGAAGCAGAACGCCGTGTTAAATTGGGTCTTATCTTGGCAGAATGGGGCACACAAAACAAAGTTGAAGTGACTCGCGATGATTTACAACAAGCCATCTGGGCAGAAGCATCACGCTATCCAGACCCAAAACAAGTTTTTGAATTCTATAACAAAAATCAAGACGCAGTTGCGATGTTGCGTGGTATGTTATTTGAAAGAAAGGCTCTGGATACAATGTTGACTCATGTTAAACAGAAAGAAAAATCTGTTCCAGCAGAAGAATTGTTCAAACAGGCATCTGTCAGATAATTCAGGTCAAAACCCTTTAAAACCGCCCATAAAATAGGGCGGTTTTTAATCGTATAAAACATATTGACATTTATATTTTTTTGTCTACAATACTATAAAATAACAAAAAAGGATTTTTAATGTCTAAAATTTCTGAATTTATTAAACAAAAACAACACTTATATGAAAATGGTAAAATTTTTGATGTGTCCGATTATTCTCGTACACCAGAAATGTATATTGCTTCTCTCCGTAATGCGATGGCATTGAAACAATTACCAAAAAGCGCACAAAACCGCACAGCATATCGTCGCCCAAACCCATATACTGTTGCAACAATAATTGAAAAAGAAATTTTAGGACAATTGAAATCTAAAACAAGATTTTTAGAACCTTATTACGACGCAACTCCACGCAACAAATTATTATATTGGGGTGCTTTATTTGATACTTTGTTTGATTTTTATGCAAATATAAATTCGTTATCTGTGATTGAACCAAGACAACAATACATCAAACAATCTGAATACAACAAAATGCCAAAACGGTTTCGCAGCGCACTTAAAAAGACTGAAAAAGGCTATGTTGTTGAAAAAGAACCAGCTACTAAAAAATACAGACTGGCTTTTGATGGTTCTTATCAAAAAGCAAAATTTTCAGAACTTATGAAAGAAGCACGCGAATTGATTAAATCTATTTATACAGATTCTGTTATCTGCCACGATTTAGTTGACTGCGAACATCGTGAAACCGACTATGGCACAATAGAACGTTTTGAATACGAAGCAATTCATGGGACAATGCCTTCCGATGCAGGTAAAATTAAACAATATTTTATTACCGACAAAGAAGCAGATACAGTCCGTAAATTGAAAGATATATTCTATAAAATCCAATGTATGTTCTTGTTTTTTGAACATAAATCAAATGGACAAGACAGTATTTATGAATACAACGACGCAAAACGCAGACACAATATTGTAAAAGAAGCTCAGGCCGTTGCACGCACCGCACAACAATATGTAGTCAGCGTAAGAAAAGAAACCAAATGTCTTGATCACCAAGCTGTTATTGATGCTGAACGTGCATTTGAAAACACAAAAAGACAGATTTTATACGGATTAAGAAAACAAATAAATACAAACATACAATAGGGGTTATCGGAAATGTTAGAAAAAGTTAAAGATACTTTTATAAAAATCATGTCACAACACAGCAATAAATATAAAAATATTGTTGCTCAACGTGACAACGCATACAAAATAGAAACCATGTACCCAATTGCTATTTTCAATGATATGCAACATAATTTTGCAAAACAAAAGGGGAATGATTTTGGAAAAATAAACGATATTCCAACACTTACTTCTTATTTGACATACAAAGACGAATGTTGGGCCCATTATATAAATTACAAAAACCAAAACCCTCAAAATCAAGTTTTGTTGCACGCACTGGCATATAAAAAACTGATTGAAATATATAAAAAATATCTGGATAAACCTTTTGAAAAATGCGGTATAATGACACAACCAACATCAAAAGATATTCCTGTATTATCTGCACAAGAATATAAAAATTTACCGAAACGTTATCGTGGCGCTTTCCGTAAATACAACGATAATTTGTACATATTATCTGCACCATATAAATCAATGCGTATTTCTTCTACATTTTTAGAAAGCATCTATGTAGTTAAATTATTACAAAAAGCAGAACAATTGGTTTCTAAAATTTATCGTGAAATTGATAATCCTGACATAGATTTTGGTGGCATGAAAATATACGAAGGCAACAATAAACCACAACCGGCATTTGTTAAAGATTCTTTTGACGCAATGTTGGTCAGCGACGAACAATTTAAAACGATTAACGAATTACATTCTGTTTTCGTAGAAATATCAAGATTTACCATGCCTTGTTCCGTATATATCCCATCAAAAGAATCTGTGCATACAGATGCACCTGTATCTGGGGCATGGCGTATTTATGACGAATATGAAAAAGAACAAAACCGCAAAGGAACTTATCTGCGCAGTCGTGAAAAATTACAACCACATTTGGATACATACAAAAAAGAACACGCAAAAATTATATCTGAATTGAAAGAAAATCTTGAAAAAGTCAAATAATAAAAAAGCCACAAACAGTGGCTTTTTTTATTGAATTAAAACTTCATATTGTCTATTATCAAATAAAATTCAAGGGGGGCAGAGGGAATAAACAAAAAAAAGGAAGAAACAAAATGAAGGCCTATCTTGATATTCTTAAAAATTGCCTTGAAAATGGTACTTTATCTGATAATCGCACCGGTATCAAAACAATTCGTATTCCATGGGGTGCAACATTTCAACACGATATGTCAACAGGTTTTCCATTGATTACCACAAAATTCACACCATTAAAAACAATTTCCACAGAATTGGAATTTTTCATAAATGGTTATACTGATAAAAAATGGTTGCAAGACAGAAATTGCCATATTTGGGACGAATGGGCAAATATAGATGCATGGAAACCTTCATATGATAAAAAATTACAAATGATGGAAGAACGCGCAAAAAATGCTGGCAAAACCGTATCTGATGCTGAAAAGAAAGAATTACAAAACCAAGAAATGAATTTTACGCGTGATTTGGGGCCGATTTACGGATGGCAATGGCGTCATTTTGGCAGCACTTATCATTTTAATCCGTTTGTTGTATCAGATAACTATGATTTAAACAACCCTGGATTTGACCAATTAAAATGGGTTGTCAACACTGCCAAAAAAGACCCAAATAATCGTCGTTTGATTGTGAACGCTTGGAACCAAACAGATATGAGCAAGATGGCTTTGCCACCATGCCATGTTATGCACCAAATTTTGATTCATAATGGCAAATTGAATTTGATTTGGACACAACGTTCATGTGATATGTTCTTGGGCATACCTTTCAATATTGCTTCATATGCAATGCTGCTTTTGTTGTATGCGAAAGAATTGGGGTATAAACCTGGGATTTTACGCGGCGAATTACACGATGTCCATATTTACGAAAACCATGTTGACCAGGTAAAAGAACAATTATCCCGCACACCTTATGAACTACCACAGGTTGCTATAAATGACGAAAACTGGAATGGTATGTTTAATTGGCACGCAGACGGCGGATATAAATATTTAACAAAATATCTGCGTCATGAACAATTGAAAGGTGATGTTGCTAGATAATTTACAAACGCCCGATAAAAAGGGCGTTTTCTTTTGATTTTGCTTGATTTTCTTAAAAAAAGTCTATATAATACGCTTGATTTCGTGGGTGGGCACGATTTCAATAAGATTAACCCCACAAGACCTCGTCTTTTTATAAAAAGCAATATGACGATGGCAAACTTTGTTATAATTCTTATGAAAGATTTATCCAAAGATTTATTTAATCCATTATCCGGCGAAGATTTCGTCCAGATGTTTGATAAAAACTATGGCACACAAGAAACTTTGCAGGGTTATGCTACAAAAGGAACTGTAAAAGACATCCGTGGCGATTTTGCTATGGTTGATGTTGGTTTAAAATCAGAAGGCCGCATTCCATTAAAAGAATTCGGTGCATCTGTTCCATCCGTTGGTGATATCATCGATGTTTTTGTTGAACGTTATGAATCTCGCGAAGGAACCGCAGTTCTGTCTTATACAAAGGCTCGTGCTGAAAAAGCATGGAAAGATTTGGAAAAAACTGTTGCAGAAGGTATTGATCCAGAAGGAACAATTATCGATGTTGTTCGTGGTGGTTATACTGTCGATATCAACGGTGTATTCGCATTTATGCCATCATCTCAGGTTGATCATAAACCTGTCCGTGATGCAAAATCTTTGATTGGTTTGAAAGACAAATTCCGTATTTTGAAAATGGACGCTTTGCGTACAAACGCAATTGTTTCCCGTCGTGCAATCCAAGCTGATACTATCGCTGCTGCTCAAAAAGAAGCAATGAAAAACATTTCATTGGGTGCAGTTTTGGAAGGTACAGTTAAAAACATCACAGATTACGGTGTATTCGTAGATTTGGGCGGTGTTGACGGTTTGTTACATGTTACAGATTTGTCTTGGAAACGCATTAATCACCCACGTGAATTGGTTCATGTTGGCGAAAAAATCAAAGTCAAAGTTATTCAATTTGACCCAGAATCTCATCGTATCTCTTTGGGTGCAAAACAATTGGAAGAAGATCCATGGGAAACAGCTTCCAAAGCATTCAATGTTGGCGATACAGTAACTGGAAAAGTTACATCTTTGACAGATTATGGTGCATTCATTGATTTGGGCAATAATATCGAAGGTTTGGTTCATATGTCTGAATTGTCTTGGACCAACAAAAATATTCACCCAAGCAAAGTTTTGCAAAATGGTCAAGAAATCAATGTTGTTGTTTTAGATATCGACCAAGAAAAACGTCGTATCTCTTTGGGTTATAAACAATTACAACCTAACCCTTGGAAAGAATTCGCAGAATCTCACAAGGTTGGCGATGTTATCACAGGCCCAATCAAAAACACAACTGAATTTGGTTTATTCGTTGCTTTGACACCAGACCTTGACGGTATGATTCACATTTCCGATTTGTCTTGGAATAAATTAGACGAAGAAGAATTGAAAAAATTCGTTCGTGGTCAAGAAGTGACAGCAAAAATTTTGGACATCAATCCAGAAAAAGAACGCATCACTTTGGGTATTAAACAATTGACAGAATCTGCTGAAAACAACAGCACAACTATCAAAAAAGGCGCAGTTGTTTGCGGTACAGTTTCTGAAATCACTCCAGATGAATTGATTCTTGATTTGCCAGGCGAAGCGAAAGGTACAATCCGTCGCACAGATTTATCTCGTGAAAAAGCGGAACAAGACACATCTAAATTCAACATTGGTGATTCCGTAGAAGCATCTGTTGTTTCTGTAGATGGCAACAATGTTAAATTGTCTATCCGTGCTTTGCAGGTAACTTTGGAAAAACAAGCAGTTAAAGAATTCGCTAACGAAGCCGATTCTGGTTCCGTATTGGGCGACATCTTGGGTGCTGCAATTGAAAATAGCAAAAAATAATTTTTGATTGTTTTTAAATTTGAAGTCCCACTTTTTTGTGGGACTTTTTATTTTATTTATGTTAAAATATTCAAAAAGAAAGAGGTATTTATGAAACCAGAAATGCTCGTTTTTGTCGGTGGTCAGGGCTCAGGTAAGGGCACTTTCGCAAAAAAATTAATACAAGATTTTAACTATAATTATGTCGAGGCGGGCGATATCTTGCGTCATATGCCAACCGACAGTGAAATCGGTAAAAAAATTGCCCGTGGCGAATTATTACAAGACAACGAATTATTTCCTATTATTGAAAAATATATCACAACAGACAAAGATATTATCATGGACGGTTTTCCACGAACAATGGGTCAGGCAAAATGGTTGGTTGAAAAATATTCCGACATATTTAATATTCGGATTATCTTTTTAGATATTACCGAAGAAAAAATGTTTGCCCATATTCAAAACAGAATAAAAGAGGGCGGAAATCGTGCAGATGATATGGATGAAAATGCTGTACGGAAACGCATTGCCGCGTTTAAAACAACAACTATGCCGGCAATTGAATGGTTATCTACGATTAAAGACATTGAATTTTTTGATATAAAATTACCAACTGATGATATAGATATAAATTACAATCACATATTGAAAATCGTAAAATAAAAAAATCGCCAAATGGCGATTTTTTTGCTGATTTTAATTAAAAAACTCTTCGGCGGGCGAGTGTGTATAAACCGTATCCGGTCAACAACACCATGATACATATAAATATTACCAATGCGGTGTGTGCATGGTTTGCGTATGGTAAATCCATATTCATTCCGTAATAACCGACGACCACACTTGGCACCATCAAAACAATGTTCCAAATTGTCAAACGATTAATGTAAGTATTGGAATCTATGTTAATGACACTTTCAAATGTTTCTTTGATAGATTTCAACATCTTGCTGTAACTGGTTACAACTTCGATAGCCTGATTAAATTCAATACGGGCATCTTCGGATAATTCTTGGTTATCTTCGTCTTTTACAAAACCACGCAATTTATCCAATTTATCCATAACGGCAATATTACCTTTTAATGATGCCATATATAAAGTATATGCGTTTTCTACTTCCAATAATTGCATCAATTCTTGTTTACGGATATTTTCTTGTAATGTTTTTTTAGAATTTACAACTTTCTTGTTTAATTCTTTCAATGCGCGCAGATAAGATTCAGCAATATAATAAATAATATTCAAAATGAATGTTTCACGCGTATTCATTTCTTCGTCTTTGATTTTATCCAACAAATCACATCTTTTACGACAAACAGTTATAACATGTTTATTTGAATAAATAATAGACAATGGTTCGGTATGCCATGTTGTATCCATTTCACGGTTTGCAATAGGGAAACGAACAATTATAACCTTGTAATCGTCTTCCAATTCAAGGCGAGGTTGTTCATCAGGGTCTAAAATATCAGAAATAGTATCTTCGTCTATTTTGTAATCTGTTAACAAACGTTCAAAATCTTCATGGTCTGGGTTACCAACATTTACCCAAGAGAATGTTTTTAATTTTTTTGTGTCAAACATGACATTCTCCTTTTTTTAATTGGAAAATTCACTTCTTATAAAACGTAAGAATTTTATCATAAAAACAGCAAAAATCAACTTTTTTTGAAACACAAAAAATACACGCAAAAACCCTGTTTATATAGGCTTGTATTTTTTACTTGCACGAATCGGTAAAATATTACTAGTATTCGCATAAAGAATAACAAAAGGAAAGGCTACACAATGATAGTTGGAATTGGTATAGACCTAGTGGAAAGCGACAGATTTCTCGACTGGTCTGCATTTAAAAAACAACGTATCTTTACAAAAACAGAATTGGAATACGCCGATAATGATTCTGCAAATGCTGAAAAACATCTTGCTAATTTCTGGGCTGCCCGTGAAGCAACATTGAAAGCATTAGGCACAGGCTTTGGCGAAGAAATTTCTTTTTCTGATATATCTGTTGACCATGATGATAATGGCCGTCCAGAATTGGTTATTGTTGGTGGTGCAAAAAATCTGTTGAAAGAAATCGCCGGTGCAAATGCACATATTATGTTATCTATCACAGACCAATCTGATTATTCAGCTGCAATGGTTGTTATCGAAAAACAATAAAAAAATATTAAATAAAAAAAACCGCCAAATGGCGGTTTTTTTATTCTTCGTATTCCATTTCTGCCTGATATTGTGCTTCTTCTTCATCATAAGACAAATCGTCAGGATCAACAAATGCAGGTTCTTCTTCAAATACAAAACCTGTTTCTTCCACATTTTCTTGTACAACATCAGATTCTTCTGGTTGTGATTCCGAAACAAACATATCATCGTGTTTAGAAGCAACTTCGAATACAGGCTTATTAACAACCGGTTCCGCAACAGGTTCTTCCATTGGTTCTTCATCAACTTCTTCTTCGACAACAAGACCAGAAGTCATTATTTTTGCAGGAACAGCATCTAAAACAACTGGTTCAGATGGTTCTTCATCTACAAATGCAGATTCTTCAACCGGTTCTTCTGGGGTTAGTGTTGTTTCTTCCACAACAGGTTCAGACTCTGCAACAACCGGTTGTGCAACATCAACAAACACTTCATCACCATCAACAACGACATTTTGTGGTTCCGTTGCGACAGGTTTTTGTTCTTCAATTTGTTCTTCAACCGCCGGTGCAACCAAAGCAGGGGTTGTTGTATCCATATTCTTTTGATATACCCACAATGTAAACACAGACAAAACAATCAAAATCAACAACAATATATAATATATGAACGCAGGTTTAGAATGTTCTTTCTTGACTACTTCCATATAATTTTGCAGATTTTGTGGTTCTGTTTTTGGTGTTTCTTCTATTTGTGGAACCGGTGGCATCGGTCTTATTACATCTTCAACCGGCGTTGATTCTTCTGGTTCTGCAACAAGTTCTTCCACAGGTGTATCTGCAATTGGTTCTATTGGGGTAAATGTTTCAAGCACAGGTTTTTGTTCTGGAACCTCTGGCAAGACATTTTCAACAGGTTTAATTTCCAATGGTGCAGATTCTTCTTCGAATACAGGCGGAACAAAATCAATTTCAGGTGTTGGTTCTGTTGTTTCAATTGGTTGAATTGGTTCTTCAACAGACATCATATTTTTATAATCATCAACCGAAGATTCTGGAACAGGAATTTCTTGGAATTCAGAAATACTTTGTTCTGGTTCAACTGGCTTTTCAGAAACAGATTCAGTCAAAGATTCTGACGAATACACCGGTGTATCAAAACTGATTGGTTTGAACGCGATTTCTTCATTCATAATTTCAGGATCTTTGTCAAACAAAGGTTTGATATCAGATTCTTCTTCGATTTCTTCATCTAAATCTTCATTGAATTCTTCTTCGTTGTCTTCTGGTTCTGCAACAACCTCATATTTAGGTGCGACAGAAACAGCCTTGCTTTTTGGGGCAGTGTTCTGACGAACAATCTGTGTTTCTGGTTGATTCAACAAATCGCTAGCCAATTCAGCATCAACGGTTGCAATTTCTAATCTTTTTTGCGCAGATTCCAGACGCTTTTTAGCGCGTTTAATTTTTTCGTTTGTTGCATCTATCTGAGATTCAATACGCAAAATTTTAGACGCAGATTGTTTTGTTGGAACTTTTCCAATTTCTTTTTTCTGCTGAGATAATTTTGCACGCAAAGATTTCAATCTTTCTTGCAATCTAACAATTGTTTCTTTTGTACGAACAATTGTTGCATTTGTCTTTGTAATAATTTCATTTGCAACATTTAATCTGGTCATTGCACTGTGACGGGCCGCAGAATCACGCAAAATATTCAATTGCACAATATCATCAGAAATATCATCACCTGCAACAAATGCGTTGATTAAATTTTCATAGACATTTAATCCAGAATATTCAATATCCAATTTTTGATATTTATTATCCTGCTTTGGACGGATAGTTTCTAAATCAACCCCATATTGATTGGACAAAATTTCATCCCATTTTTTATCGCCATCTGGATTTATAACCAACAAAACATTTGGCTTTTTTTCGGTGATAGTATTATCAACGACAAAAATCAGCGTATCATTTTCATCATAGAAAGCATTTATTTGATTGTTTTCTATCAAATATGAATGCATAACTAAATCACCATAATTTGTTTCAGATGAAATATCTGTTCTCTCTCCAATCATTTGGAATCTCCCGTTTTTTTATTTTTTCTTTGGTGGTGTGAATTGATATGCCTGACGACAGTGTTCATAACAATAAGGTTTCCCGTTAAAAACCTGAGCACCACAAAAATGGAAATTATCAGAATCAGGATCGCCAATTGGCCAACGACACTGACCAGATTTAAGATTCGCCATCTGTAAAGCATGTTGAATCAATAATTCATGCAAGGCTAAATCTTTCTTTGTTTTCTTAGACGCTGTTTTAATTACAGGCTTTTCAACAACTGCTTCTTTTGCAGATTTTGTTTTTTTATTTTCGACAGCCGGCTTAACTGTTTTTTTAACTTCTTTCTTTGGTGCAGTTTTTTCAACTTTTTTTACAGTTGCCTTTTTTACTGGTGTTGCTTTTTTTGGTGCAACAGAAGTTTTTTTAGCAACTTTCTTGGTTTCTGATTTTTTAACAGTTTTTGCAACAGTCTTTTTTAAAACCTTGGTCTCTGTTTTCTTGGCAGAAGTTTTTTTAGCAACTTCTTTTTTTGCCACAGTTTTTTTAGCAGGGGCTTTTTTGTCTGATTTTTCTGTTGCCTTGGCATTCCAACCCAAACGGTTCAATTTGCCAACCACAGCATTTTTAGACATTCCTAATTTTTTTCCCATTTCGGAAGTTGATAAACCTTTGCCCATCAAAGATTTAAGTTTTTTTAACATATTTTCGTTCCAGCCTTTGCTCATAATAAAAAGTCCTTGTTTTTGTATCTGATATAATTGTATCATAAAAACGAATCGAAACGCAAGAGGGAAAACATGATTTCTTATATATTTTTTTCTTTACTGTTAATTGGGTCAATATTTTGCGCATATCGTATGGCAGAAACAGATTTTAAACGCCGAATTATCCCAGATGTGTATTTATTTCCATTTTTATTTGCAGGTTTGTTAATCACAACATTTTTTACATGGCCTATAACAGCCGCAGATTCAATTATCGGCGGTGCAACGGGCTACTGTCTGGGGTTGGTGGTTGGTTTTGTCTTTGAAAAAATCAAGAAAGAAGAAAAATACCCACCAATTGGTATGGGCGATATAAAACTATTGGGGGCAGGTGGAATTTGGTTGGGAACAATCGGACTTGCAATTGCGATGGCTGTTTCATGCCTGTTATCATACATTTGGGGATTTATAAAAAAGGAAAAATATGTTCCTTTTGCACCTTTCTTTTTAATTGGTGGATTTTTGTCTTTAATTATAATTCAATTTTTGTTATAATTGGTAATAAAGGAAAGATGAAAACAAAATATTTTAGATTTTTATTATCTTTTGTGTTGTGCGGATTTTGCGCATTTTCTGCCAATGCCGCATCATCTATTTTTTCTAATTACGGGCAAATTCAAAATGTTCAAAATTATTCTACAAACCCATTTTGGACCCCAAGTTCACCTTATAATCAACGCTTGCCACAACCCGTATATGTTCAGGGTGCTGATTTAACAGCGGACGATTGTTTCAAGGTGGTACAATCTTTGGTTTCTGTTCAATGCATGGCGCGTGATAACTGCAAAGAAACATCTTTGGCGGATATTCGTCCATCTATAATGGTTCAATTATCCAATTTACCGGGGGCAAATTATGTTTCTGCGTGTTCTGGATATATTGACGGTGTATACGAATCGTATGTTTCACAATTTGGAAACAACGCCCCGAATCGTCAGGTGGCATTTCCAACCGCAACCGTACCAAACCAAAATTTGAATAATAATAACAATAATATCCAAATAAAAAATCCATATGAAATAAAAACCCCGCAGTGGCAACAGGAAATAAACGAGCGAACGCAGGAATTACAAGAATTACAACAACAAAACAGTGCGGACAGCGAACAACTGTCCGCAACTGCTTTTCCTGAAACCTATGCCGATTTGTCTTTTACAGAGCGCATGGCAAATGCCCGCGCGGGTTATGAACCATTCGCCGGAAAAAGCGCATATGTGTTTCCTGAATTTCAAAATGAAAACCAATTTTGTCCGGGTAATTTAAATGACCCTGCGTGTAAAGAATATAAACAAAGACTCGAAGCGGCTCAGGCTGCAGCAAATGCAGACCTTTCATCACCAACATCAAATTTAACAGGTGAACAAAATTCATTGGTGCAAGAAATTGTTGATTTTTTGAATCCACAAACACAAGCAGAAAGAGAATTTTTAACCGCATTGGTAACCGCTTTTGTAACAGCAGAAGAGAAAGATCATTCTGTCGTGTTGACCAACGAATTTGTTTATAATTTTTTATCTGAAAATGATAATTTATCGAAATACAAAGCGGGGCTTATCAATTTATCTGGTGAAGTAGAAGATGAAGAATACAAAATTTCACTTGATTGGGACGAAATCTTGATTCAAATATCAACTGTTCTTGATGCGGCTGAACGCAGACACGGTGCATTGGTTTGTGAAAACAATCGTTCATATCAAATCAGTATAGATACAGTAATGTGGATAGGTACCGCTGTTGCTGCAATATTCTCGTTTGGGACTGCTGGTGCTGCCGCTGCCGCGGGAAAGCTTGCAATTGGCACGGGGTTAAAAGCACTTGCAAAAGGTGCCGCTAAGGTTGGATTAAAAGTAACTGGCAGAAGTTTAGCCAGAAAGGGCAGTAAAGCCATCGCAGCCGGTGCTGCAAAAGTTGGTTTAAAACACATCAGCAGAAACGCAGGAAAAGCAGTTGCTAAACGCACATTAAGACGTGCAGCAAAACAATTTGGCAAAAATTTAATAAGCAAAAAACATATGTTGCTTAAAACAGGTGCCGTTACAGGTATGATTTATGAAATATTCGGTTCAAATATTGCAAAAAGTGTTTCAACACCAACAAAAGGTTCCTATGGTGTTCAAATTGCGGGCACATTATTGTCTTTGGTTGACAGCGAACCTTCAACAGAAGTTATCGGTTGCCAAGATGTCGATTATGGCGAAGGATGTTATGCTGTATGTGGCCACGACCAAGCCACCGACGATTTAAATGTAAAGGTTTTCAAACCTTTATTAGGCAAAACATATTGTGTTAATGAAAAAGATTACACTTTATACAGTATGGAAAATGGAAAACCACTTGTCTTGACACCAGAACAATACAAAAAAGTAAAAGAAAAAATCCGTAAAGATGTTGTAGATCAAGGCGAAATGCAAGACAAATTTAAAACATTAACAAACCAGAAAAATGGTCGTCATGGTTGCGATTGGAACGAAGACGATATTGATATGTATTTCGGTTCTTTCCTTTATGACCCAGACACACTTGAACCATCAACCAGTTTGATTATAGAAGAATTTATTCGTATAGATGATTAAACATATATTGTCTTTACTTTTCAAGATTGCAATAACACCTTGTGTGTTTTTGTCTGTCGCGAATGCAGAACAAACAAAACCACAAACCATGGAAGAATTGCTTACTGAATACAGAAACACACATTCAACAAATTGTGCAAATGAAATATTTTCTAATGCTTTGTTGAAACATTCAAACGAAATTGATTCAGAAACAGACGAAGCTCAGGTCCGGGCATGGGCACAAATCACCATGCAAGATGCGTCTGTCTTGGAACAGGTTTTAGCATGTCCTGAAATAAAATCTGTTCAAGATACTACAACAATTATTTTTGACCCGATTATTTATAAATTTCCAAACAGCAAACGCGAAATCACCATAAATTACACAACTCAACCAAAGGTTTTAAAACAACATTTAATGTTGGCCCGTAAACGCAGTTTGCCAAATGGCGACGACAGTCCAAATATATTTGACACGCAAGATGGCGGAAAATATATTCATACCGATCCTGCATGGTATGGAATATTGGTTGTTCAACACGATTCTTTATCACAATTTGTTGGCAAAGATGCAAATAACACAGTTTCAATAAAATACATAAATGACAACATAGATAAGATTTATCCACATGGCTATTTTTGTACCAGCCGCAGTGCATGGGCAAACGACACAGACACCATAAACCAAGTCGTACATGAAGTTGTCGATATTGAAAAAGACACAAATGATTATTATGTCGCGGGGGATATAAATCTTGAATGGGTTATGTATGCAGAAATTGCAATGGATATAGTTATATCTGTTGTGACTGCCGGTGGTGGTGCAATTGCAACCGGTGCTTTAAAATCCTTGCGTGCAACACGGGGTGCAAAAAATCTGATAAAATCTATAAAATCGCTGACTAAATTAGACGATGTTAAAAAATATATGGATGTTGCGCGAAAAATTTCAAAACATACCGACGATATTGCGAAAATTGAAAAAAATCTTAAAAACGCAAAAAAATATGAAAAAGCCCTTAAAAATATAGACAAGGGTTATGATATAGCAGAAAACAGAAAAGAACTTGAAGAAATTTTAAAGGCTGCAAAAGAAATCGACCCAAACATAACAGAAGATATACTGAAAAATGCTGATAAATTAAAAGATCGTCAAAAAGAATTAAAAGAAGCCATCAAACCGCTTGAAGAACAAGCTGAAAAAATGGTTAAAAACAGCGACAATGTCAAATTATATAAAGAATCTTCGGAAGCTTTGACCGATGTTATGAAATATCGTCGCAGTCTGCGCGCGTTTCAACGACCACAAACGGGGAATATTTTTTCTCGCTCTTTAAAGAAAATGAACGCATACAGAAAAACAGTGAAAGCCGTAAATGGTGGTGCAAAAACCATGAGAAAGGCTGATAAAATTGCCCGTGCCGGAATGAGTGGTTTTTCAACCAAGGCTCGCGATTGGCTGTTTCAATCTACACTAAAACACGGTGCCAGATTAACAAAAATTGAAAGCAAATTGGGTTTCTTGTATGGGGCTGTATCTTTTATTGGCGATATGTATGATAAAACATCTACAACTTCCCAAGAATTTTCTAATGGTATTGAATTTAAACCATTTTGCTTGCTGTCCGCCGACGATTTAGAAGGCCAAGATAATGTTGTAAATTATGGAATGTGGTTAATGTGGGTCGGTAATTCCACAGACCCGTCTGATGATGATGCTGCATATTTACAAGCAATGGATTTTGCAGAAAAATTTGCGTTCACTCTTAATGATTTCCAATCTGAACATGGCGCTAATTGTAATGTTGATATTTATGTTGTACACCCAATAATTCGTTTGGACGAAACAAATATTGACGATCCAAAGGGCGAAATGTTCTATCTGTTTATGAACGATATTCCATGGTCAACAAATGAACAATTTACAGAATCTGTTGGCGATATAGAAACATGGGAAAGAACCCAGAAAGAATTGGAAACAAACGACCCAAATAATAAATATAAAAAGAAATCAGAATCTGAAAACTCAACAAATTCAGACCAACAACCAACAGAATAAAAGTATATTGTATTTTTTGATTATTTTTAATATAATAAAGATATACAGAGAAGGGTGATTTAATGAAAAAGATATTAATTACATTTTTTGGAATTATTATTATGTGCGGCAATGCGTCCGCGTATCAGGTTTTATCTACAAAGGAAATAGGTAAATTTGACGCAAAAAACCAAAATGTTATTGTTAAATGCACAACAGATACCGGCAAATTATCAAATGAAACTTGTTCTTTGCGCAGATATGTAAAATGCACCGGCAAAGATAAAAAAAATTGCAATTCTTGGCAACCTTGGCGTGATTTAAGAAACGCATCTGCAACATATGCAGATTGGAAATCTGCCGCCAGTGCTTGCTGTAAAGCAAAAGGTTTAAGATAATTTTCACAATTTTACCACCCCAAAAAAGGGTGGTTATATATTTAATATATTTTATTGACAAAATATATTTTTTGTATTATATTTATCCATATGATTAATAAAAAGGATAAAAATCATGGCAAAAAAATTGTATAAAGCAAAAATTGGCTCAAAAACAATAATGGTTGATTTGGAAAATTTACCTTATGGTGAATATGACGCAAAAACACCGTTAATTATTACTGAAAAAGTATCTATAGGCGAAGCCTTGAAATATGTCAATATGTCAAATGTACATTTTGCCGCTGGTTTTGAAATGAAAAACTCTATTTTGTCTGAATCTGTTAATACTGATTCTGCAAAAGCTCTTATCATAGGGCCAGAAGATATAACGGTTGAAGACTATCTTAAAAATCCTTTTACCAGAAACACAAACAGCATATTTGTTAATTTTGACGCAATGAATTATCATGTAGAATCAGAAAAACCAGAACCTGTAAAAAAACAAAAACCAGTTGTTGCAAAACCTGTTAAAAAAGAAAAAAAGAAAAAAACAGTTACAAAACCTGTGGTTGAAAAAGCACCAATTGAATCTGTTATTGCATTGGTTGAATCTGTTGCAAAAACAAAAGAAAAACAGGCCACAGCAGAGGTTGCAAAAACTGAACAAAAAACTGTTCAACCGGTTCCTGTTCAACCTGTAGAAACAAAGAATATAAAAAATTCTGATGTTTTATCTATAAACGACATCATGAAAATATGTCTCAGAAATGAATTCATTATGCGTTTTGATTTACCTGAAACAAAACTTGAACAGGAAATCCGCAAAATATTCAAGACATTTCAGGTTAAATATTATACAGACCCTGTGACAAACACAGAAGTTAAATGTATTTCCAGTTCTAACATAGGCAGTTTGATTAAAAAATTGCAAGAAACATTGGCTAAAATGTCATATAAAACACCTTCTATCCAACAAAGAAAGACAGAAGAACAACCTGAATCAGAACCACAAAAAAGAAAACAATTGGTATCAAGAAAAGAAATTTCTATTGTTCCTATTACAATCAAAAAATATATTCCAAAAAGTTTGTGGAAAGATATCTGTAAATCATGTGGCAAACACGAAATGTTGAAAAAAGCGGTTATTGATAATATTCGCTCTTTGAACGCTGATTTGAACGAAACATACGGTTCTGGCCATATCCAAATTATAGATATGACAACAGAAGCCAGAAGACCTTTAGCATACATCAAAAGAAAAGACGGATATTGTATTGTACAAAGTGTCACAGACACATTAAACAAAGACAATAAACGCATTGTTTGGACATATTTGCCACAAAAACACATTTATGTTTGCACTGCATTTTTCCTTGAACACACTAAAACTAAAAAAGGCAACGATTACGACAGGGTATGCAAATATGCAGCCTTTCGCAAAGATGCAAAAGGAAAAGATATTATTGCATCTGATATAGCATCAAATGAAAACTATTTGGATGTTGATGATTTATGGGCAGAATTCAATCAACCAAAAACAGCACAAATCAAATCTGAAAAACCTGCGGAAACTCGTTCTGGTAAAGAACCAGTTAAACCAGCAGCTAAATCAGAAAATTTCGAAGAGGTTAAAGGTCCAGTTAGCGCAGAAATTGAACAGGTAAAAGGTCCAACAAACGCAGAAATAGAACAGGTAAAAGCCGGCGTTGAAACAAAAGAAGAGGGCGAAAAACCTGCTGTGATTGAAGAAAAACCAATTACAAATTTGCCTGATGTTATAACTGCACAAAAACAAGTTGAAGCCCTTATTAAATTGATAAATAAAACAGTCAATGAAAATATCCAAGGTGTCACATCAGAAGAAAATGCAGACAAACAAATTGAAGAAATTGATTTGATTCGCACTGCATTGTTAAAGAAAAAAGCACTTCAAACTGCTTTATCTGAAATGTCTGGTTTGGATAATTTGTTGGCACAAATACAAACAATTAAACAACGATAAAAACGCACCACATTCACCAAAAACCTGCGGTTCTCGTCCGTAAAATAAAAAAGCTGAAAATTTGGTGGATGTGGGCGGACTGTAAATTCCCAACATAAATGTTGGGTCCCTTTCGACTCGTAAGATACAAACTGCGCTATCGCTTGTTTGTATCAACTATCGTCTCCGAACCTGCGGTTCTCGTCCGTAAAATAAAAAAGCTGAAAATTTGGTGGATGTGGGCGGACTCGAACCGCCGACCCCTACGATGTGAACGTAGTGCTCTAACCAACTGAGCCACACATCCAAACAGAACAGGTGGTATGTTATCTAAATAAGAAACAAAAGTCAAAAACAAATTTATAATCGAAATAAAAAATCCCGCACAATGTGCGGGTTATTTTTTTGGTGGGGATAGTGGGACTTGAACCCACACGATCGCAATGATCAAAGGATTTTAAGTCCTCAGCGTCTACCATTCCGCCATATCCCCAAGGACTTTTACTTTAACAACATTGTCTTTTAGTGGTGGAGCTGATGAGATTCGAACTCACGACCTCTGCATTGCGAACGCAGCGCTCTACCAACTGAGCTACAACCCCAAAAGCACACCTTTAACATATGGTGGGCACAAGAAGACTCGAACTTCCAAGGTATCGCTACCACTAGTACCTGAAACTAGCGCGTCTACCAATTCCGCCATATGCCCGTTAAAGCAAGACAGATAATAACGCATATTAAATTTTTTTGCAACAAGAAAAATATATATTTTATTAAAAATTTTCATATTTTTATGTGCATTTTTACTTGCTCTAGATTTTATATTTTTGCTATTATTAAAAAGAGATGAAGAAAATTCTGTTTTTTATTATGATTTCTGCGTTCTGCATCATTGATGCGGAATCTGCTGTACGCACTGCAAATTCGCCATCTCGTGGAAAAACAAACACTGTTTCAATAACACCAACCAAAACACGAACAAAAACATCTCGAAATGCGGTTAATACAACTGTGTCGGCACGCGCAGCAAAACCTGTCAGTGTATTGATACCAAAAACCAAAACTACAGCCACAAGAACAAGCGCACAACCAAGTAAAACAACACGCGTTGTATCTCGTGCAGCAGCAACCCAGACCGTTCAAAAAACCGAAACAAAAACTGGCGCAGCATACGAACAATGTAAACAGGCATATTTTACCTGTATGGATCAATTCTGCCAGATGAAAAACGACAATTTCAGAAGATGTTCTTGCAATGATCGTGTTTTTGATTTTCAAACTGTATCTGAGACATACCAACAGGTCAGCCAACGTTTAACTGAGTTTTCAGAAAATCTTGAAACAGTTGGTATGACCCGCGAACAAGCTTTAGCAATGAAAACTGCGTCTGAGGGCGAAGATGCCTTGACCGAAGACAAATCTGCATCAAAACAATTACTAAGCGCGATTATGAATGCTATCAAGGGCGAAAAGGCATCTGTTGGCGGAAAATACAAAGATTTAAACAGCGTTTCTATGACAACCGATATGACAAATGCCTTTGGCATGGAAGATTCTGGTCAAATTATCGCGTCTTATAATGGTTCAACTTTATACAAAGCGGTTTATCCAAATTGCAGAAATGCAGTCAGTGAAGATTGCAATTCTGCATCTTTGCAACGCGCAGTCAATGCTTATTTAATGGCAATCGAACAAGATTGTAATACCGTTGAATCTGCATTGGTAAAACAACAAAAAACATTGAAAGCGTCCACAAAGCAGAGCAGCGCAATGCTTGATTTAGCGCGAGTCGAAAACCATCAAAAACAAAACACCGATGATGTTGCAACATGTCTTGTTAATGTAGAACAGGCAATCCAGAACGAACAGGTTTGTGGTGCAAAATATCATAAATGTCTTGATTATGGACAATACATAGATGTAACAACCGGTGAACCTTTGATTGGGGTTGCTAACTTCTATAAATTAGCAGAAATATTGACATTTAAAAACACAGAAAATATAAAAGATCAAAAATTATCACAATTATCCAGCAATCGAAATTTTGTTCAATTCTTTGAAAACAAAACTAAAAAATTTGCCCAAGATGCTTTGAATAAATGTTCTGACAAGGCCGATGAAGTGTGGTCTCAATATCTGGACAGGGCATTGCTTGACATTTATTATTCCCAACAAGCCAGAGTTGAAGAAATTGAAAACAGTTGTATAAATCTGGTCAGTGCCTGTTATGAAAACCAACAATCTGCAATTGCAAGCGCCATGTCCGCATTAACAAATGAATCAAGCCTTAATTTAAAACCAGGTGTGATAGATTTAACGAAAAAAATGTGCGCAGATTATATAGATTCTTGCGATAATATGTTCGCAGACAGCACCAGTGCAAACGGTATCGTAAAAAAATACCTTGCTAACAAAGATTTTACAGATTCTGTGTCTGCTTGTCGTTCAGTTGCGCAACAATGTTTTGATAAATTTGGCGGTACCGGTTATGAAAATTTCTATTATCCATACAGCGGATTATTTAAATCTGGTTCAGCAATAGATTGGTTCTCTTTATACGATTACAAAACAACAGACGGTTCGGAATATACCCGAATAACAGATGAATCTGACGATTCAAAAAGTAAGATTATTTCACCTTGTGCCCAAGAATTATCTGAGACAGAAGGTTGCAGTGACCCAGAAATTATTGAACGCGTATTTGGTGGGTTTGACAGATATACGGACGAAACCTCTACAAAAACATATAAATTTATTTCTGACAATGGAACAACCAACAATGATGATCGTCAGGCCAGAACCCGTGGCGTTGCCACAGAAATTTATTATAAAATTCTTGATAATTTATCAACTCAATGTGATGCTTTGAATGGTTATTTTGTTGAACACCAATATATTGAACAATATGGATACAAACTTTCCGCTCCATGTCAAATGGATACAAAAACAGACGGCGGTTTGTTCCAAATCAAAAAAGTTTACCAGCCAAACGCATTATCAACATTATACAGGTTAAGATATTCAGAAGATATATGTCCTGCAAATTACAGCAGCAAAGTTGATGTGACTTCTTGGGGTGCCTGTTCATGTTGGGAAAATGGTGGATTGCGCAGCAGAAATGGTAGTTCTCAAATATGTCTGCCATTATTGCCAATCGCTTCTGTAAGCGTCTATAGTGGTGCTGACCCAGCCTGTTCAGAAGCTTTGTTATCAAGAGAATTATCAAGCGACGAAACAATTATATCTTGGTGTCAAAATTCAACGATGTCTTCAACCGGTAAATTATGTCCATCAACCCTGACTGTATCAGACGATTCAACCGATTCGACCGATGATGATTCAAACGATTCAACAGATAATCAAAAAGAAACACTGGAAGAAATACAGATCATTGAATTATCTGTTCCTAACCACAAGGCCACAAATACAACACCAACCGGTCGACAGTTAAAGTGTGCAAGAATAAAGTCTTCAATATAAGATAATAAAACTATTAAAAATTTTTATTTATGCAAAATATCTTTTGCAATTATAGAAGCAGGGTTTTCACCATGAATTCGCCACATACTGTCAGCTTGTTTTAATTCTTGAATCATATTTTTTCTTTCTGCAGGTAAGGTCAATTTCTGCAAATGTTCCATTATATTTTCAGCGCTTACCTTGCGCCCCAATAATTCTGGATAAATTGTTTTATTCATTAAAATATTTACCAAAGATGCCCATTTAATCTTTAACAACAAATGCGCCAACATTACCGTCAAAATATTCATTTTATAAACAACGATTGTTGGTATGTGCATTATCGCCAATTCCGCAGACACAGTCCCACTGGCCACAATGGCAATATAAGTATTTGCATAAACGCTATATCTTTGATTTGACGGAACAATTTTAGGTTTTACAGTCCAATTTTTCACATTATTTTTTACAAATTGTTCTGTTGTTTCAACCGTTGGAATAATAAATTTATAATCTTTATATCCGCATCTGACCAACATATCCACAGTTTTTTTGAATACAGGCAATAATTTTTTAACTTCGTTCATACGACTGCCCGGAACCAGTGTTATGATTTTATCTTTATTATTTTTGTCAGATTTGTATTTATCAAGACCGTCTGCAATTGGATGTCCAACCGCGACAGTTTTTAATCCGTATCTGGTAAAATAGGGCACTTCAAAATCAAAAAATGAATATAATTTATCAAATATCTTGGCATATTTTTTTGCACGCTTTTCACCCCAAGCCCAAACCTGAGGCGCAACCACATGATAAAATTTAGTTTTTTTCAGAATTTTTTTGTTTTTCACACCAGACACAACGGCTTTTGCAAACCCCGGTGAATCTATTGTTAATACAATGTCTGGTTTTTCAGATATAATCGCATCTATTGTTTGATTAATTCTGCGCTTTAATGTTTTTGCGTGGGCAATAACCTCTGTTATTCCCATGACGGACAAATCACCCATCGGAAATATAGATACAAGCCCATATTCAGCCATATTTTTACCACCGATACCAACAAACGATACACCTTTCATTTCGCGCATAATCTTTGCGCCCAAGACATCGCCTGATACTTCGCCAGCAATAATAAATATTTTCTTAGTGAGCGTCATTTTTAGCAGTTCCAATTCCACGTTTAGAACGATTTTCAATAAAATCTATTGCATCCATTGCATATTTGTTGTTTTTAACTTCCTTGCGAATCTTATTTAATCTGTCAGAAACAGTTCCTTCATCGCTACCGAATACTGTGGAATATACAGAATGAATTGCATGCAAATCTTCATTTGTAAAACCGTGACGCATTAACCCAACACGATTGATTGTACGATATACCGCACGTGTACCATCATAAATAGCATATGGTAAAACATCATTACCAACACCACTCATTCCGCCAATAAACGCGTTGCGTCCAATACGAGCAAATTGTAAAACCATCACACCGCCAGACAATATTGCAAAATCTTCAACTTCTACATGGCCAGCAACCTGAACCAAATTTGACATAACTACGCTGTTTCCAATTTTACAATCGTGTCCAACATGCGCATTAACCATAATCTGACAATCATCGCCAATTTCTGTTCCATCTGATGCAGGTGTGCCAGAATGAATTGTTACATATTCACGAATACGGCATCTTTTACCGATACGCAAACCAGTCATAGCCGCTTCATCTTGCCATTTTAAATCTTGGCTCATTACACCCAACACAGCGAAAGGATACACAATAGAATCATCACCGATAGATGTTTTTCCGCCAATAACCACATTGGAAACCAATTCCACACGGTCCCCCAAAACCACATTTGGTCCGATAATACAGAAAGGTCCGATTTTACAGTCATTACCGATAACTGCACCCGGTTGAATAACTGCGCTTGGGTCAATAATAGTTGCCATTTTTTTATTCCATTTGTTTTATTTGTTAATTTTCTAATGGAATTTTATATTAAAAAGCTAAAAATTGTTATTCAATAAATATAACAAATTATAACAAATCTGCGAAATCTTTAGGCTTTGCAAGATTTTGTAAAAATGTTAAATAAACGATGCCGATTGCAGAAACAACAGGGCAAACCAATATTATTCCAAAACATATAATAAACCACGCAAATGATTGTTTATACAAATCTTTTTTTATACCTTTGCTGTGATAAATATATAACATTTCGGACATCATGGTCGCAATCATTAACCCAATAAATACCGGTACAGATTCAGTCATAAAGAACAAAACCAATGCCAACAAAGACATAATTCTGAACAACCATTTTAATTTGATATATGCGCTTTCGTGAATTTTTTGACGCGCGTTTGTATATTTTGTCGCAAAACAAGTTATCGCAAAAAATCCAGTTATCATCATAGCCAACACATGAATTGTTGTTAAATTGCCCAATTGACCAAATCTGAAAAATTCAGGTTGCATTAAAACCGCAATCAACAAAACAGAAGAAACCATCACAGAATACGGAATCACAGATATATTTTTTCTTAAACGACTGCCCAATATAATTCCACATAAAACAGAGGCTACATTTAACAATATATTATACCAATGTGGCATTGCTGAAAATCCAGCACAAAACAACAGGGCAAATAACACCAACCATCTGTATTTATAATGTCTGATTTTTTCAATATAATTTAATTGTTTTCCGGTTTGAATAAACAATATTGTTAAACCAAATAATACAATACTCAAAACCACAGGCAATAAAGATATACCATCACGTATTACCGCGTAATTTCCACCAAATAAAAGCACCCACAACAATACAATTCCAGACATCCAAAAGCCAATTTGGTTTTCAAGATTTTGTTCACCCCAACCAATCTTGGAAACAAAATCACGACCATACAAATAAACAATTAAAAATAAAGGAACAGATAAAATTCCTGATAAAAAGAAAAATGGCGCAACCAATGCAGAATTATTAAAAGAACTGATTGCAGTCGATAATACAGAAAATTCATTAAACATAAACTTGCCTTTTCATTTTGTTGAATTATTATATAGGTATGTCAGAAAAACAAGAAAAATTTACATTATTAAACGGAAAAGTTATTATGCACCGTGGCATATATAACCCGACAAGCGATGCTGTGTGGTTGGCTGCCTTTGTCCCAGATGGTGTAAAAACCGTATTGGATGTCGGAATTGGAACGGGCGGGGTGGCTTTGTGTGTACATGCGCACAACCCATCAGCAAAAATAACAGGTATCGATATTTCTGAAGAAATGTTAAATGATTGCCGTCAAAATATAGAATTAAATAATGCTGATATAGATTTAATAAATTCAGATATAAATACTTTTTCAACCGATAAAACATTTGATTGCGTCGTCACAAATCCACCTTATTTCAATGGGACACCCGCAAAACATAATGCGCACCACAACGCAGATATTATAAATTGGGTCAAAAAAAGTGCGTCTAGGGTAAAACCAAGCGGTTATTTTTGTATAATATCTGACACATTAACAATTGATAAAATTATATCTGTTCTGAATGAAAAGCATTTTGGAAACATACAAATTTTTCCTTTGTTCGGTGCAAAAAATTCAGCTGAACGCGTTTTAATTCGCGCAAAACAGGGTGTAAAAACAGGAACAACCTTGTTTTCAGGAACATCTATGAACAACGAAGCTATTTTGCGTGATGGCTTGACTATTGACTCTTTATTGTCTACACTAGGGACATTATGATAAGTTTTATCGCAAGATATTTTTCGTCCCTGTGGGAACTGATAACCGCGCCTTTTCGGGCTGTTTGGCGATTAATCACGAGATTATTTCCACCACGTGATTGCACATTAATGGACACAAACGACGGGGAAGTTCACACCTATCAACAAAGCAGTTTTGTCCGTTTTACAAAATTTTGCATGGTATTTACCATGACAATTTGGGCTGCATGGGCAACATACATATATACTTATCACAGACCTTTATTACAAAAAAGAACCGCTCAATTGGAACAGGTTCGTACCCAACACAGTCGTCAAATGGCTGATTTAAAAATATATTTACAAAAATATAATGAATTGACTAAAAATCTGAATATAACAGATGATAAAATATTAAAGGCTGACAAATCTAAGTTATCAGACAAAGAAAAAGAAAATTTATTAAATACAAAATCTAAAATTTTGGGGGAACTTGATTTCTTGCAGACAAGAATTGCTGAAATGATGGAAGATGAACATTACACCCCAGAATTTGATAAAATGTCTGAAATTTCCGTAGAATTTGAATTGGTTCGCAACGAAAATAACACTTTGAAACAGCAAAACATTCAAATCATGGAAGAAATGAAAGAAATATCTGATGCAGACCAACAAATCACTGATTCTGTGTCAAAATTAGCATATGACAGTATTTCTGATTTACGCAAACAAATGAAACGCATAAATGCCAGCATTTCAAAACTTGGCTTGACTGAACAAGGCCTGATAGAAAAAGCAAACAAATATTCTTCCCAATATATTGGTTCTGAATTCGTACCAATTCAAATCAGCAAAAAAGCCAATCAAAAATATCAAAAACTGGCAAAAGAAATTGAACAATGGCATGGTCTGAAAAGGTTAACAGAAATATTACCTTTCGGTACACCGGTTGAAAAAACAATTGTCACATCTAATTATGGTATGCGCAAAGACCCATTTACAGGTAAAAACAAACACCACAAAGGTATAGATTTTGCGGGTAAAATCGGAACAGAATTATATGCTGTTGCACCGGGTCGCGTTGTTTCTGCTGGCGAAAGATCTGGGTACGGGACAACCGTTGAAATTGATCATGGACTTGGGTTCACCACATTATATGCGCATTTATCAAAAATTATGGTTTCGCGTGGTGATTGGGTTAGACCTGGTACAGTTGTTGGTTTGGGCGGTTCTTCTGGCCGTTCAACTGGGCCTCACCTCCATTATGAAATCAGATACAAGGGGACACCATTTAATCCTATTAAATTTGTAAAAGAAAATTAAAAAAAGGAAGGGAAAATATGCTGGCATTTACAAACGCAGATGAAAAACAATCACCAACAATTGTCGGGGCTGGCTGTGTGTTAAACGGCGATATAAAGACAGATCACACTGTGCAAATTCATGGTATTGTTAATGGCGACATATCTGCTACAACCGTTGTTATTGGGCGTGGTGGCAATGTTGTCGGCAATATAAATACAACAACTTTGTTTTTACACGGAAATTTAGAGGGCGATGCCACTGTGAATACCGCAAATGTTTTCGCAAACGCGACTATGAAGGGAACATTATTCTATAAAACATTGAACATCACGGGAAACACCGGTCTTGAATGCAAATTATCAAAAGTACAAAAAGAAAAGGGCAAAAAAGATGACAAATAAAGAAATTTCACATGTCTATATTGCGTCTGACCATCGTGGGGTGGGGGTAAAATTATATTTGTATGAAATGTTAATGGCTGCTGGATATAATGTTGTAAATCTTGGGGTGGAAGATATGAATACACCTGTTGATTTTCCAGATGTTGCAGCAACATTGGCAGACGCAATGTTGGAAGATACTGAATCACGTGGAATTTTAATTTGTGGCACAGGTGCAGGTATGCAAATTGCTGCAAACAGATATAATCATTTACGCGCATCTCGTTGCGACAGACCAAGTCAGGCACGTGATGACCGTTTCCATGATGATATAAATGTTTTGGCTTTGGCTGCAGACGATATTGATATAGAACAGGCTTTTTTGTGTGCTCAAGCTTTCCTTGAAAGCCCATTTGATAATTGTGAAAAACGCGTTCGCAGATTAAATAAATTAAATATCAAAAAATAAAAAAACGCCGTTTGGCGTTTTTTTATTTCACTTTGAAAAAATTCTTCATTAATTCGTGCCTTTGTGCATTGACATGCGGGTTATATTTAAAGAATTTATTAGACCCTGAAATTACATGACCCGCAATACCTTCACCGCCAACTTCGCTTTCTGGAATTGTATTTTTCAATGATATATCTGGACGCTTGGCACATTTTTTCACCAATTCATGATTACCGAATTTTTGCACATATGCACAAAACCCAGGAACAACATAATCATTATACAAAGTTTCCCAATTCAACACAGAACCATTATGTGCAGCACAACTATCGCAACCAGATTTACGGTCTTTTACATCTGCGGAATAACAACCACACAAACCATTTTCAGGGTTTAACATATCGCAACGGATATCAGTCAAAAAAGTATTACCTAATTTGTCTGTATATTTTACCAAACAACACAAACCACATCTTACACAGATGCTTTCCCATTGTGGTGAACCTGGTTCTATATTTGCCATATTAACCCCTTTGTTATCTTACACACTATAATATAATACAAAATATTTATTTGTCAATATTTATTTTTATATAAAAATATCTGTCCCAAACCAGAACAGATACTTTTATATATACAAAAAAAGCAGGGCGATTATTTTTTCACCACAAAATTCACCAATTTATTTGGAACAACAATAGTTTTAATAATTGTTGCACCTTCTAGTTGTTTGGTTGCGTTTTGTTTTGCAGTTTCAATTAAATCAGCTTCGCTTATATTTGTTGGGACAACAAAATCTTTTGCACGTTTACCATTTACAGAAACAACGATTGTCATTTCATTTTTAACCAATTTTGTTTCATCGAAACTTGGCCATGGGGTAAAGACTAACATTTCTTTGTGTCCTAACTTTTCCCACATTTCTTCTGTCAAATGTGGAGCGAAAGGATTCAACAATTGAAGCAAGATTTCGTATGCTTTCTTTGGCATTTTTCCACCAGAAAATTCGTTTATAAATTCCATCATTGCAGAAATAGATGTATTAAATTTCATATTTTCAATACGATCTGTTATATCTGCAACCATACGATTTACCAAGAATTCTTGGTTTTCAGTCAAAGGTTCATCTGTCAAATTGTCAGACAAACTTTCCACACGCCACAAAAATCTCTGTACACCGCGCAGGGTATTTTCAGACCAATTCGCACTCTGTTCCCATGGGCCAAGATATAAAATAGCCATACGACACGCATCGGCACCCGCACGATTTACAACATCAGATGACGGCACTGTATTTCCACGAGACTTAGACATCTTGGTTCCGTCTGCAGCCATAATTAAACCATTACTTGTACGCTTTTTATAAGGTTCCACCCCTGGAACAAAACCTAAATCATGCAAAACCTTGTACCAAAAACGGGAATAGAGCAAATGACGCGTTGTGTGTTCCATACCTCCATTATAATGGTCAATTGGCAACCATTTTTCCATTTGTTCACGAGAACAAAATTCTTTGTCGTTCTTGGAATCAAGATAACGCAAATAATACCACGAAGAACCAGCCCATTGTGGCATGGTGTCTGTTTCGCGTTTTGCAGGTCCACCACAACATGGACATTTTGTATTTACCCAATCTGTGGCACGGGCCAGAGGACTTTCCCCATCTTCAGTTGGTTTATAATCTGTCATATATGGTTGCAACACTGGCAGTTCATCTTCTGGTACAGGTTGCCAACCACATTTTTCACAATACACCAATGGAATTGGTTCACCCCAATACATTTGACGCGAAAAACCCCAATCTTTTAATTTGTATTTTGTTGTTCCGCGTGCAAACCCATGTTCGGTTCCGTATTTAATAGCAGTTGCGATAGCTGTTTCTTTATCCATACCGTTCAAGAATTCAGAATTGATATGTTCGCCATCGTTTTCCCATGCCTCGACTGAAACATCTCCACCAGCTAAAACTTGAACAATTGGCAGACCAAATTTTTTTGCAAACGCATAATCGCGTCCGTCATGTGCAGGCACCGCCATAATTGCACCAAAACCGTAATCAGCCAACACATAATCAGATATAAACACCGGTGTTTCTTTGTTTGTGTATGGGTTTATAGCCTTGATACCCTTTAATTCAACACCTGTTTTTTCTTTTGTAACATCTGTTCTTTCAATTTCAGATTTAGCACGCGCATCTGAAATATATTTTTTAACTTCGTCTGGATTCGTGATTAAACCGTCATCTAACCATTTTTGCACCAATTTATGTTCAGGCGCCAACACACAGAAAGTCACACCGAATATAGTATCAACACGGGTAGTGTAAACAGTCATAATATCGTCATTGACCCTGAAATCAACTTCTGCACCATGGGAACGACCAATCCAATTTATCTGTTGTGTTTTGACTTGTTCTGGATAATCAACCAAAGCCAAATCGTCAATCAATCTGTCTGCATATTTAGTCATAGCTAAATTCCATTGCAGTTTCATTTTCTTTTCAACCGGTCCATGACAACGTTCACATTTTCCGTCTTCCAATTCTTCGTTGGTCAAATTGGTTTTACAATTTGGACACCAATTCATTGGCAATTCAGATTTATATGCAAGTCCCGCTTTGAAAAATTGAATAAACATCCATTGTGTCCATTTTACAAATTCAGGATCAGATGTCGCCAATTTTGATTCTGGGTTAAAAGACAACCCCATAATAGAAATATCGTTTTCAAAAATCTTGATAAGTTCTGCCACAGATTCACTTGGGTGCTTGCCAATTTTTGTTGCATATTTTTCAGAAGATATTCCCATGGAATCATAACCGATTGGATATAACACATCAAAACCACGCATACGTTTATAGCGCGCCATAACATCCATACCGGTATAAGGCAACATATGACCAACATGCAAACCCGAACCACTTGGGAAAGGAAATTCTATCAAATTATAATATTTAGGTTTTGAACCGTCATTAACCGGAACAAACGCACGAGCATCACGCCAACGTTTTTGCCATTTTGCTTCGCGTTCAACTATGTGTTTTACATCATCAGCCATAATAACCACCATTTGTTATATTGTAATTACCCAACAATTTTATATTCAATATAGCATAAATTCAAGTAAAAAACCGCCAATTTTCAACCACAAGAACACAGAAAAAACACCTGTGATTTCGGACAAAATTTTATACCATATATTTTTATAGATATTTCAACACTATATTAAATATACATTTACATATTGCCGTATTATTTATATCAAAAAATTCCTGTATACAACCATGTTTTTATCTGTTGTTCATAAAAAAATCACATACCAATACAACAAATACGAACAAAACAATAAAAAACGGAACACAGTTTTTATCCCGCTTAACAACGCCAAATATAAGAAAACACAAACACACCACTAAAAATATTATAAATATAAAAAAACATACAAATTCAGACAAAAAAGCAAAAAAATCAAAAATAATTTATTTTAAAGTAAAATCAGACACTTAAAAATTTTTCATAACAAAACAATTTAACTTTTCAAATAATTATTATGTATAGTTTATAAGTGCACACAAAAAATATGTGCCATATAATATGTATTCCGCGCCATCACCAACATACCCACACATCCAGACCGGAAACAAAAAAGCACTAATTTTTGATGTTTTTTGGTGTAAAAAAACCGTCAAAAACCGCAAAAAAACCGCCATTTTTCGGTCATTTCAGGCGATTTTTTAATAAATTTTGATAAAAACATCGAATTTAACCACACAACAACAATCAATTTAGAGCGATATGGATATATAAATATATGATTAAAAATATTTTGGTCGATGAAAAATAGGGTCATTTTCATTAAATTTTATATTTTTTATAAAAAATCAGAAAAAATTTAAAATACAGTAAAAACAAATACTTAAAAATTTTTTATAATAAAATAATTTAAGAAAAAATTTTTTTTCTAAAAAATAATTTATAAAAATAAAAAATAAAAACAAATCTGTGGTTAAACAAATCCAAATACATAATCACATAAACACGATTTGGCGCATATTTATATGAATATCGTTATTTTGCTCGTTTCTTATATGTTAAACTATACATAATATACATTATGCGCCTTTATAGTATACTAAAAAACGGCGGTCCCCCGCAGAAATCTGGCACTTTATAAAATGGCGCATTTATACATATAATAATTATTATAAAAATTATCATCAAATTGTGTGTTGTTTTGTATTTTACAGATATATTTTCTGTTGTTTTTTGATTTATATGTTTATAAATTCAGATTTCTGCCCGATTTATATAAATTGTTTCATATCTGTTAATATCCGCGTTTTTCATTTAAAAACCACCCTGTTTTGGGTGGTTTTACCCCCAGATTTCTGGGCTTTTTTAGCGATTTTATTTGATTTTTGCTGCTTTTTTGGCTATTTTTGCGACCTTGCCAACATGTTTATTGATTGATTTAAGGCCTTTTTCTAAATCTGTTTCGCCAACCGCTTCTATTGTTTCTGGTTTAACCGCGGAACAACAATATGGACATTTTGTTGCCAATTTGCTGATAGATTGTTGGCAATATGGGCATGCGCGTGTTGTAACAGGTGCCTTGGCACGTGCAGAATTTACAATTTTCACAAATATAAATATAGCGAACATTGTAATCAAGAAACTGATTATAGAATTCAAGAATGTTCCAATATTCAATGTTGTTGCACCCGCAGCAGTAGCCGCCGCCATTGTGTTATAATGTGCACCGGCTTCACCGCCACCCAACACAATAAACCATTGTGAAAAATCGATTCCGCCAACCAACATTCCAACCGGTGGCATAATGATATCTTTTACCAAAGAATTAACGACGCTGGTCATGACAGACCCTACGATGATACCGACAGCCATATCAATTGCACTGCCTTTGTTAATAAAAGCTTTGAATTCAGAGATTATTTTCATTTTTCATCCTTTTTGTTGTTATGGCTTTCGATAGCCGAAAGCACTTTGTTCAATGTTTTGTGAATATTTTCGTCGCGGGTTTCGACCATGATATCAGCCATTGCGTAAATATCATATCTTTCTTTAATCAGTTGGGCCAAAATCTGACGAGAATCAGTATTTAATAATTGTGGACGTGTCTGGCGGAAATTAGTGCGTTTTACCAACAATTCCAAATCAGCCTTTAACCAAATGGTCAAAGTCCGCTTTAACGCCAATTCACGAACCGCATCTGTGATAAATGCACCCTCACCTGTAGAGATAACCTTTACCAAAGGTGGGGTGTCTAATAATCTTTCAATAACTTTTTCTTCTACACGGCGGAATTCTTTTTCGCCATACATGGAAAAAATATCAACAACACTGCAACCGGCAGCCTTTTCAATTTCTTTATCAGAATCAACGAACGGGATGCCCAGATTTCGTGCCAACGCGCGCCCTACACTTGTTTTACCCGCCCCCATTAAACCGACCATAACAATTGGTTTATCTAAATCTATTTTCTTTTTATTTCTCATGATATTCATAATAGAAAAAAATAAAATCTAAGACAATAAAAATATTTATAAAAAACACCCCGCCGAAACGGGGGTGCAAAGGAAAATGGAGAGATGCCCTTTCTATTGGGACAAATTCCAGAATCTTAAATTCCCCTCTTGGGAGGGGTGGCTTGCGCCCAGCAAGACAGGGAGGGTTCCGATTTTTTATTATTTATTATTTTTATTTGACCCCTCCCCACCACTATGTGGTCCTCCCCTCCGGTGGAGGGGAATTTTTAAGCGGTTCGATTTATTGACTAAAAAAACACCCCGAATAATCGGGGTGCCTAGGAAAAAGAAAGAGAACCATGATTTCCCTTTCATTGACACACCAAAGCGGTATGCCAATTGGTTTTTGCCGATTATGGCAAATTGGTTTGTTCCGGTTTGCTGAAACGCCAACCACGGAATGTTTTACCCTTGATGGTTTGTGCCTTGACAGGGGTACGGATATCGCTGTCGTATGTGGCGGTACCCGCATTGTTCGCAGATATATCCGCCGCATCTGCATTATACCAATTAATGTTGATAATATTCGCTTCGCATGTTGCCAAACCGACGGAAACAGAAGACAACATAACCTCACGAAAACCAGCGTTCACGGCAGTTAGACGAGCACATTCTTCAGGGCAGTCTCCTTTACAATTATATAATTGTTCTGTAAAAGCCCAATAAGAACTGTTGGCACTTACCCATATATTATCAGATGTTAATTTATATTCAGAAATCTTACACCAACAATAATGTTTACCACTTTGATCCATTTCATCAATTACATCTACGGCAGTAGATGTATTTTCTGACCAAGCATCATTTAATCCTTGAGTGCTTTTACTACAACGCCACAAACCATTTATTGCTCCAAATCCTTCAACATACTCTACTCCCCATACATTTTCCTCTGTTCCTGACAAATTAAAGTCGCTTGCTGTAATATTTGCAGGATGATTAAACTGTAATACACCATTGTTATCAAAATATGAGTAATATCTTTGTTCTCTAGATCCTGGTGTCAAACTGTATTTATCATGTAAAGTTTCTGCTTTCAAATGCCAACCGTGTTCACAATCTGTTGGTTCGCATTGGTTATTATCACCGTAATAATAGCCACCGTTCATTGTTCCCCTTGAATGTGCAACATCCGCGGTTGTACATTCACGATAACATTCGTTTTGTGATGATGCGCCAGCCGCGGACAATGTGTATATTCCGTTCGTTGCGTCGGAACATGAATTTAATCCCTGGTCTGTGGTTTCATTATACAATGCATTTGTTAACCCAGGACAGAAATTACCCGCTGTACATTGTGTTCCGTTTTCATCTTCGGAACCTGCCTCTAAATAGTTTCCCGCGACGATGTTATATAAATCATCTGTATATTCTGCGGTGGCGTTAACCGTCCCCTCGTACACGCCCATATTTGCTTCGGTTGCCGCATTGGTATATGTGTAATCTTCCTGCATATATCCGTCATTTGGAAATGAGCCGGTATTACTTGGTTCAGCCATTGCCGGTGCTATCACACCCATTGCAAGTGCGGATGTTAAGAATAGTTTTTGAGTCATGATTTCTTTCCTTCCTTGTTTTGTTAAATTAAACAAAAACCGCCTTTATAACTATAAGGGCGGCTGGAGGTTAAGAACTATCATTTTCAGAAAATAGCGTGCTTATTTTATCGTTATCGATATTATTCGCAACCCTCCAACCATAATGAAGTTGGAGGCGTTTTATGTCCCCACGGACACTGAAAATGAAGGGTTCTTACGCCCTGTTGTCATCAGAATTTTATTTCTGATATATAAATATTAAAAAATTCATAAATTTAATACAAGTGTTTTTTCTCACAAAAAAACACCCCGAATAATCGGGGTGTTTTTATAACAGCAATAAATATTCAATTCATTCCATATTTGCCAATCTTTCCAATTGGTCTGCGGAAATCAAAGCATCTATCATTTCGTCCAAACCTTCACCCCCCGCCAAAATGTCATCTAATTTATACAATGTCAATTTGATACGGTGGTCGGTTACGCGTTGTTCTGGGAAATTATAAGTTCTGATTTTTTCACTTCTGTCCCCACTGCCGACCATACTGCGACGCGAAGAATTAGACGCGTTCATTTGTTCGTTTCTTTGTTTTTCATATAATCTGGCACGCAAAACAGCCATCGCGGTTGCTTTGTTCTGTAATTGCGAACGTTCGTTTTGACATGTTACAACAATTCCCGTTGGAAAATGGGTTATACGAATCGCAGAATCTGTTTTATTAACATGTTGTCCACCCGCCCCAGATGCGCGGAAAATATCGATTCTGATATCTTTTTCGTCAATGACTACGTCGATATCTTTTGCTTCTGGCATGACGGCAACAGATGCCGCAGATGTGTGAATCCGTCCGCCCGCTTCGGTTTCTGGAACACGTTGCACGCGGTGAATACCAGATTCAAATTTCATACGGGCATATACACCGTCGCCCTCTATTTTGAATATGATTTCTTTATATCCGTGTAATGAAGTTGCATTTTCTTCGACAACTTCGATTTTCCAGCCATGACGCAACGCATAAGATTTATATTGATTATATAAATCACCCGCGAAAAGTGCCGATTCTTCGCCACCAACACCGGCACGGATTTCCATAATCGCGCTGTTATCGTCCGCATCATCACGTGGCAACAAAGCAATTTGCAATTTGCGTTCTAATTCTGGCAATTCATGGTTCAATGTTTCAAGTTGTTCATTTGCGATAGATTTTAATTCTTCGTCATTTAACATTTCGTTTGCATCTTTGATACCCTGAACCGTTTGCAGATATTGATTAATAAGTGGCAATATTTCAGACAAACGCGAATATTCTTTTGACATCTTGGTCAATTCATCACCAGACACTTCACCAGAATTCATTTTGGTTTCTATGTCTTTCGCTCTGGCCTGAATATCAAGCAATTTTTGTTCGATAATCATATTATTAGCCCCTTATTATATTCATAGCGTCATTCAAAGACAGAGTTTGTTGTTCGCCTGTCTTCATATTTTTCAATGATACAGTTGCGTTGGAAACCTCGTCATCACCGATAATCATACTGAATTTTGCCCCTATTTTATCGGCATATTCAATTTGATTCTTGAATTTTTTATCGGTATCCAAATAAGGCACCGCGACAATTCCGTTTTCACGCAATATTGAAACCGCATTCATTGAATATTTAACATTTTGTTTACCCATAACCAAAACGGCAACATCTGTGTTATATTCAAATTCAGACAAATCAATTTTATCTTCGTCCATCAAAGACACCAATAATCTTGAAATTCCGACAGATGCCCCCACCCCAACGATTTTAGTTTTGGAAAATTTAGATGCCAAATTTTCATAGCGTCCGCCACCACCAATTGCAGACATTTCTGGGAATTTAGTAGAGAAAAATTCAAACACTATCCCCGTATAATAAGAATGTCCACGCATAATGGAAACATCTATTTCGGCATTGTTTACGCCCATAGATTTCAATATTTCCATAAATTCGTCCATTTCGGTTATCGCAGCAGACAATTTTTCAGATTTATCCGCGAATTTTTGATAACCGCTGACAAAAACATCTTCGATTTCGTTGGCTGATTTTTCACCGACAATTTCTGTCAAAGCCGGAACAAAATCTTTGATTTTATCGCGTTTGTCAATTAAAACGAAAGCGTCCCTGCTTTGTTCTGTGGTCAAATTCAGATATTCAAACATTGCGTTCCAAAATCTGCGGTTGCCAATTTTAACCTTGACCCCGCCGACATAATCAGCAATTGAATCATAGACCTTTAACAATGTAGCAACGATTTCTGCATCATAATTTTCAGATAAATTTTCGATACCCAATATATCAATATCCATTTGCCAAAATTCGCGATAACGACCACGTTGTGGACGTTCGCCACGATAATTTCTGGCGAATTGATATGCACGAAATGGGAAAACCAAGTTATTCAGATGACCTGCGACATATCTTGATAAACCGACGGTTCCGTCATAACGCAATCCCATTTTTGTATCACCTTTCTGGAACAAGAAAATTTGAGTTTCTATTTCGTCCCAATTGTCTTTGTCGGTTAAAACCTCGGCACGTTCAATGGCCGGCAAATCAAGACGATTAAAGCCCGCACCACGCAAAACGCGTTGCATTTTATTTGCGCAAAAATCAAAGCAACGTTGTTGTGCCGGTGATAATTCTATAAATCCGCTCAAAGGTTTTGTTGGTTTTAAATCCATTTTTTATTCCTATTTTTTTTTGTTTAATAAACCGAAAGTTTTCTGTTGTTTTTTCAACAGTAATTATATCATAAAAAATATCAATACGCTAGAAACACACACCCATATGGGCGTGATGCAAGAAAGATGAAAAAGATACAATATTCATAATCATCATATATTTATTATAAACCGTATTTTTAATTTTTGCAATAAAAAAGCCCACTTTCGTGGGCTTTTTCTATTATCTTCTTAAACCGATGTTGAATTCATCACCCCAATCAGCAACTTTCTGACCACCGACGGTGCAATGCAAGGCATCGAAACCTTTTTCAACTTGTTTCTTTTTGATAACAACACCCGATACAACACCACCAACGGTTCCAAGAACAACACCGGCTGTTAAATCGGACGCAAGACGCGCTGTGTTAAATTTACCTTCTGAATTCTTCCATACAGATGCGCTGTTCTTTGCATTGTTAAAGAAAGCATTAAGGCTGTCTTTTGCTGCGTTGAACGCACGATCATCTGGGACAACTGGGGTTGAACCTTGTTGTGAACAGAATTTGGTTAACATTGCCATCATAAATGCTTTGTCATTACCGAATTTAGCCTTGAAAGATTCACATGTATCACCCTTGACTTCTACATAATAACCAGTTGATTGTGATATGTATGCACCATTTGCACATCTTAATTCACCATCAAATTGATACCAACATTGTTGTGATTTGTTTGGATCAACTGGATTTTCGTCATCATTATCGTTATCATCATCGTCATCATCTGGTTTTGTATTTCCAGGGACCTTGCAGATACCTTTACGTTTTTTTGCATCCCATTTCCATTCAGCTTTTGATTTTTTGCAATCACATTTATTTGTTTTTTCGTTCCAGTTTGCATTTTTATATTTACAACATGCATAAGCTTCTGCATTATTGGAATATTTAGCACATGCATCAACTACACTGCTCGCTTCACATTTGCTGTAATAATTAAATGGTTTTGGAATGACATATTCTTTTTCCAGATTCTTGTTAACAACACCACGTGGTCTGCTTGCAGGACATGTTTTAATGAAATAATTTGCGAATAATGTACCGCTTGCTCTATTTTGGATACAAACCTGAACACATTTATCACCAGTTTTTGTATCTGGAGCACCATAACCGAGCGAACAATTTACTTCGCCACCGATAACATCACCAACATTTTTACATTCAGAAGCGCCATTTCCACCACCTTCTTCATCACCTACTGGTACCCAGAAATCATCTCTATTATGAACACATTTGTATGTTGTTTTATTTGGAACACGCACACGCTGAAAATAATGACCCGCAGGCAATGTAATATATGTTCCTATCTTACAGTATGCGGTATTAGATGTCGTATCATCACATTCATAAACCATTCCATATTCTCTTTCACCCGCTATATTATATTCTAGTTGGTCTGGGAAAACGTAATCATTTGATTCTGCATTGGAACTGCCCGCCAAACTATCACTGTCGTCTTTACCCCTTGTAAGGTTTGTACATTTTGTATAATTACCAATATCTTTTTGATTTATTTCTATCCAACGATCATTTCCATCTGTTTCACATCTGAAATATCTATCTTGACTAGTACACCCCCCCATAAAACATTTTCCCTTTACATAAGTGTTCTGTCCACAATAAACATGTGGTTTATCTTCGTCACAATAATAATATTTTGGTGTATTTGACGCTTTTCTATAATCAAGTTCTGAAGGGAACAAATATTCATCAGCCCCAGCATTATGATTATTATTTTTTGTATCAAATCGTGACAAATGATCACACATTTCTCTTGGTGCAGCATATCCAAGTGTACTAATAAATACTGCTGCCAACAACGAACAAATTGCGATTTTTTTCATAACTTCCTTCCTTCAGTTATAATTCATTCTGTATTTATTCTATCACAAACATTTATTTAATAAAAGTGTTTTTTTACTAAAAATATTTATACAAATCACCACCGTTTTGGGTTAACCATCTTTTCGCCCTTTCCACACCGAAACCATACAATTTTGATACTGTTTTCCAAAATTCAGTTGAATGGTCCATGTGTTGACGGTGCGCCATTTCATGACATACGACATATCGCATAACATCATATGGTGCAAACGCCAACCGCCATGATAAAGATATTGTCCCCGTTGTTGAACACGAACCCCAACGCGATGTTGTATCACGCAAAGATATGTGCTTTGGCCAAAATTCGCGTGGCGCGGTATGGACAATTTCTTTGACTGTTGCTAAAAATTCAGATTTTATAAATTCACGAACGCGGCTTTCAAACATATTTACATCGCCACCAATACACAATGTCGTTTTATCTGAATTCATATATTTATTAGAACGCATTGCAGAATCATGGACCAACAAAACCGTTCGACCCAAAAATTCAATCGTATCATTTGGTTTTAACGCCTGTTTTTGTGGTGCGGAATTAAATACAGATTCAACCCACCTTTGTTTTGATTCCAGAAAACGCAGAGCAGATTTTTCAGATGCCGTCCATGGTTTTGAAATATGAATTTCCAATTTTGGCAATGTTTTTGGTCGCAATGTCATATTACGCAAACCGCGTTTTGTTTCTATAAAAACAGGAACCTCTTGCCCAGACGATAATGTAAAAACATATTCGGATATATTCATATTATTTCACATAATCTTTTATTTCATTGATGATTTTATCAACATCAAAACCGTATTCTTTATATATATCATCACCATTGCCAGACAAACCAAATTTATCAACACCGATTACCGCATCTGCCATTGAAAACCAAGATTCTGGAGACGCAGCCTCTATCGCTATGACACAGCCACGCAACAATGAATTTTTATATTTTTTATCTTGATTCTGGAAAGTTTTTAATTCGTTCACAGATACAACCTGAACATTTTTAAAATGTTGTGCCACTGCAACCGCCAATGGTATTTCAGAACCCGTTGCAATCAATGTCGCATTAATCCGGCTTGATTTTGGTCGATATATAACATATCCACCACGCGACAAATCAGCATCATTTGGCGTTGGAATTTGTGTAAATTTTTGACGCGATAATATAATTGCAGTTGGTTTTTCTGTTTCTTTGATAGCGGTATTCCACGCATACGCAATTTCATTTATATTACATGGACGATAAACATTTAAATTTGGAATCATACGCAGAGACGGTAATTGTTCAATTGGTTGATGCGTTGGCCCGTCTTCGCCGACACAGATACTGTCGTGTGTGAAAACATAGACAACCGGCAATTTTGACATAGCCGCCATACGAATCGCTGGACGCATATAATCACTGAAAACCAAAAATGTAGAACCAGCATTTTTAATTCCACCAATTGCCAACCCATTCATTATTGCGCCCATACCATGTTCACGAACACCATAATTTATATAATTACCATTAAAATTTGATTTTGTGATGTCTTTTGATTCACTTGTTTTTATATTTGTATTGCCAGACAAATCTGCGGAACCCGTTATCAAATCACAGCCCGCTTTCATTAACAAATCAAGGTAAATTCCAGACAATTCACGCGTGGAAATACGTTCTGGGATTTTCGGAATTTTAACACGGCTGCAATTAAATATTCCATGTGTAATATTTGCGATTGGGCGCGCCCCCACCACACGCCATAATTTAAGTCCTTCTTCACTGATATTTTTAGAAATTATTTCCATTATTTCGGTATCAGATAATGCAAAACCGTGTGCCTTTGGTTTGTTTTGCAAAGATGTCCCGCGACCAAGAATATTTTTACATTGTATAAACACAGGTGTATTTGATTTTTCAGCACGTTCCAACGCGTGTTCTATCGCAGAAACATCATCACCACGAACAGACATCACATTAAAACCCATTGAACGCATACGCGCATTTATATCCATATCTGTTTGTGCGGTGCCGTCTATGGATAATTTATTATCGTCCCATAAAACTATTAAATTATTTAATACCATACGCCCCGCAAATGACAAAGATTCAAAAGATACCCCCTCCATCAAATCGCCATCAGATACAAAACAATATGTTCGCGCCCTTATCCCGCGTATTTTTTGGGATAACGCCAACCCAACAGCATTACCAACACCCTGACCCAATGGGCCAGTTGTCGCATCAACCCCATCAATTCCATATTCAGGATGCCCCGGTAAACCGCCAATTTTACGAAAAGCCTGTAAATCTGGTATATCATAGCCAGACAATTTTAATACAGAATACAACAATGCACTGCCGTGTCCCGCAGACAAAACAAATCTGTCAATTCCACGTCGCAAATGATTCGCATAAATACATGTAATTATTTCTGCGCCGTCCATTATAATTCCAATATGACCGCTGTGCGCAGACAACACGCCCGACAACGCGTTCGCGCGGGCTGTATTTGACATTGTTTGTAATTGTTTGGCATTGAACTTCATTTTATGATATTATATCACAAAAAGGATACGAATAAAATGTTAAAAATTTGGACAGATGGCAGTTGTCTTGGAAACCCTGGACCAGGTGGTTGGGGTTTTATCGCAACAGACGGAAAAAATGTCGCAGAACGTTGTGGCGGTGAAAAAAACACTACAAACAACAAAATGGAATTAACCGCAGTTATCAAGGCTTTGACCGCTGCAAAAAAACATGCAGAGGTTGAAATTCATACTGACAGCCAATATGTTAAAAACGGTATGGAATCTTGGATAAAAAATTGGAAGGCAAAGGGTTGGAAAACCGCGGATAAAAAACCTGTGAAAAACAAAGAATTGTGGCAACAACTTGATGAATTGGCATCAAATATTAAAATTCATTGGGTTTGGGTCAAAGGACACGCCGGCGAAGAATTCAACGAACGCGTTGATGATTTAGCGCGAACATCCGCAGAAAGTTATAAATAAAAAAACGCCTTTCGGCGTTTTTTTTATTTGTTTTATACAAACTATTTTCTGTGGTTATTACCATCAAATTTTGAAGGCAATACCAACAATACCAATATACACAAAGACATCAAGAACCATATAATTGCGAATATTGGACTGAACATACCGCACACCATTAATATTATGAATAATAAAACCCACCAGCCAGAAAAACCGACGTCATGCAATCTTCTGACCAATAAACTCATTCCTGGGATAAATGTTGCCAAAGACCAGACTATATTCAACCCGCCTGCTAATTGTTTGCTGATTCCGATTTCAATTAAATATACAAATAAGCTTACACACATATTAAACAGCCACATCCACCAAAATTCGCTGCGTTGTGCACATCCCTTAAAATCAAAATATTTTAACCAATAATTTTTAAAAGCCTGTTCAAAAGAGACCATTTGTTGTTTTGTTGATTGTTTTTCAACAATAACTTGTTTCTTTACAACTGGTTTTTTAGCAGCAGTTTTTTTAACAGTTGTTTTTTTAGAGTTTGCTTTTTTTACAGCCATTTTAAATCCTTTCCTTTCGATATAAAAATAAATAGCACACACAAAATTTTATTTCAAGAATTTTGTCTTGTTTAATGTGTATATTGTGAAATTTGAGTGCTAATCAATCTCTGCAATCTCAAACCACAAACAGGACAAATCAATTCACCGTGTTTCATTGCTTTGTAACAGCAAGTATTCATTTCTTGTTCAATCATATCAAAAAGCCTTTTGAAAAAAATGTTTAACCCTTGAATCCCGTGGCCACGATAAACATTTCAACAGAATCTTTACGTGAAGACGGGGGTTTAATATGATGCACATTTGTAAAACGTGCGTTGATTTGTTTAATTAAATCATTTGTTGTGCCACCTGTAAAAGATTTAGCAACAAATGTTCCCCCTACTTTTAATGCCTTTAATGCAAAATCAAAGGCATACTCTAATAAAACCATTTGACGCAGATGGTCTGTTTTTTTGTGTCCAACCGTATTTGGCGCCATATCAGACATAACAACATCTGCCGTTCCACAGCCTTCGGCATCGTGTGGCAAATTCAATTTTTCTTCCAACCAGCGCAACGCTTCATCACTGGTAAAATCACCTTGATATGTTTCTACACCATTTATTGCCTTGATTTTCAATAAATCCATAGCAAATATTTTTGATTTAGGAAATTCACGTGCAACATATTGCGACCAAGACCCCGGTGCAGCACCCAAATCAACAACAACCTGACCATTTTTAAAGAAATGATATTTTTCGTTCATTTCTATAATTTTATATGCAGCACGCGCACGATAACCATCTTTCTGGGCCCGTGCAACATACGGGTCATGTGCCTGACGTTGAAGCCACGCAACAGATGATTTATGTGCTGCAATTTTTTTATTCAGGATTTTCATTTTATTATTTATTTCCCGCCGGTGTTGTTGGTTTTGCACCTGGGAAACCACCGTTTGCTTGCATACGTTGCATAACGGCTTCCATTCCGCCCATACGCTGAATCATTGCCATTTGGCGTTTCATATTAAGATATTGTTTAATGATATGTTCAACTTCACGAACTGTGCAACCCGCACTTTCTGCAATACGAGCCTTTGCATTTGCAAATATTTTTTCTGGGTCTGCGCGTTCTTCAACAGTCATTGCTTCAAGTATTTTGATTTGTGCATCAACACTGCCGTCTTTGATTTTTTCTTTCATAGCAGATACAGCGCCACTCATACCCGGAACCATTTTCAACAGACCACTAAAATTGCTCATCTTTTTGATTTGTTTTAATTGAGCCAACATATCATTCATATCAAATTGACCCGCCATCATACGTTCTGCGGTTTCTTTCATACCAGATGGCATTTTTGCGGCTTCTTTTTCTAAATCAATATTTTCATTTTTTACTTCTTGTTTCTTTTTTCCAAATCCGAACATTGTGCGTCTCCTTGTGTTTAAAAGTTTATGTTTTAATTTTATTTTGTTTTCTTTGGTTTATCAAGATACTTTTTAAGATATTTTCCCGTCAAAGATTCAGGATTTTTAACAATATCTTCTGGGGTTCCTACGGCAACAACCTGACCACCACCGGCACCACCATTTGGACCCAAATCAATAACCCAATCTGCTGTCTTGATAACTTCCAAATTATGTTCAATAACGATAACAGTGTTTCCTTGGTCTACAAATTCATGCAATACGGACAACAATGAACGAATATCTTCAAAATGAAGACCTGTTGTTGGTTCGTCTAAAATGTATATCGTTTGCCCCGTACTGCGTGCAGCCAATTCCTTTGATAATTTTATTCTTTGTGCTTCACCGCCAGATAAATCAAGCGAACTCTGTCCTAATTTGATATAATCCAGACCAACACGCTTTAACAATTCCAGTTTTCGTGCAATTTGTGGCACATTTGAAAAGAATCTGTATGCTTCTTCAACCGTCATATTTAATACATCGGCAATAGATTTACCCTTGTATTTAACTTGCAAGGTTTCTTCATTATACCTTTGACCATGACATTTATCACATTCAACATAAATATCAGCCAAGAAATTCATTTCAATCTTGATTTGACCATCGCCCTGACATGCTTCGCAACGGCCACCTTTGACATTAAAAGAAAAACGACCCGCATCATATCCACGCGCTTTTGCTTCTGGCAGACCCGCATAAAAATCACGAATATTATTAAACACACCAACATAAGTTGCAGGATTACTGCGTGGACTGCGCCCGATAGGAGATTGGTCTATATCTACAACCTTGTCTATGTTTTCCATACCGGTTATAACATCATGCGCACCTGTTTCCAATTTAGAATTATACAAAATACGCATTATCGCAGGATACAAAGTATCCAATAACAATGTTGATTTTCCGGACCCCGACACACCAGTCAACGCGATAAATTTACCCAATGGAAATTCTACATCTATATTTTTCAAATTGTTTTCACGTGCACCGTGAATAGTTATGAATTTACCATTACCCTTTCTGCGTTGTTTTGGAACCTCTATTTTTCTTTTTCCAGATAAATACATACCAGTCAAAGAATCAGGATTTTTGATAACTTCTGCTGGGGTTCCTTTTGCAACAACATTTCCACCATTTATCCCCGCGCCACGACCAATATCAACCAGATAATCTGCAGAACGCATCATATCTTCATCGTGTTCCACAACAATAACAGTGTTGTCTTTGTCGCGCAACATTTTCAATGTGTCTATCAATTTATCGTTGTCGCTTTGGTGCAGACCAATTGATGGTTCGTCCAACACATATAAAACACCTGATAAACCACTGCCAATTTGAGATGCCAATCTGATTCTTTGCGCTTCCCCACCAGATAAAGTTCCAGCCATACGGGACAATGTTAAATACCCCAACCCAACATTTTGCAAGAAATATAATCTTGATGTGATTTCACGCAAAACCATACCCGCGATTTCATTGTCTTTGTCAGACAAGTGCTTTGGTAATTCTTGGAACCAGCGCAAAGATTCATCAACAGACATATCGCATACATCCATAATGTCACATTTGTTGATTTTTATACACAAAGCCTGAATATTTAATCTTTTTCCATGACACATTGGACATTGTTTTTCAGATTGATATTTTGATAATTCTGTTCTGGTTGCTTCTGAATCAGATTCACGCAATCTGCGTTCAAGATTTGGAATAACACCTTCATATGGTTTTTCATAAATATAACCGTTCCAATTTATTTTAATATCTTCATCACCGGTGCCATATAAAATAATATCTTTTTCTTTCTGGGATAATGTGTGCCATGGCTTTGATAATGGTATTTTATATTTTTTATGTAATGCGTCCATTATGTGTTCATATTGGCTTAACATACCGCCACGCGACCACGGTGCAATTGCGCCACCCAATATAGATTTTGTTGGGTCTGGCACAACTAAATCAGGCGAAATATTTAATTGGACACCCAAACCATCACAACCGCTGCACGCGCCCATTGGTGCATTAAAAGAAAATAATCTTGGTTCTATTTTTGGAACTGTAAATCCACTGACTGGACAGGCATATTCTTGTGAAAACAAAATATCTTCGTTTGTATCCAGACGACGCAAAATCACAGAACCAGAAATTAAACGCAAAGATGCTTCAAATGAAGAATAAATACGAGAACGAAATTCTTCTGCATCATCTTCGTTTAAATCTTTGTAATTCATTGCGACGCGGTCAATGATAATATAAATTGTATGTTTTTTGTTTTTATCCAATGGTGGCACAGATGATAAATCATATAATTCACCGTCAACAATTGCGCGTTGATATCCCTGTTTAATCAAGAACGCAATTTCTTTTTTATATTCGCCCTTTCTTTCACGAACATATGGCGCCATGATATAGAATTTTGTTCCTTCTGGTAATAACAGTGTTCTTTCCACCATTTCTGCAATAGTTTGTGATTTGATTGGCAGACCCGTTACCGGTGAATATGGCACCCCAATACGAGCCCACAACAAACGCAAATAATCATAAATTTCAGTAACAGTTCCAACGGTTGAACGCGGATTTTTAGAAGTTGTTTTTTGTTCGATTGAAATTGCAGGTGATAAACCCTCTATGGAATCAACATCTGGTTTTTTCTGCATATCCAAAAATTGACGAGCATAACTGGACAGCGATTCAACATATCTTCTTTGACCTTCGGCGTAAATGGTATTAAAAGCCAACGATGATTTACCCGACCCAGACATACCAGTCAGCACCACCAATTTATTTTTTGGCAGATCTAAATCAATATTTTTAAGATTATTTTCGCGAGCACCACGAATTTTTATAAATCCAGACATATTTTTCAGATAGTTATTTTTGTTAAATTTTCAAGGCACTGCGCAACAATAAATTATTCTGCAAAGCCCAACGCTTTTAACGCATCAGGTGCCATAGAAATACCCTCTTTTCTGGTATTTGCAGGTCCAACTTTCTTTAATAATTGACCATCGACCCAAACATCTATTGCGCCCGCGTTTCCAAATGTTCCCTTGTAATTATCACTAAGTGGCATATAGTATACATCCCCCGGAACCAACACGCGTGTAAAAACAGTATTTCCACGAGCATCTTTTATTTGAACCCATGATTCTTTTTCAGCCTGTAATACAACACGGGAATCAGCCCAAGTTTTTTTATTTTTTGCATCAAATTTTTCATGAACAGGATATCTGAAATCAGGTTCTTTCTTTACAACTTGAACAACATTTTCTTCTGTGACAGCAACATCAGAAACAGTTTCTGTTTCAGATGTTGGTTTTACAGAAAACAAAATTACGCCCAACAAAACAACTACTATTATTCCCAACAAACCAGACGCAAACCAAACCCAATGTTTTTTTACATATTCGTATGATATTTTCGCATATTTTAAAGCGATTTCTTTATTGATTTTACAAGTCGCTTTTGCACAAGGTTCGCTTTTTTCTTCTTCGTCATCTTTTTCTTCTGGGGTAATACCCAATTCTTTTTTTAATTTTTGAATAACTTCGTCTGGTTCCAACCCCAATTCAACAGCATAACTGCGTGCGAAACCCAAAATATATACATCTTCTGGAATAACACGATAATTACCAGATTCAAGAGCTTCTAAAAATTCTTCTTTGATACACAGCAATTTTGCAATTGTAGAAATTTCACGTTTTCTGCGTCCTGTTGTACGCGCATTGCGCAACATTTCACCCGCAGTCATTTCCATCATTGGTGATATTACTTCTTGTTTTTCTTCCATAATTAAATCCTTTGCTTTGCCGTTATATTATGATAGTTTATGCCCATTGTCAAATTAAAGCGACCAAAAATCTTTTATTAAATCTTTTAATTCTTTTTCATCTGTAATTTGATTGACTTTGATTCTGAATTGGGCAGAATTTTGCATGCCCGCAGAATACCACGCAGCATGTTTTCTGAACATTGGAATACCAGATTTTGCACCATAATAATCAATGATTAAATTTAAATGTTGCATTGCGATTTCACCGATATTTTTTGGTTTTTCACAATTACCACAAATAACGCCTAAAATCCATGGTTGTCCCAACAACCCGCGACCAATCATCGCACCATCATACCCCAATTTTTCGACCCGTTCTATATCAGCCAATGTTTTTATATCGCCATTTGCAATTATTGGCAATTCAATGTTTGCCGGTTTTTCTGGTAATATCGATGAACCGGTATAGCCTTGGGCACGGGTACGACCATGTAATGCAACAAAAGATGCCCCCGCTTCATGTGCAATATGAACTAAATCTTGCCAATCTTTATGTGCTTCGTCCCAACCCAATCTTGTTTTAATTGACACTGGTATATTTACAGATTTAACGCATTGTTCTATTATTTTTCCTGCTAATACATGGTCTTTCATTAAAAAAGCCCCTGCACCAGAACGGGTTGCCACCTTTGGTACAGGACAACCCATATTTATATCTATCCATTTTGCGCCCGCATCTTGTAATATTTTAGCGGCTTCACCCATTAAATTTGCGTCTGCACCAAAAATTTGAGCACCAATATTTCCTTCGTCCCCATATTCATCAAAATTGCGAATACAATTTTTGTGTTGGCCGACCAACGAATGACAAGATATCATTTCAGTCAACAAACATACATCAGGGGCGAATTGTCTTATAATTCGTCTGAACGGTTTATCTGTAATCCCAGCAAGGGGTGCAGCAAAAATTTGATTATTCATAAACATTTATGATATAATATAACGCATGAAGGAAAAAATCAAAAATTTATTTGCATTTATGAAAAGCGCATGGACAACCAGTTCACGCGGAAAATTCGGTATTGTAATGGTATTGGTTGCATTGGGTTTCTTTGTCCAAATATTTATGGGAAACCAAAACATTCAACATTATGCAATCAGCATTGGTAAATTAAACCACGACCGCAAGGAATTGGCTGTTTTACAGAAAGATTTAAAACAAATTCAGCATCACATTTATTTATTACAGCGACCAAATCCAGATTCCGATTATATCGAAGAATTAGGGTTGAAGACATTAAATCTTGGCAACCCTGAATTCAAAGAATTAAAATATTAAAATTAATTCAGATAAATAATCATACCGTTTAAATAAAACGCGAACATTAACCATAAAACATATGGTACAACCAACCAAAATGCAGGTTTTGATATTCTGTAAAACGCACGTGCCATAAATATTGCGATTATAATTAATGCGGTCAAAGTGATTATCGCCATTTCTGGCATTTGTGCACCAAAAAACACAAACGACCACAACGCATTAAAAGCAATATTTAAACCAAATAAAGTATATGCGGTGGTTCTGTCATGGCGATTCGTTTTTTCGTGTTTTTGCATAATCAAAAACAATGCCAAACCGACCAAGAAATATAATACCGTCCATGCTGCACTGAAAACCCAACCCGCCGGTGTTAATATTGAATTATTCAGCGTATTGTACCAAATATTGTCCCCACCCGATATAGGCGCGACTAAAATCCCCAGAATCCCAGGCAAAAAAGACAACACCATTGCAAATATAAATTTAATAAAAGTCATTTTTTCTCCTTTTTTCTTTTACATAAAAAATTATAACAATTATTGAAAAAACAACCTATTGGAAAGATTTCTTAGATTTTGACTAAAAAATGTGATATAATACACAACGAAAGAATCGTGGCATGCGGTTATTTCACTTGTCTAAAAAAACCACCGTGACGGTGGTTTTTTTAATGTTTTACACCATATTTGCCACGATTTATCGGACGGTAAGATAATGCTTCTGCGATATCAGACATAATAATATTGTCGTCGCCACGCAAATCTGCAATTGTTCGCGCAATGCGCTTAATACGATTATAACCACGCGCGGACAGTCCCATCTTTTCCGCCGCAGTATTCAAGAACGCGGTCAATTCATCATTTAACACAACATATTTATCCATATCGCCACCGTCCAACAATGCGTTCACATAGCCTTGACGCTTTAATTGGCGTTCGCGGGCAGCGACCACGCGTTCACGAACAGTTGCACTGGATTCAGACGGCGTATCAGATAATTTTGTCATTTCCCATGGATTCACCGCATCAACATCAACATGCAAATCGATTCGGTCCAATAATGGTCCCGATATTTTATTTTGATATGCCTCGGCACAACGCGGTGCCTTGGAACAAGATAATGCCGCATTTCCCAAATGCCCACATGGACATGGATTCATTGCTGCTATCAATTGAAAATGTGCCGGATACACAGAATTTCTTTTTGCACGCGAAATAACTATTTTTCCAGATTCCATTGGCTGACGCAAAATTTCAAGTGTTGCACGATTGAATTCTGGCAATTCGTCCAAAAATAAAACCCCATTATGTGCCAAAGATATTTCCCCTGGTTTTGCATCACTGCCCCCACCCGCCAAAGCAACCGGACTGGCGGTGTGATGAACACTGCGAAATGGTCTTTGTTTAATCAAAGATTTATCTTCCAATTTACCCGCGATTGAATAAACGATAGATGTTTCCAAAACTTCATTTGCAGTCATTTCAGGCATAATTGTAGGCAATCTGGACGCCAACATTGTTTTCCCAGATCCCGGTGGCCCAACCATCAACATTGCGTGTCCGCCCGCCGCCGCTATTTCCAAGGCGCGTTTTGCGGCTTCTTGACCGTGAACTTCTGATAAATCACCGATTTTAGAATCGTTTTCAGATTCAACATTTATCATTGCCGGCATTGGCAAAATCTGTTTCCCGTGAAAATGATTTATCAAATCCAGCGCATGTGCCGGTGCCAATATATTTGTTTGACCCGCCCAACGCGCTTCTGAACCCTGAGATGCCGGACATATTATACCCAAACCATTATTGTTTGCCCAAACACTGGCCGCCAATACACCGTTTGTTCGAACAACCGCACCATCCAAACCAATTTCACCAATGATAAGGTATTTTTCCAATTCGTTTTCAGGCAATATGCCCATTGCACATAAAATTCCACACAAAATTGGCAAATCAAAATGTGAACCTGTCTTTTCAATATCCGCTGGTGATAAATTAACAGTCAACCGTTTTGCAGGTAATGACAAATTCAATGCAGATAACGCATTTCTGATTCTTTCTGCAGATTCTTTGACCGCCCTGTCCGCCAAACCGATTATATTAAATTCAGGTTTTGCAAAACCATTAGACAATTGAATTTGGACATCTATCTTGGTCGCGTCCATTCCATTGAAAATAATTGAATTTAAATTTATCATATTCGCATATTAAAACTTGCACAGATTGTTTTCAAGGGTTAAAATGAACACCGAAATAAAAAAAAGGATATATACAATGCCGGCTAAAAATCGTAATGTTGCACGCGAATGGTTTGATACTATATTTTACGGTGGTTTAATTGCTATTATTTTCCGCAGTTTCTTATTGGAACCATTTAATATACCATCGGGTTCTATGATTCCATCATTACATGTTGGCGACCATATATTTGTACAAAAATGGTCCTATGGTTATTCAAGATATTCTTTCCCATTTGGTTCTTGGAATATGTGGGACGGACGCTTTTTCGCAGGCAACGAACCAAAAACTGGCGATATTATTGTTTTCAGAAAACCTAATGATAATGTCGAATATGTAAAAAGATTAATTGGTCAACCGGGTGATACTATCAAAATGACAGATGGGCGGTTGTATATAAATGGCAAATTGGTTGAAAGAAAAGATGCAAAACCATATATAATTGCTAATTTACCAAAATCTTTGCGCAGTGTCGGTTATTACAAAGAAAATATGTCTATCAAGGGAAATAAAATATGGATAGACAATGAACCTGCGCCATTTAATTACACAATTGAATATAAACCTGATTATATTTGCAACGCAAACAAATACGAATGCGGTGTTTTTGAAGCAACCGAATATACTGAAATTTTACCAAATGGTGTTGAACATAAAATTATAGAAATGGCTGATAATGCACCATTGGATAATACACCTGAATTCAAGGTTCCTGAAAAACACTTCTTTTTCATGGGCGATAACCGCGACAATTCCGCAGACAGCAGAACATCTGCCGTATCTTATGTTTCACGCGATAATGTGTTGGGTAATGTGTGGTTTATATGGTATTCACATAATTATTATTCCAATATGTTAGCTGTGTGGAATTGGGGCAACAAAATGCGCTGGGACAGATTCGGAAAAAGGAAGAAACAATAATGAAATTAAATTATGAATTTCAAGATAAAAAATTGCTTGAACTGGCTTTGACTCAAAGCGGTGTAAATTCTGCAAAAAACAACGAAAGGCTCGAATTTATCGGCGATAGAGTGTTGGGTTTATCTGTGGCAGAATTGCTTTATAAAATGTACCCAAATGATGCCGAAGGTGGTCTGGCACGCAGACACGCAACATTGGTTTCAACTGAAACGCTTGCAATGGTTGCAAAACAGCTTGAAATAGAAAAACATTTGCATCACGGTCATATGACGGGTGGCAAAATAAATCATATTCTGGCCAATGCAATGGAAGCGATATTGGGCGCAATATTCCTTGAATCTGGATTCGATGTTGCAAAAAATGTTATATGTGAAATATGGACTGAATTGGCACGCGCAGAAATCATCGCACCAAAAGACGCGAAAACAGCCCTGCAAGAATTTGTTCAAAAAAATGATAATGGCGCTTTGCCAGAATATATTTATCATGAACCAACGGGCGCATCACACAACCCTGTATTCACAGCGACTGTAAAAGCAATGGGACACGAAGCAACAGGAACCGGTTCTTCTAAAAAAGAAGCCAGTATCGATGCCGCAGATAAATTATTAAAAGTCCTTGCATTTTAGGGGTCGTGTTATTAAAATTCAAAAAAATTAACAATAAAAAAGGAAATAAAAATATGTTCTCTATCTTACTTGTATTGCTTGTAATCGTAGCCGTTTTAATGACTTGTTTAATTTTGTTACAAAAATCAGAGGGCTCTGGTATGTCTGGTTCTGCCGCTGCATCTATGTTTGGTGGTATATTGACTGGGTCTGCTGCTGGTAATTTATTAACAAAAATGACAGCATGGTTGGCAACAATATTTTTTATCTTGTGTGCCCTGCTTTCATTGGTTGTTGCAAAAACAAATGTTTCAAATTCTGCACAATCTGAATTGCGCACCGAATTGGAAAGCAACGAAATCGTCAGCGAACCAATACCTGCACAATCTGAACCTGTGCCGGCAAAAGTTTCAGAATAAATTAAAAAAAACACCCACATTACTGTGGGTGTTTTTTCAGGAAAAAGAAAGGAAACCACTTCCTTATGTCATGTATTATATCACAAAAACATCCGGTTTCCAAACAAATAAATTTTATAAAAAAACACCCACGATTGTGGGTGTTTTTTTTCATTTTTTTATTTTCTAGACTTTTTTGCTGATTTTTTAGCAGGTGCTTTCTTAGCAACTGGTTTTGCAACAACTGTTTTACCAGAATACATTTGTTTATATTCTTGATATAACCCTGTTGCAGCAACATACATAATCAATGCAAAAAATGCGGTCAATGCACCAGCAATCAAATCACCTTCTGTGAAATAGATAAATAAAATGAACGCAGCTATGAACATAACTGTCAAATCCATTTTCTTTGCTAATACTTTGCCCAATTTATTGAAGAATTCCATTATTCTCTCCTTTTTTGGATATTCATTATAATTATATCATAAAAAAACAGACTTTAAACAAAAAAATACTGAGATTTTTCACTCAGTATTTTTTCAGAGCAACAAAATCATTTTCATGATTTTATAACATCACTTGGCCACCAATTCTGGCAGTGCTTGGTATTGGACCAAATGAAGATTCGCGATTTACATAGATATTTCCACGAACTGTGAAAGAACCACAGAAATTTAATTTATGAACATTACGAATAAACAAATGTCCATTTATTTGTGCATCACATGGTAATGTATATTTACGCATATTTTGTATGAATAAATTTCCATCTACATTTACACCATTTGATAAAACTGGGGAATCTGGATAAACATCAACAATAACATCACCAGATAAATTTTGTTTTGGTAATTCTTTTGCAGGCAAAGACGCAACCGACACAACCACAGGTTTTTTTACACCAACAACTTTGATTTTAGGTGTGATTCCTGTTTCTGGGTCTGCACGCAAAGGCAATGTTGTATTCACTTTGCGTTGAACAACTTTTCTATTATCTTTTTCTGCAACAGCTTTTTTAACACCAGATTTTTGTGCAACAACAACATTATTTTTGACAGCGTTTCTTGCACATCTGTCGCAACGAACAAAATCAGCAATCAAAGATGAAAACAATACGATAATCGCAACCAACAAAGTTAAATTTATCATTCCTACGATATCAATGTTTTTCAACCAATTCCAAACGGCACGACATACGCGACATAACAAATTCCACAACCATTTAATTGCACGAATTGGCCATGTTAAAATTTTCTTACATGTATTTTTCAAATTTTGTTTGCGAGCATTTTTTGTAGCAGCTTTCATTTTAACAGCTTTGTTTGTTTTTTTATTCATTGCTTCACCCTTTTTTTGTTTTTTGTACTTATATTATAGACAATTATTTTTATTTGTCAAGTGTATTATAAAACTTTTTGTCCAAATTTTTTCATAATATCACGTGGCAAAGAATCTTTCTTAAATGTCGCCAAAACACGTCTCATATCTTCTGGGTGTGAATCAAGATGCCCTTCTAATATTGCCTTGGCTGTACTAAGAACATATGGATCTGTATCAAAATCCATATCACCAGACATTAAAATATCAAAATACACACGTGATTCAGATGACATATGAGAAACAATTTCCGGTGCAACACTCATCATTCTGATTAACGTTTCTTTTTTTATATTGTTTCGTTTTGCTTGTTTTTCTATTTCAAGCATCACAGCAATATCATCGCGCGACTTTCTGTTTTTAGACAAAGCGTCTAATAACCACGCAGCCAAAATAAAAGCTTCTATTGCCAACAAACTAATATGTCTTTTCCAACGATTGTTTACACCATTATTTGTTGTTTTACTGATTTGTGTTTCATCATGGAAATATGGAACATAAGTTTTGATTTGTGTTTCACCATGGAAATATGGAACATAAGCTTCTTTTATTGCATCTTTTGTTTTTGTACCAGCGCATTGAAAAACCATTTTATTATTTTCATCAGATTCAACATAAAAATCAGAAACGATTCTATCAAAACAACCGACAACCCAATTTATTGCTAACACCAACCCAAAAACAGCGACAACATCGCCAAGCCCGATATCAGACGCAAATTTTTTCAACAATTTTTTATATCTGACCTCTTCTGGTGCCAAACCAGCATACATTTTTGCTTCTTTTTCCGCTTCTTCTTTTTTATCAGCAGCAATTTTCATCATTAAAAATTGTCTTCTTTCGTCGTCTAATGTTCCTGGAAATCTTCTTTTTTGTACCATTTCTATCTGACCTTTCTTAATTCTTTTATTTCGTTTTTGACACTGTCCAAAACATTTACTGTATTGGTATATTTTTCATTATAACTTGCTACATCTGATTCAATATCATTATGTGTTTTAACCGACAAAGCGATTTGCATTATATTTTTATATAATTGTTCATCCAACAATTGTTTGTTTTGATCAAAGATAATGAATTTATTCATATAATCATTTATCAAAACATTTAAAATCTTGTCTTGATTGATATTATCAACTGTGTTCAGTTTACCGCCAAACGACAACACAAGTGTCTTTTTATCTTTGTTTTTCTGAGATTTGCTGGTTTTAACATATTGTCTGAAATCGTTTTTTAAGAATTCAGAAAATCCATACAGCGTGCCCCCCATATTATCTAAAACAGAATTTTCATATTGAATTTGTTTATAGTTTGAAATTTTATCTTTGTTTTCTTCCAATACTAACAACCAATCTGATACGCCAACCGGGGTCCACGCGACATGATTTTTTTTACCGAATGTATCAATTTCTGTAAAAAAATATTTTCCGTTTTCTCTGCAAAATCTTTTACCAATTTTAGCAAGTTTCTTTTCAAAATTTTGTTGTGCAACAGAATAATTTTTATCCATACTTATATACAATTTTCTGGACAACAAATACAAAGAATCCATATCATCATATGTTTTGTATGAATTTTTAAATATTTCTTGCTGTTCAACGGAATAATTTCTTTTGTCTTTGTATTCTCTGGCAACATCATTCAAAGAATCACGTTCCAAATTCAATTTATTCAAAGTAATTGTTGTTGATGTTTTTGGTTTTTCTGGCGTCTGTCGTTGTTTGTTTTCATGCATAATATGTGAAAAAGCAAATATCAACCCACCAACCAAAATGGTTGTACCAACAATATCAAAACTTTTATTATTTTGCATAAAATTCCTTTTTTACACACTAAAATATAACACAAAAATATATTTTGTCAATATAATATTAAAAAAATAAAAAAACAGTATTACCCCGTTTTGATTTCTGGCGCGCCCAGCAGACTCGCTCGGTATCCCTGTGCGGCATTCGTGACGATTTCACTGCACTTCGTTTGCAAAATCTACTCATTGTCGAACCTTCGTTGCTGACGCAACTTTTCCGGTTCTCGTCCTGCGGACACAAAAAAAACGACCTGAAAGGTCGTATTTTTTCTGGCGCGCCCAGCAGGACTCGAACCTGCAACCCACAGATTAGAAATCTGTTGCTCTATCCAATTGAGCCATGGGCGCATGTTGTGGATTCTATATTAAAACAATCGTAATTGCAACTGTTTTATAATAACTTATGTTCCAATATTTAAATAACTTGACATAAACAAAATTTTGTCTTACTCTTAACTAAAAGAGGTAAAAAATGGCAAACAAAAATTTTTCTATCGATTTTGGCAAAATAGTTGCTTACGATTTTGGAAATTTAAAAACAGAAAACAAAAGTCCTGATGATTGCTATCATATAAGTGGTATTCTTTGTGATTGTGTATGTGATGCGATTTGGGCTCCAGAACCAGCAATGGCTGTTGCTAAAGCCCCAAATTTAAAATCACAAGTTATATCAAAATGTGTTCATACACGCATAAAAGGATAAAAAATAAAAAAACGCCGTTTTGGCGTTTTTTTATTTAATATTTACTTTCAAGAATGTTTTTTTACCGCGTTGCACCAATAATGAATCTGTTGGTTCAACAATGTAATCCTTGCTTGTTATTTTTGTTCCGTCTATCTGGATTCCGCCCTGTTCTACCATACGGCGTGCCTCTGATTTAGAATCAAACAATTTCACAGCAACCAAGAAATCAACAATTCCCATTGGTTCTGTCATTTCTAAATCAAAACTTGGTGCGGTATCAGAATTACCACCACCGAACAAAGAAGACGCGGTATTTGCCGCTTCATTTGCAGCATCTTCACCATGCGCAATTTTTGTTGCTTCAAAAGCAAGACGTTTTTTAACTTCGTTTAATTCTGCACCCTGCTTTGTTGATAATTCTGCAATTTCTTCCAATGGAATTTCTGTGAACAATTTCAAGAATTTTTCAACCAAATCATCTGGTACATTACGGAAATATTGATAATAATCATATGCACTCGTTTTTTCTTCGTTCACCCATATTGCATTACCAGCAGATTTTCCGATTTTATTACCATTAGAATCTGTTATCAATGCAGTTGATAAAACATATACTTCTTTGCCACATTTTTTACGAACCAATTCAATACCCATAACGGCATTACCCCATTGGTCTGCACCGCATAATTGTAATACGCAATTATGTTGTTTATATAATGTCAAGAAATCAACTGCTTGGAATGTCATATAATTGAATTCAAGGAATGTCATACCGTTTTCTAAACGCTTTTTTACACTTTCCATAGATAACATTCTTGGAATTGTGAAATCAAGCCCATATTGTGCCAAAAAATCAAGATGTGAATACCCATGCATCCAATCATAGTTATCCACCATTAATGCACCATTTTCGCCATCATTAAAATCAAGAAATTTAGAATATGATTTTTTCAGACCGCTGACATTTTTTGCAATTGTTTCTTCTGTCATCATTGGACGACCTGTATCACGACCAGACGGGTCCCCAATACGACCAGTTGCACCACCAACCAACATAATTGGTTTATGTCCATATTTTTGCAACCAACGCATCATCATAACCGGAACAAGATGTCCGACATGTAAACTGTCTGCGGTTGGGTCAGAACCCAAATATGCCACGATATGTCCGTCATTCAATAAATCTTTGACAGCAGACATATTAGAACTTTGATTTATAAAACCACGCAGTTCCAATTCTTCAAATAATTTTCGTGTCATATTTCAACCCCTATTTCAATTCAGACATAATTATAACATAAATTGCCTATTTATGTATATTAAAAAACTCGATCCTGCAAATGCTAGTAGTAGCATCGCAGTTTTTATTATTTAACCAAACCGTCTTTTTGCCATTTTAATCTGACAATGTTATATTTTTGTCTTTGTTTTTTATAAAATGCTCTCATTCTGTTCATACTGTCAACCAACAATACGCCAAATGGTTTAATAGAACCATCTCTGTCAACATAGAATGTAGCATTTTGTCTACCAATTACTTTACTCATTATTTATCCTTTTGTTTATATGGGTTAAAAAAACGTGCTTCGTTTCAAAGCACGTTTTTTAACTGCTTTGAAACCTTAGCCTAACATTTTTGCTACTTCGTCAGCCAGGTTATCTTCACGTTTTTGGATACCTTCGCCCAAGACATAGAATGCATAACCGGCCAATTTTCCGCCATGTTCTGCAATAACATCTTTGACTTTCTTAGAAGGGTCCATAACGAAAGGTTGTTCTTCCAAAACGGATTCAGCATACCATTTCTGGATACGGCCTTCTACCATTTTTTCAACAATGTTTTCAGGTTTGCCTGCTGTTGCGCCAGATTCAATGAAAACTTTCTTTTCACGTGCAACTGCATTTGGATCAACATCTGCAATTGTCATAAATTCTGGTTTATTAGCAGCAATGTGCATTGCAATTTTATTACCGATTTCATCGATACGAGCATCATCACCATTGATAGCAACGACAACACCGATTTGTCCCATACCTGGAACCAAGGCATTATGAACATATGTAAAGATATGATCACCATTAACCTTTGCAATACGGCGCAAGCTCATATTTTCACCGATAGTAGAAATTGTTGCAGCAATATCATCTTTTACAGCGTCCAAAGTTGCTTCGAAATCACCCTGCAATTCAGCAGCTTTCTTTGCAACATTTGCAACCAATGTTTGGAATTTATCGTTTTTAGCAACGAAATCTGTTTCTGCGTTCAATTCAACAACGCAACCCATATTGTCGCATTTGACAACTGTAACCAAACCGGATGCAGCAACACGACCTGCTTTAGATGCAGCTTTGACGATACCTTTTTGACGTAACCAATCAGCAGCGGCTTCTATATCACCGTTGTTTTCAACCAAAGCTTTTTTGCAATCCATCATACCTGCGGAAGTTTTTTCACGCAGTTCTTGAATCAATTTTGCTGTTACTTCTGCCATTGTTTTTCCCTTTCTTTATAATTGTTATTTTGCTAATTTGCTGCGACGAACTTCACGAGCTTCGGAAGTTTTAGATTTTTGTTTTGCTTCTTTAACTTTCAAATCGTGTTCGATTTCTTCAGCAGCAGCTTCTGCGTTATCAGATTCTGCTTTTTTACCAGCAGCACCACCCAATCTTTTTTCAATACCAGACAAGATAGCGTCAACGAACAAATCACAATACAATTGTGTTGCGCGAGATGCGTCATCATTACCTGGAACTGGGTAATCTACCAATTCTGGGTTAGCATTTGTATCACAGATAGCAATTGTTGGGATGTCCAAATTTCTTGCTTCGTGAACTGCGTTCAATTCACGTGGAACATCAATAACAATCATTGCCTGAGGAACACCGTGCATTTCCAAAATACCGCCAAATATATCACGTAATTTAGCGACTTCTTTTGTCATAACACCAACTTCTTTCTTGGTTAAACCCAATTTGTCAGCATTAACAATATCGTTTTCCATTTTTTTCAAACGACGGATACTCTGAGAAACTGTTGTCCAGTTTGTCAACATACCACCCAACCAACGATTATTTACATAATATTGGCCACAACGTTCTGCTGCATCTTTAACGATTTCTTTTGCTTGATGTTTTGTAGCAACAAACAAAATTTTACCGCCAGCAGCTGCGATTGCTTCCAATGCAACCAAAGAACGGTGCAACAAAGGTGCTGTTTTGTTCAAATTGATAATGTGAATTTTATCTTTAACGCCATAAACATATGGTGTCATAAGTGGGTTCCAACGACGTGTGTGGTGTCCAAAATGAACGCCTGCTTCCATCAGTTGTTTCATAGTAAATGTAGGCAATGCCATGATTTATCCTTTTTTTCTGTTATTATCCTCGTCAGCAGATGTAAAAAACCAAAACATAATTTTGGACAGAAATTATATCAGCTAACTGTGTTCTTCGCGCAAGCGCGTGAGCACATATTAAACAATTTTTCCGGAAAAATCAAGTTTTTTTTGATAAAAACTATCTTGTTCGTTCTAAAACCCAAACGCCATTTTGGAAAACGCTTTTTGTTTCTATAAATTTCTTTTCAAATTTCCAATTATTATAACGTTTAGACATTAAATACATATAAAAACCAAATACTTCGTCATATCCATCATTGACACACTGGGTTACTATGCGGCCACCGACATTAACATGTTCCATCAAACCAGCAATAATTTTTTGATGTTTTCCACCCGGAATATAATCAAAAATGTTAGACAAATGTATAAAATCATAAGATTTAGTTAAATACGCAGATAAATTACACGCGTCTGACATAATAAAATTGTACGGTTCTTTAACCTTTGCGCGCATTTTATAATATTCAAAAACACTTGGACGAGATGCCGCTGAAATCGGATGTGCCCCACGCGAAAACAATGCCTTATCCTGCAATGCATAAATATATTCAGATTCAATTTTTGGTATTTTTTCAAGAATTTCTGGCATATATTTTACATCTTTAATCGTGCAAAAAGGTTTTACCTTTAACATATAAACACTTTTCAAAAATTCAAGATATGCGATATACCCCAATTTTTTTATTGCCTCGACTTTGATATCCATAAAACATTTTGCATTATAACTGACATCAAATGTATCAACATGTTTTGCACCATACAAAGAACAAAACAAAGGATGATCGCCAGATGCCGCAACAACCAACGCATTATCACATTTTTTTGGAACAAAACGCATTGTTTTACGCAAATCTTCGTTTGATACAGTATATGCCATAGAATAAGTGCCGAAAGTCCCACTGCCTTCATCATGCACACTGTCTTGCGCAATTTTATAATCTGGAATAAAATCCATTAAAAACATCCTTTATTTTTGCACAAAATATAATACAAAATATTTTATTTGTCAATATTTATATTTTTATGTTATTTTTTTGACTTAAATATGATAAAATTCCCAAACATGAGAGAGATTAACCCACATCTAACAAAAGACGAATTATTATTTACCGGATTTTCGGTCTGCCATAACATTTCTAAATTATTTCTAGGAACTTTTGTTGTTTCTTTCTTGATGCACTATTCTGTCAACGAAATTGTTTCTGTGTCGGCATACAGATTGTTTTATTATTTTGCAATATGTTTGACATTTATTTTGTCTACCGCATGGTGCAAAACAGGAAACAAAACAACCCTGTTCGGTATGAATATTATAACACGAATCGTGTTGTTGGGTTTGATTGCTTTGTTGGGCGCACGGGCCGCCGATTATGTGATATTATTGGGTGTTTTATACGGTGTATTCGACGGATTTTATAATCTGCCAATGTATGCGATGATTATAGAAAAAGTTCCATATAAAAGAATGGTATTTTTTCTGGGAACAAAAACCGCAATAAAAAATATTTTTCAAATATTATTTCCTGTTATAATGGGCTATTTTATAACCACACAATCTTTGCAAAACACCGCATGGGTTATATTGGGCATACTTGCAATTGAAACATTTATGTTGTTTTTGTTGTCCCCTTCACAAAAAACATCTGAAAAACCAGTGAATTTTGTCGGATTTTATAAAACTATCAGACATAATTCAACAGTGTTGAAACAATATTTTGCTGAGGTTTTTTGCAGCTTTGCAGATGTACTTGAAACCATTGTTACAATGTACATTGTTTATGTATTTTTTACCGATATGAATCTAGGAATATGGACAACAGTTTTCACAATTTGCACAATCATAGCATCTTGGTTGTTCGGACGTTTTTGTACCAGACGCGATTATAAATGGGTTGTATGGCTGTGTTCTATATTAATGTTATCAACAACAACTTTTTTATATTTAAATGTTAATCATTTCAGCACCCTGTCCTATGCCTTTGCTTCAACAGTATGCCTTGAAATATTAAACCAGATTTCTGGCGCAAACAGTTTGAATATAGCAAAAACCAAATTTATTCCATCTGAATATTGTGCAGAATATCTGGTCGGGCGCGCAATAGCAATGTTTATTGGTCGTTGGGTTGCATTCGTGTTGTTAATGTATCTGGGGGTTTTCGAATTAAAAAATATGTTGGGTGCATTTATAATTTTAGCTGTCTTTGCAAAAATATTCGGCAGTTTAACTTCAGCAAAACTGACCGACGAAATATCCAAACAAATAAAACATTAAAGACAAAAAACCTTTTTACATTTTGCTTTTATTTACAATAAAAAATATTGACAAATAATATTTTTGTGTTTATTATTATATCAAATGAATTTGACAAAAAGAATTTTTAGCATCTGTTTAACAACCATTTTTTTGGCAACCGGTTCTTTTGCGTCAACAAATAATTGCAAAAATAAAAGATATCGCCAATTTCACCCAGATGAATGTGAATCTGTAAATTATAATAACTCAGCAGTCGCTCTGTTGGGTGGCGCTGCATTAGTTGGTATTGGTGTTGCATTAATGCATCAAAATTCATCTGATTCAATACCATCGGCAAAAATAACAAATCAAACAAATTTTACCCGTTCTTCATATGCAGATTATTCATTATCAGACACCGTGAACAATCAAAGATTGGCTGATAATTATATGAATTCTTTGACAAACGGAAACGACATAGACAGCAACACATTAAGCAAAATAAGAAATTCTGCACAATATCTGAAAAATTATGCACAATATGAATCTATCAATTTTGCATGGGCAAACGCCCGTGGTTTTAACGGTAAAAATGTGAACATTGCAATTATGGACGATTTTTATTCCTATCATGGTTCAGCGGTATCAAATATTGCACAAAATATCGCGACAAAATCCAATGTTTCAACATACAAAATCACAATCGATAACAATAAATTTATGTCTTATGATGATATTGCAAACGTGTACGCAAACACATCTGGTCAACATATATATAATAACAGCTGGCAAATAATTGCATCAGAAATTCAAAATTCCGCAACCGCAATTTACAACAACAATCAACTTAAAACCTATGCTCAGGCACAAGAATACATTTACAATGCAACAAGTCAAAATTTTGTAAATCAAATCATTAATCGCGCCATAGAAGACGACAGCATTTTCGTTTGGGCGGCTGGAAACGAAGCTTTTTCTGAAAGTGGTGTTTTATCAGCCATACCAATTGCTTTTCCTGAAATTCAGGGACATTTTGTAAATGTTGTTTCTTTTGATACAAATACAAAATCTCTTTCTTGGTTCAGCAATCAATGCGGAATTACACAAAATTATTGCATCGCAGCACCCGGAACTTTGATTCAAACTGATGCTGTTGATTACAGATTAAGCGGGACCAGTTTTGCCGCCCCAATTGTTTCTGGCGCAATTGCTACAATAAAAGATGCGTTTCCATATATGAACGCGACACAAATAACACAATTATTATTTGCCACTGCAAAAGACATCGGTACCCCAGGGATTGATTCTGTTTTTGGTTGGGGTTTATTAGATATGGAAAAAGCAACGAAACCTGTTGGTGAACCAAAAATCGTATTATCAGAAAACAATATTCAACCATTGCGCGCTGCTAAAATCAGTGGTATGGCGGCAGCTGCTATCAAAAAAGCAAATGTAAAATTAGCTTTTGTTGATGATTTTGGTCGTGCATTTACAACAAATTTGTCAGACCATATTAAAATTGCAAAATACGGTCGTTTAATTGATAAAATCAAAACGGACGAAAACAATTCTGTTTCTTTTGAAAACGGATTTGAATTCGGTTTTAAACAAAATAACCTTCTGGAATCAAACGGATTATTATCAACAAAAGGCAATAATTTAATAAACTTTGTTGGTTATAAAAATGAATATGATTTTGGAAACATGAAATTATATCAAAAAACAAGGCTCGGTTTTTCAACACCAATTGCAGATGAAAATTCATTACTTGATTCTGTTTCAAACATATATACATTAAATGCAAAAATAGGTTTTTCTTTTGATGATTTTGATTTTGGAATTGAAATCCCAGATACAATTATCAATGGCAATATGTTCTTGAACACTCCGATTGGTCGTGATTTTAACGGCAATATGATTTATCAGAAAACGAAAATAAATCTTGCCACACAACCGTCATTTGAATTTAACGCAAAATATAAATCTTTGTATATTGGTTATATAAAAAACCATGATATAAAAGACGAATTTTATATCATGGCAAAAACAAAATTTATGTTTTAATTATTATTCTGATTTTTTATACATCAAATCAAAATTATGGATATAACTGAACGAAACACCAATTGAAGTGTTTGCACCATAATCAGATATTCCCTTGGCATGGGCACGACGATATTTCACATATGGTCCCATTGTCAAATCACCCCAAACATTTGTATCAAGTCTGGCTTCTGCAAACAAATCGTATGTATAATTATCAATAGATTCTTGCGAGAAAGACAAATATTTTCTGTAATATCCGTTTGTGCTGAATTTAACGCCTTCGCGAATTTGATATTCGACACGCCAACCACCTTCGACAGCGGATTTATTAACCTTTGCATCAGATTCTGTGAAATCATATTCATACACACCCACAATATATAAACTTTTTATAATATCATGGTCGAACAAAGAAAAACCGGCATTTGGACGAATAATCTTACGACGTGGGTCGCCTTGGAATTCGGTTTCATATTGTGCACGCATAGTTGGTCCAATTTTGAAAGAATTAAAATCCCAACAGGCATACGCTAAATCAGATGAAAATAAAATTTTATCTGCACTTTCATCAACCGTAGATTTATCATTAAACGGTTTAATTGTTTGTTTTCCATATTCCATAAACAAAGAATTGTCCCATTTAAATCTGTCAAAACCATATTCAAGTGCGACATCAAAAACACCCTTTGTGTTTTCTTGGTCAGTCGCCTTTAACGCTGCGATTGAAGAATTTTGATAATCTTTCGCATTTGCAATAGATGTTTTTGACCAATCAAGTCCGATGCGTCTGATATTCAAATTAAATTTAGTATCTTTTGGTGAATCTTCTGCAAAAGAAACCATTGGCATCAAAGCCATCAAAACACATAATATTTTTTTCATTTATTACCCCTATTTCCAAATCTGTAAAACACCGCTGTTATCAGCATATCTCCACCCATATTCACGAATGGTCGCGGTAAATTTAGTTCTGTAATTCAAAGGCATTTTTGCAATAATTTGGTTTCCCTGTATTGAAACCGTGTCAATATTCATATTGTTTTCACGCACTAATCTTTTTATTTCAGCCCAATCAGAAATACCATTTTGAACAACAATGAACAAAGAAAATTTTTCGCTGTATTCGTTATTTGGCACCCAATTTTGAACATTATTCGCAACCAACCACTGTTTCACAGCATCATTATCTATATTCATACTGATTGTCGCAGAATAAGTGTCGTTTGAAATCTGTTCATTTGAAACACTGGACGAAGATATAACGTTTATCAAATCATTACTTGATGTATTATTGACCAATTCCGTCAATGCTTCTACATCCGTATATTTGGATAAAACAGAAATTAAAATCTGTCTGCGTGCAGAATTTATTGCCTTGGTTTTTGCCTCTGTTGCAGTATCACTGGATTCGCGAACATTTACAGTTCCTTTTAATTCAACTGCAAATGTATCATGTCCACATATTGCACCAGTCAACGCAACAACAGATAATAATTTAAATGCTAATTTCACGACCATACACCCTAGAATTTAACATTTATACCAGCACGGATTCCCATTGCTTTATAGATAGATTTTATTTCATCTTTATCTTCAATAACCCAATTTGCTGCCTTATATTCATCTATTTTATCAATTTCGTCTTGTAAAACAATCTTTTCATAATCAGTCAAAACATTGTTTGCCAACGCGTTTGTGTATAAATCATATAATTCTGTATAATGTGCAGAATTCATATATGTTTTTGCAGTTGCCTTTGACACAGTATAATAATCATATGTCAATCCCAATGTAAACGCAGTTGAATCTGTAATATTTGTTGACCAATTTGCATTTAAACCAATATGATATGCATCACCAAAACTGCCCTTGTCTTCTACGCTCTTTGGGTGTTGCCAATCATAACGATATGGTTGGTCGCCTTCTGATTTATAAATTGGCAAACCGATTTCGATACCACCATAAACAAAATTATCTTTGTTTATTTCATATTCAGCATCAAATGCAACATAAGGTCCCATCCATGTAGTTTCATATTTATGGCTGGTTCCAGATTGTTCATAATAATATGTTCCACCGGTTCCAACACCAACAGAACCAGCAGGTATTTGTATTGTATCTGAAACCTGTGTAGAATCTGCGATACCATCACCGTCTGTATCAACTTGTTGTTCAACACGACCAGATATCACAGGATCACCGCCACCCGATGGATAGAACAATAAAAATGGATCACATTGTAATTCACCCATATAACCATTTATACAGGTTATATATGGATAACTTGATGAAGATTCCAATATATCTATTGCGACACCATAATTTTTCTTGGTTGTTAATTCATATTTCAAATAACGATAACCGACAGATGGTGTAATTTTTACACTGCCCCATTTAAAGAAATCTGTTAAACCAAACGCAGCATTAAATCCCATTTGTGTTCCGCCCTTGCTGGAACCGACAGACAACGCGTGTCCTGTCTGATATGCAAAAGGATTTTTATTTACATCTGTCCATTCCATATTTACATATCCGCCTTTGGTAATATCATCGTCCATCATATCTGTTTCGCCGTATTGCTTACCATATCTGGCACCAACCTTGATTTGCATAGGTGTTGAATCACCAAAATAATAAATTCCTTCGCCAGAGATAACATTCCATGACAATTTGTCGTATGTTAATTTTGAACCTGCTGTTTTCATTTCAAAATCCCATGAAGCGAATTCATGGCTTAAACCACCACCAAGAACAAATCCTGTTTTTGCATTTCCTTTTTCAGATGTCTTTTTAGAAGTTTTTTTAACAACCTTGCGCGAAGTTGTTGTTTTTTGTTGCGCATAACCATTTTGATACATACTTGCATAATTTCCGCCACGGGAATTTGAATAATTATTATAATAACTGCCCACATTTTTTTGGTACCCCAGTCCATTATAATATGTCCCCGCAGCCCCAGCCACAGCCGGTATCAGCGATAATGCAACGATATTAAATAAAGCACAAGATGTTTTTTTCATAAGACTTTCCTTCTTTAATTTCTTCCTTATTATATCACAAAAAAGGTTGAAAAAAAAATACTTTTATAATATCTTATGAAAAAATATGCGGGCGTGGCGAAATTGGTAGACGCGCAGCACTAAGGATGCTGTGGAGCAATCCTTGGGGGTTCAAGTCCCCCCGTCCGCACCATACTTCTCTTTTATAAAAACAATCTTATGCTTAATTTTTTTGTAAAAAAATTAATTTTCCGCTTGCTCATAAAATCATAAATTTGCTAACATCTATTCAAGGAATGAAAAGGATAATACGGTTTTTTGTTGTATGCCTTGCTCTGTCTGTATTTCAGACGGGGGTTGTTTTTGGTGCAGACACCACAAAAACACAATCAAAACGCACCACTGCAACCACTGTTGCAACAACTAAAAATTCATCGCGTTCAAATACATCTGTAAAACAATCGACCAAGGAACAATCAAAAGAATCTTTGAAAGATAAAGAACGCACACGCACCACAACAAATATCAACCGTTCATCTAATACGGCAATCAAAAATCGTACTGCCGCAACAACGACCATAAAAAATCAGGTTGTAAAACAACGCCCAACGAATAATCAAAAAAAGCTTTCCACCGTATCCAGATCGGCGAATTCTTCACATACAACAAACACACAATCACAAAAAACAACCAGCGCACGCACCACAACAAACAAAGCAACGGTTTCCCGTATCACCAGAACCCAAGCAATTTTAAACAATGATAAAATCGCCAATATCAAGGCTAAAAATTATTCTCAATGTAAAACTGTGTTTTATGATTGTATGGATGAATTTTGCGCAAACAAAGACACAAATTTACGCAGATGCTCTTGTTCTGCACGAATTCATGAATTTGATAACATCAAAAAACAATTGGCCGCAGTAGAAGATAAAATGTTGGATTTCAACCAACGCTTGTTAACCGTTTCATTGAAGAAAGAAGACGCGGCAGCTATTAACAAAGCCAGCGAAGGCGAATTAGGATTTAATACAAAAGATAAATCCGAATCGGAAAAATTATTAAAGAAAATCACAAATTCTTTAAATTCTTCATCTGATTCAAAATTCAATAATGAAATGTCTTCTATATCACTTGATTTAAATATGGATTCTGCGTGGGATAATGTTGATTCAACATCTGGTATCGCAACAACATCTAAAAACGGTGTTGATTTGTATAATGCAGCCACACCAGTATGTATTGAAATGGCGAAAGAAGTTTGTTCCGAAGATGAATTAAATGTTGTTCAAGGTAACTATAAACTCGCTATTCAACAAGATTGCAATACCGTATCAAAATCTTATGCAACACAATATACCCAAGCAATCAGCAAAATTCACGAAAGTGGCGCATTGCTTGATATGGCGCGACTGAATACATATCAACAACAAAATTCTGACGATATTTTAACTTGCAAAAAGAAAATACTTGAACAATTAAATGATTCTTCTGTTTGCGGGAAAAATTTATACAAATGTTTAGACACAACAGGACAATACATAAACCCTGCCACAGGTGAAGCCTTTTTATCAAAGAATCTTTATAATTTGACAACATTATTGACAACTCCGACTGGCAAAGAAACATGGTCCGGTTTAAAACAAAACGAAAAATTCGTAGCATTCTTAAATTCTAAAAAGGTCTATCTTGAAACAGCAACAGAACAATGTAAAACATTCGCAGATGTCGTATGGAAAGATTTCTTGAATGATGCGTTGGGAAAAATTAAATTAGCACAAAACGCAAAACTTGAAGAAATCAGACAAAGTTGCACAACATTGGTTGCAGAATGTAAAACAAAACAAACTAAAAATTTGTCTGATTTTGATGCGCGCGCCCTGTCAACATTTGGTGTTATCGCAGACACAACCGTAAATGCTTTGTGCGCCGATGTTCAAACATCTTGTTCTGATTTAATCGCAAACACGGGTGGCGGTGAAGATTTCTGGGAATCTGGAATGGACGGAATCGCCCAAGATACAACTTTTGATAAAATTCTGGACACATGCACAACCGTTGGAAAAGATTGCTTCATTCAACAATGCAATGGTGCATCTGGTGATTTTGCATTATGTGAAAAATACACAGACCAACCACGTCGTGCAATCTTAACAAAACAAGCATGTTGGAATGAAATTAAATCTTGTGTTCAACAGGCTATTATAAAAGATGTAGACAGATTTAATTTAACACATGTATGGAATCCTTTGCCTAAGATAACATCTACAAACACCGATGAAGATGATGAAGATAACGATGAAACCACATTGGTTACATATTGTGACACAACCGATGTTGCCTGCCAGATAACAGAATATATTTGGGGTCAATGTGAATACAAGCCAACTACACCTTTGGTATATACAACAGATGACAAACACCAAGAATATAAATTATCAAACAGAATTTTAACACCTAAATCTGGCGAAACATTATTGTCTTGGCTGGCCTATAATACTGGCACAACGGATTTGAACAACAATTGTTCCGCATATAAATGCCCTGTCAATTTCATATTGAGAGGAAACAGATGTTTTGAAAAATATACCCCTGATGATTCCGAAAAAATATACGGGGTACCAGATGATGTTGCAATCGATACCATTGACGAACTTATTGCAATCACAAATGTATCGAACGGTATTAAAAACTATTGTGAAGGCGGTTATGATATGAAAGATTCTGATAACAACTGTTGTGTTGGTGGGCAAATATATACGGTACAAACATCTTCATCAAATTATAAAAAAATATGCATACCAAACAATTCAATTGCAATTTATTTGACAACTTTGACCTGTTCTACAAAAGATGAAGGCACCTATGCTTCAGACTATTATAACTATTATTGTCCTGTGAAAAATATGGCTTCTGAATTATTCTGCATAGTAAATTCTTCTGATGTAACTACCCGCACATTAACGGTTAACGGTGGTCAATTATATTGTCCTGGATTTTTCATTATGATAAATTCATACGGCGATTATTTCATGCCACAATATTTAGATTTAAGTGATGAAACCCCAATCAATTCAGAAAACACGGTAGAAATGTTCTATTACAACAGCACAGATACATCTAACCAATGCACTTATATATATGATACAAACACTCATTCATGGGGTTATGATGGCTGTACTGACGGTGTAAATAATAACAGTTCTGAATTAAATGTCAGATACAAAACTAATAACTAGATTTTAATATCTTTTATAACAGATTTTATTGCTTTCAATTGTTCTTTATCAAATTTACCCAACACCCAGTCAACTGGCGGAATTGGTGAATTAAAATCGCGCGGATGACCGATACCGATACGAATTCTTCTGTAATCATTTCCAACCAGCGCATCTATAGATTTAATACCATTATGACCGGCACTGGACCCACCTACTTTTTCGCGTTTTTCACCAACCTTGATATCCATATCGTCATGAATCACAACCAGATTTTCAAGTGGTATTTTATAAAACTTCATAATTGCAGAAACCGAATCGCCACTGTTATTCATAAAAGTCTGGGGTTTAGCATATATAATTTTGTTATCTGAACTGCGTGTTGTCAAAGCCTGTTTTTCCTTCTTCCACACGGAATCCGCGCCACACAAAAAATCTATCGCCATAAAACCAACATTATGACGGGTAAGTTTATATTCATCGCCTGGATTACCCAAACCGACCACTAAAACAGGTTTATTTTCTTGCATATTCTGACCTTTATTTTATACTATAATATCATATAAAGGAGAAAAATATGAAAATAAATTCAATATCTTTAATTTCTTTGGTTTCAGCCATCGCTTTGTCTACATCTGCCAACGCTGGTGCAGTCGCAGATTTTTATGCAGGTGCTATGTTGGGTGCCGGTGGAAACACATTATTTGCAGACCATGACAACAAATCTGATTCTTCTATGTTGGCGGGCGCAATGATTGGTGTTGATATTCCTTTGTTCAGAATCGAAGGCGAATACAACTATTTAACATCTTCAAACATTCATGCAAATACAGCGATGGTAAATGCTTATTTTAAAATGCCATCTACATTGATTATGCCTTATATTGGTGCGGGCTTTGGTGTTTTGTTTGGTGGCGAACACGAAATTGATCATCACACAATAGATATGGATTCTGTTGCCGCATATCAGGGTATGGCCGGTATCACATTGGATATTCCATTATTGCCTGTGAAATTTGATGTCGAAGGTCGCGTATTATACGCACCAAATGTATATGAAGAATTGGATATCAAACCAGATTTGATGGAATACAACCTTCGTTTAAAGGCACGTTATATATTCTAATATAAATGGGTATATGTTAAATGCTTACTTTAATTGACGGAAATTCTTTGGTATTTCGTGCATATTATGGGGTTCATGGAAACCTGACTCGTTCTGACGGGTTGCCTGTGGGGGCAATATACGGTTTCTTTAATATGGTATTACCCCTGCTGTCCGAAGCGAAAGAAAATGATTCTTTTGTATGTGTCTTTGATGCATCAAGAATCTCTTTCCGTCAAGACATATACCCTGAATACAAGGCTAACCGTACCGAACCACCTGCTGATTTATTGGCACAAATAGAATTGATACGAATCGGCGCACACGCAATGGGTATGCCGGTGTTATGTATTCCTAGGGTTGAAGCTGATGATGTTATCGCAACAATTGCTACGGCGAATTGTAATAATGACGGTGGCACACGAATAATTACTGGCGATAAAGATTTGATGCAATTGGTATCACATTGCACATTTTTATATGACGGTATGAAACAAAAAGAAATTCGTGAAAAAGAAGTTCTTGAAAAATTTGGTGTTAAACCGAATCAGGTTATTGATGTTCAATCTCTGATGGGCGACAGTGTTGATAATGTTCCGGGTGTTCGTGGAATTGGACCAAAGAAAGCATCTGAATTAATTAATGAATTTGGTTCTCTTGATAATTTATATGCAAATATTGACAATGTTAAAAACGACAGAACAAGAAATTTGCTGATTGAAAATCGCGAATTGGCATATATATCTAAGAAATTAGTGTCCTTGAAATGTGATGTTGATTTAGACGGTTTGATTATACAACCATTTTGCTTTAATAAAGCCAGCGCACTTGATTTTGTAAAAAATAAAATTGAAAGCAAATCTTTAATTGCAAAAATTGAAAAATTATTCCCAAGCAACGAACAAATATGCACCCCCCACATAACAGAATATGAAAAATCTATCTGTCCAGTTGTTGAAATTCCAGAAATCGCACCGAAAACAGCCACTTTCGGTGAAATGGACATAAAAACAATTTCGACTCCGGAACAATTGGACGAATTTTTAAAAAATGTGCATGATGTTATCGCATTTGATACTGAAACAACCGGATTAAATCAAATCAGTGATAAAATTGTTGGTATTTCATTGGCATATGACGAAACACATGGTGCATATATTCCAATTCGTCATATAACAAAATCTATGGATTTGTTTGGCTCTGATTCTTTGGCTGAAAACCAAATGAAAATGTCAGATGTTTATGAAAAATTATGGCCAATATTTATAAACCCAAACATAGTTAAAATTGCACACAATCTGAAATACGATTTACATATTTTGCAAAACGAGGGTTGGGATATAACAAAAATTAAACCTTTTGACGATACAATGTTATTGTCATATGCGTTGTATGGTTCCACGCACGGACATGGGCTTGACGAATTGGCAATGCGATATTTGGGTCATAATAATATATCTTTCAATGAATTGTTTGATGCAAAAACAAAAGATTCAGACAAACATTTTGAAACATTGTCCATTGAAACCGCCACAAAATATTCAGGCGAAGATTCCGTTGTCGCAATGGCGCTTTATAAATTATTCAGACCACAATTAAACGAAAATCACGATTTACGCGAATTATATGAAAGTTGCGATTTACCGTTGTGCCCTGTCCTGTGCATAATGGAACGAAATGGAATTTACGCAGACCGTGAAAAATTAAACCAATTATCCAATGTTTTTCATAAACAATTGACCACGTTGGAATCTGAAATTTATGAATTGGTCGGACACGAATTTAACATTGGCAGTCCGAAACAATTATCAACCGTTTTATTTGATGAATTGAATTTGCCGTCATCAAAAAAACGTTCAACCGATGCCGATACATTAACCGAATTATTGGAAACACACCCTGTAATTGAAAAAATATTAAATTGGCGTTCTGTATCTAAATTGGCGACAACATATGCGGACGCCCTGCCTCACCAGATTGCGGGGGACGGCCGTATTCATACAACATTTTTACAGACCAGCACCAACACCGGCAGATTATCAAGTCGCAATCCAAACCTGCAAAATATTCCGGTTAAAACAGAATTGGGCGAAGAAATCAGAAAATGTTTCAGCGCACGCGACGGATATAATTTGATATCGGTTGATTATTCACAAATTCAATTAAGATTATTGGCAGATGTTGCAAATGTTTCTATGTTCAAAGATACATTTAATCGTGGTCTGGACGTGCACGCACAAACCGCACGCAAGATATTTAATATTCCTGAAACCCAAGAAGTCCCAAAAGATTTAAGACGCGCGGCAAAAACTATAAACTTTTCTATCATATATGGAATATCTGCATTCGGTTTGGCAAACCAATTAAACATCACACGCGAAGAAGCGAAAAAGATTATAGATTCTTATATGGCGGGTTTGCCTGAAATTCGTGAATACATTGAATACATAACAAAATTTGTTTTTGATAATTATTGCGTATATACCCCATGGCACCGTCGCATAGAAATACCAGAGGCAAAAATCCCGCGTATGCGCGGATACGCAACCCGCGCCGCTATCAACGCCCCAATTCAGGGGTTTGAGGCCGACATTATGCGTCGCGTCATGGTAAAAATTTACAATGAAATCATTGTTCCAAATTCAGACAAAATCAAAATGGTATTACAGGTTCATGATGAAATCGTATTTGAATGTATCGCAGATGAATCTGAACAATTCGCACAAAAAATTAAACAGGTTATGGAAAACATAACAACCCTGTCCGTTCCATTGGTTGCAGAGGCATCCATTTCACACATCTGGGAAAAATAATATGTTTGACTCACGCACAAATATAAAATTATTACCAAACACAAAAACAATAGATAAAATCAGCAACATATTGGGCGACATACCACATGATGATTTTTTATCAGATTCACATTGCACCATTATTTTCAGTCCAGATATCATTGAACCTAAAAACATAAAAACGCCAAATATAAAATTACCAATTATCGGAACAAATGCACACTTCACATTTTTTGACACGCGTGATGACGGAATTGTATTGGTAATAGAATTTGACAGTGCGAGTGCCAGTGAATTATTCAAATATCTTAAAAACACTTATAAATTCACAACCAAATATGACGAATACCGTCCGCATATAACAATTCAGAAAAACATTACAAACCATAAAAATATAAAATTACCAGAAATAGATTTTGATTTGGAATTTGATAATTTAATAATTGAAATCACAAAATAAAAACGCCCATTTGGGCGTTTTTTGTATTAATATCAATTTTAATTTCCACCAGTTGTGGTTTGTGTTGGTTTGCTGAAACGCCAACCCTTAAATGTTTTACCCTTGATAGTTTGGGCTTTAACAGGTGTTCTGATATCTTCATTATATGTTGCGGTTCCAGCGTTATTATCAGAAATATCTTTTGCATCTGCACCCGTCCAATTGATTTTGATTTTGTTTGCCTCGCATACAGATAATGTTTCACCAAAACTGTCCATCAATACATCATAATATGTTGTAATACCATGTCCTGCCCCAAAATCAAACGCACAATCAACTGTACAATAACTCATACAAGTTTCATATGTGGCATTAGAACCATATTCAGGAATCTCTACCCATTTAGAAGATACATTTTGTCGTATTCCACCATTTGGTGTATATCCATTAAATTTACACCAACAATGCGAACCGTGTGAATTTGTATCAACATTGTTGCTGGTTACAATACCAAATTCTGCTAAAAAAGTCATTGATAATTCATTTTCTGTAATATTACCGTTTGAATAATCAGACACCAATTCCATTATTCTTTCGTCTTGTTCTGGTGTTCCAACCGCCAATAAACTTGCGACGAATTCTTCCTGACTTATTTCACCATTTTGGAATTTTTCACCATTTGTCATAAATGCTATAAACAAATCACTTTCTGGTACCGTAGTAGTGGTGCAAGTGGCAACACCATATATACGACCATATGGATACACAGAAACAAATTCATTTACACCCAATTCTGCATATTCTGGCTTTGCACTGCAATCTTCATAGTTGTTTAAATTATCCGAACACGCACCGTCATCTCCCCTTGAATATCGAGGATCTTCCTTTGCATAACGTTTTGTATAACTAATCGTTTTATCTATATTTAATCCGGCAAAATCACCATTTGATAAATGCCAACCATTTACACAACCCGTTGGTTCACATGTATCAATGCCGTTGCCATAATAATCAAATCCGGTTACCCCCGTTGCGTGTGGCAATGTTACATTACCATTACATTGACGGAAACATGAATCTGCACTGGTTCCGTTACCATCTGACGATGTATATGCACCGTTTGTTGCAGTGGAACATGATGTAAGACCCTGATTATTATTTGCGTCATAATAAACACCATTTTGCACCCCAGCACAGAAATAACCAGATTGATTACAATCTATTGGTGATTCTGCACCCGCTGGTAAATATTGTCCCGCACCAATTTGGTATAACACATCTTCGTATTCTGCGGTTGCGTTGACCGTTCCCGAATATACACCGTCCATGTTTGTTGATGTCGCCGCGTTCGTATATGTATAATCTTCCTGCATTAAACCGGTGGACGGAAAATCACCCGTATTACTTGGTTCCGCCATTGCCGGTGCAACCGACATTATCAACATAG
>CAMORN010000004.1 GCA_946623825.1 uncultured Alphaproteobacteria bacterium
GGTATGGCTTCTGGCTATGGTAAAACATCTGGTCGTGGTAACAAAGGTCAAAAATCACGTTCTGGATCACGCAAACAGGCTACATTCCAAGGTGGACAAATGCCAATTTTGCGTCGTTTCCCAAAATTTGGTTTCAACAATCCATTTGCTAAAGAATATGCAACAATCAATTTATGCGATATTGAAAAATTCATTGCTGCTGGCAAAATTGATGCGAAGAAAGAAATCACATTGGATTCTTTGTTTGAAGCAAAAATTTTGAATCGCAAAATGGATGGATTGAAAGTCTTGGGCAAAGGCGAAATTAAATCTGCTGTTAAAATTATTGCTGATAAATGGTCAAAATCCGCAGAAGCAGCAATTGTTAAAGCAGGTGGTTCAATTCAATCTAAATAATCAAATTAAACAATACACCCACGGTTTATCCGTTGGGTGTATAAAATAAAAGATTAAAACGCATGAAATTTTTGAGAAATATTTTTAGCAATTTAACAGATTTACAAAAACGTATCTTGTTCACATTGGGTGCGTTGATTGTTTATCGTGTTGGTTCTTTTATTCCATTACCTGGTGTTAATGCAACTGCTGTATTGCATTTGTTTAATGGCGATAATGGTATGATGGGAATGTTTGATATGTTTTCGGGTGGTTCTTTGTCCCGTATGTCAGTATTAGCTTTGAATATTTTCCCATATATTTCAGCATCAATCGTTATACAGTTATTAACTGCGACAAGCAAATCTTTGACAGATTTAAGAAAAGAGGGCGAATCTGGCCGTATAAAAATCAACCAATACACACGTTATTTAGCGGTTGTTTTGGCGATTGTTCAGGGTTGGGCTGTTGTTCGTGGTCTTGAATCTATGGCACCAGTTAACGGATTGTCTGCTGTTGCTAACCCTGGGTTTGCGTTCGAATTATCTGCAATTGTTGCGCTGGTTGGTGGTACCGTGTTTATCATGTGGTTGGCTGAACAAGTAACTGCACGCGGTATAGGTCAGGGTGCATCTTTATTGATTTTTGCAGGTATTATCGCAGAAGTACCAAGTGGTATCGCTAAATTATTATCATTGGCACGCGTTGGTCAAATGTCCCCAGCAATGATTGCTTTGGTATTGGGTTTTGTAATCGGTATCGTTGCATTGATTGCGTTCATGGAACAGGCACAACGTCGTATCCAAATCTTGTACCCACGTCAGGCGATGGCAAATGGTGTTATGAATACCAGTGCATCTTATTTACCAATCAAGGTTAATATGTCTGGTGTTATGGGACCTGTGTTTGCTGCATCTATTATGATGTTGCCTGCATTTATACAAAGATTTGTACAAAGTGATAATTTGACTGTGCAATATGTATTGGGATTCTTTACATATGGAACATGGTCATATATGATATTGTACACAGTATTGATTGCGTTTTTTGCTTATTTCCAAACTGCGGTTGTATTCAATTCAGAAGAAACAAGTACAAACTTGAAAAATATGGGCGGTTATATCCCTGGGGTTCGTCCGGGCGAACAAACCATGAAATATTTAGATGGTGTTGTATCCAGAACAACTGCAATTGGTGTTGTTTATTTGATAGTAGTTTGTGTTTTGCCAATTATATTAAATACACATGGTGGAATGCCATTGATGATTGGTGGAACCAGTGTTTTAATCGTTGCTGGTGTTGTATTAGATACAATGAACCAAGTAAAATCTTATTTGGTTGAAAAACAATACAGTGGCGCTGTAAAAACACAAAAGAAAGGTCGTTTCCGCAACTAAACGGAAATCGGGTTAAACAAGATTTGATTTTTTGTTTGTCGGGTATATAATAGATGGCGAATAAAAAATCAGAGTGCATTTGAAAAACGTGTGGATTTCATATGCGCGATAAACGGATGGCGACATCCAAATAAAATAACAAAAAAAGGAAAATAAAAGATGGCACGTATAGCAGGTGTTAACATTCCTATGGAAAAACGCATTGAAATTGCGTTGCAATACATTCATGGTATTGGTCCGGCTAAATCAGCACAGATTTGTTCTGCATTGAAATTGAAAGACGGTCTGCGTGCAAAAGATTTAACAGACGAGGATGTTATCAAAATTTCAAATTACATTGAACAAAATTTCAAAGTAGAAGGTGATGTTCGTCGCGAAGTTGCAATGAATATTAAACGTTTGCAAGATTTGAAAACATATCGCGGAATTCGTCACCGTAATCGTTTACCAGTTCGTGGTCAACGCACACAAACTAACGCTCGTACTCGCAAGGGTAAACGCGTTGTTGTTGCAGGTTCTGCGACCAAGGGTAAATAAAGTTTAATTGGGTAGAGATTAACACGATAGTTAATTGAAGACATCTAAATAAGGAAAACACAAATGGCAGTTACAAAATCAAAAAAGAAAGTAGTTAAAAAAGTATCACATGGGATTGCTCATGTTGTTGCTACAAACAATAATACACGTATTACAATCACAGACCAAAGCGGTGCAGTATTAACATGGGCAACCGCAGGTGCTAATAATTTCAAAGGTGCAAAAAAATCAACACCATACGCAGCAACAGTTGTTGCAGATGCAGTTGGCAAAAAAGTTGCTGAAATGGGTATGAAAACAGTTGATGTTTTGATGCGCGGTATTGGTCAGGGTCGTGAATCTGCTGTTCGTGGATTAGCAAACGCAGGATTGATAGTTCAATCTATTACAGACACGACACGTATTCCACACAATGGGTGCCGTCCAAAGAAAGTTCGTCGTGTTTAATTGCGAAAAAAATACAAAAAACCATCCCGTCGGGGTGGTTTTTTTTATATGAAAAAATAAAAATATTCTTGACCAAAGTTATAAGTTTTTTTACACTATGTTTTGAATAAAAAAGGAAAGGTTATTTTGATACTGCAAAAATCAGCAAGATTTTTGATGATTTTCATATGTGCCATAATGGTTCATGGCAATGTTTTTGGTGTTAATGATTCATCGTGCGTGAATGGCGACAGTCACATAATAGGACATGGAATGAATACCGATTCTGGTGCAGATAGCCCTACATGTTCGCTGTGTGGGGGTGACAGGTATGCGATATTAAACAATGGGAATTTCACCGATTTTGATACAGGTTATTATGTGTGTATCAATGATTGTTCTGATCCTACGTATTGTATAAAATCAGAAGGAACAGGAAAAGATTGCGTAAAAATGAATAATGACTATGAAAGGGGGGATAATGATGAATGTGTTGTAAAAGATCGATGCGCGTCTTTGTCCCCTTGTACCGCGGGTGGTTGCGGGGTAGATGATAGTACTGGTACATGTAAAACATGTGATGGCTATTCTTTGTTTATTCCAGCAGAAGGTTTAAAAGTTGGGCATAATGTTTGTGTAGCAAGTGAAATTGATAATGCGACATGTGAAAACGGTGTTTGTACTTGCAACGGCGGGTATTTCTCAATAGAGGGGTATAGTAATAGTTTTGTTACACGAGAAACTGAATGTTCACCATGTGCTTTTTTGGGTATAACACAAAACAATGAATGTAAGGAATGTACAGGTGGAAAGATTCCGAATGCAGCAAAAACTGAATGTGTGTGTCCTGAAGGGATGGTTGACTCTAATGGTGGATGCGTTTGTCAAACCGGAGTAATCAATTTGGCTGGTGATTCTTGTGTTTCAGAATGTGAGTCAGGTCAAGGTTATGATTCAAATTCTGGCAAATGTTCTGTGTGTTCTGCTAATAATTATTCACAACCAAGGGCGAATGCGACGGGGGGAAGAGTATGTGTTAGCGGTTGTGATAATGGTTATGGGGCAGCAGAAGACGGAAATTGTAAAACTTGTTCAGAATTGGGGAAAATCACGGGGCCAAATGGTGGCTGTGTAGACTCTTGTCCTCGGGGAACCAAGGAAGATGAAAATAATAACTGTAGGCCTTGCAAAGATCTTAACAAGGTTAATCAAAATGGTGGTTGTAAAGAAAAGTGTAATATGGGGTATGTCCCAGATGCTGATGGTGTATGTGTTACTTGTTATAAAAACGCTCAACCCGACAAAACCAAATATATTGATTACAATGGTGGTGTTTTTGATGAACTTGTTAATGAAGGGTTAAATACGGATGACTGTAAAGAATGTCCGACTAATTTTATATGTAACGGTGCAAAAAAAATTAAATGCCCGTTTGGAACAACCAGAACTGGTAATAGCACCGAATGTACAGGTTCTACAGATGATAACAAAGGCTTTGTTTATGCCCCAGGGAATGATTCTGCACAATGGGAAATAAGGACGGAAAATACTTATTTAAGCTTGAATGAGGATCAAGTAAAAGATTTTAAATATAAATCTTGTAAGAATTTTGCCGCTGTTGCAACCAAAGGTACAATAGAAAATTTAGCACCTACTTATTACAGCGATAGAGCGAGATATGAAGATTTCGGAATGCAAGACATTGGCAATATAAATATTGCTGTTTGTGAAAGTTGCGGGGTCGGACATCATGTAGCTTCTAATACTTGTTATTGCGGTGATCTTAATTCTAATTACGGGGTGGTAAAAGATAGTTTAGGACTTGGATTTACAGAAACATGTCAGATTTGTCCAAATGATTATGAAAACCCTTTTGATAATAACCAAGGGGATTATGTTTGCAAACCGTGTTCAGATGGTAAGGCTTTTTATCTTGATACAGATGGAAAGTTTAGTTGTAAAAAATGTGTATTTGAGGGGCACGCATCGTATAAAAAAGACAATGAAGATTGGTGTTTGTCATACGATCAATTAACTAGTGCTTTAAACAATACCGACGATAATTCAGACAGATATTACAGAAAATCGGAAAAAATTGATAATATACCTGTGTATAGTTGGGAATTGTGTCCTGCTGGTTATTGTTGTTATGGTGGAAAATCGACACCTTGTATCAGGGGAACCTTTTCTGGTGAAGGAACTGTATGTGAAGGAAACTCTTTGTCTGGTGTATGTACCGCTTGCACCAACGGTAAAACAACAGCAAGTACAGGAACCGAATGTAATATTAAAAATAACAATCAATCAACCAACTATGCCAGTGTTTGCAGTAATGAAGTGTGTACCTCAGATGTTGAAGCAACCAAGTTCTGTATAGATAGAGATAATAAGATATGTTTTGATATTGACAAGATAAAAATGAGTGCTTCTGGGTATTACAACATAAAATATTCAGATTGATGATTTTCAAAATAAAAATTGCGATTTTATTTGACTTTACCTGTTTTTTGAATTAGAATTTTCGGGCATACTTGAGAAATTGGGTATGTGCCGTGTGGCGAAAATAATAAACTAAGCCTTATGGAGTTTTTAAAATGATTGAAAAAAACTGGATGACTTTGATTAAACCAAAAAAATTAAATATCAAAGTCGATGAACATAATCCTAATATTGCAACATTGGTCGCTGAACCTTTGGAAAAAGGTTTCGGTTTAACTTTGGGAACCGCTTTGCGTCGTGTGTTGTTGTCTTCATTACAGGGATGTGCGCCTATCTATGTAAAAATTGAGGGTGCTCAACACGAATTCACTTCTTTGTCTGGTGTTCGTGAAGATGTCACAGATATCCTGTTGAATTTAAAGGGTGTTTATTTCAAAGCCCTGACAGAAGGTCAACACAAGGCCGAATTAAAAGTCAAAGGTCCTGCTGTTGTGACTGCTGGTATGATTGAAACATCTGGCAATGTTGAAGTTATGAACAAAGATGCTGAAATCTGCACTTTAGACGAAGGCGCTTCTTTGGATATGGAAATAACTTTGAATTCTGGTCGTGGATATGTACCTGCAAATATCAATGCTGTAGATTTACCATTGGGAACAATCCCAGTAGATTCAATTTATTCACCAATTTTAAATGTTGCGTCCGCAGTTTCACCAACTCGTGTTGGACAAAACACAGATTATGATAAATTGGAATTGACTGTTAAAACAAATGGTTCTGTATCACCAGAAGATGCAATCGCTTTTGCAGCACGTATTTTGACAGACCAATTGACAGTGTTTATTAATTTTGAAGATCCTGCTTTGTCTTCTGTTGAAGATGATGATGAAAAATCAAAAGACACATTGCCATTTGATCCAAAATTATTGAAACGTGTTGATGAACTTGAATTGTCTGTTCGTGCAACAAATTGTTTAAAGAACGACAAAATCAACTGGTTGGGCGAATTGGTTCAAAAGACTGAAAATGATATGTTGAAAACACCTAATTTCGGCCGTAAATCTTTGAACGAAATCAAGGCTCAATTGGAAGCAATGGGATTGTCATTAGGTATGGAAGTTCCAGGTTGGCCACCAGAAAATATTTCTGAATTGGCAAAAAAATACGAAGATCCTTATAAATAATAATGGTCTTCATAAATTCCATAATACTGGGGAATAAACCTCAGGTTATGGTGTCTCAAATGAATCCCTGATGTAATTAAATATCAGGGCAGAAGCAAACAAAAGGAGTAATCAATGAGACATATGAAAGCAGGTCGTACTTTCAATCGCGACACAAATGCTCGCAAAGCCATGTTTGTTGGTTTAGCAAAAAATTTGATTGAAAAAGAACAAATTAAAACAACTTTGCCAAAAGCAAAAGATTTGCGCAGTGTGGTTGAAAAATTGATTACCCGCGCAAAAGATGATACTGTTGCAAATCGTCGTTTGACTGCATCTGAATTGGGTAACAATTCTGATAAAACAGTTAAAAAATTATTTGCTGTATTGGGACCACGTTATGCAAAACGTCCGGGTGGTTATACTCGCGTTTTGAAAGCAGGCTTCCGTTATGGTGATGCGGCACCAATGGCAATTATTGAATTGGTTGACCGTGACGAAAATGCAAAGAAAGTTGCACCAAAGACTGTTGCTGCTGAAAAAGCAGAACCTGTTGCAAAAGAAGAAACAAAAACTTCTGCACCAAAAACAGAAAAGAAAGCAACTGCTGAAAAGAAAGTTTCTGCACCAAAGGCTGCAAAAACTACTAAAACAGTAGCTGTAAAACGTCGTGCAACTGGAAAATAATTTTTCAGTACTATAAAAAAATACCACCAATCGGTGGTATTTTTTTTATTTGATGTTTTTTTATTTTGATAATGCGTTTCGACGCAAAGCAATTTGATATATTAAATCACGTTTGATTGCGCTGGTGGTTGGTCTTTTTGTGTAAGATACCGTACCATTTGGAAATAAATATGCGATAGGTTCATATTTTCTGGTGTGGTATTCAACAACCGTCAAAGAATATTTTGTGTGTGTTTTTTTGTTGTAATAGTAATCAGCTAACATTCTGGCTGTTTCAAATGATGGTAATAATTTAGTCGGTATTTCAGAAGTTGGTCTTGGTATTTTTTGACCATTAATGGATAATATTGTTACCGGCATATAAATATGGTCTGAATAACGATCACAAAAAATTTGTGGAAAAGATTTTATATCTATTACATATGTACGTTTTTTTAATTTCATTTTTTTTATAGCCTTTATTTTTTTGTCTGCTTTTTTAGGGCAAGCCGACAAAAACTAGCACGATAAAAATCGTTTGTCAAATATAAGATAAAAAATTTTTTATAAAAAATAGAATTTTTTTCTTTGTTTTTATAAAAATGTGCTTGTTAATATTTTGCAATTATGATAAAATAACCACAAAGGTTAAGGAGTAATTTATGAAAAAACTTTTGATTTTACCAATGATTATGGCTTTGTGTGCCGCTGAAACAGGCGCTTTCGCTGCAAATGCGCGTAGTACGCGTGGTGGTGGAACTGCGAATACATCAAGTGCTGCTTCTGCACCAAAGGCAAATAGTTATCGTTCTGCAACTACTCAGAAAGCTGTACAAAAACCAGCTAGTAACTCTGCTGTTACAAAACCGGGTGTTGGAAAGGCTGCACGTGCTGCTGCTACCCAGAAAGCTATCAAGGTTGGAACAAAAGTTGCTGTCGCAACAGAAAACACAGCTATAAGTACAGAATGTCAAAACGCATACTATGGATGTATGGATGCGTTCTGTATGATGGATAATGCATCTGGTGGTCGTTGCCAATGTAATGACAGAATTACAGAATTGGATACTGTTTTGGCAGAAATCATGAAACTGGAAGACGAAATTTTGAGAATCGAATCGGAAGGTGTAGAAAAAGTTGAAATGGGTGAATATGCAGACCAGGTTGCAGCCCGTACAAAAAGTATAACTGATGAATTTTCAGGTTCAGGCGAAGGCAATGTTGTTTCTTTGTCTGGTGAAAATGTAAAACAAGTAAAAAAATCAAGAGTTTTGGATTTGTCTTCTATCAAGACATCAAGTATGTTTGATGACGATGATGAAGATATTTTTGCAGGCTTAGAAAATAAAGAAGCTGAAATAAAAATTGCCGATGATATGGGTAATAAAAAGGGTGATGAATTACATAAATCTGCTGCAAAAATTTGTACACAACAAATTCCAGAACAATGTAAAGCTTCGGCGGCTTTGTTGCAACAGACATATGCTCAAAGAATCCGTTCTGATTGTACGGGTTACGCAAATGCTTTGACACAGAGCAAACAGGAAACATCAAGAAAATTGATGGCTGCAAAACAAAAAGTTCGTGAAGCTGTTTTGGACGCTGTAAAAGAACAAAATAAATATGCAACACAGGGTGAATGTGTGGCTGCATTCGATAAATGTATGCAAACAACAGCCGGTTGTGGTGCAGATTATTTACAATGTATTGCTGACGATACTGTTTTAACAATGGGAACAGACGGCAGCAAAGGTGCAGCAACAAGAGCAGATGTTCAAACATCCGCGTCTGCAATTGGTATTTCTGCGAATACATTGGCTATGTTGACAGACAGAGCACCAATGTGCGAAAGCGTTTTGAAACAATGTCAAAATGTTCGTTCAGGTGTTTGGAATGCATATCTTAAAATGATTGTTCCAACATTGAAAGTTGCAGAAGTGAACGCAGAAGAAAATCGTCGTATGGATTGTATTGGTAATATCGTAAATTGTTATACAAAGGCTTGTGCTGCAAAATGGCCAGATCAAGAAAGTGCAGAATACGATATGTGTTTGTCAAATCCAGACATTGTTGGAAATTTGTGCCAAACACAAATCAACAGATGCAGTACTGGTGATACAGGTGAACAAGTTATGGAATATGTAAAAGCTAAATTACAGGCTTTGCGTGTTGATGCTTGTACAAATGAAGTTAAACAATGCTTGCAATCTGAAAATAACTGTGGCGAAGGTTATGTAAATTGTATTGGTTTGGATAAAGACACAATTGTAAAAATGTGCACAAACAGTGCTACAAACTTCAAATTGATGGCTTGCCAATCTAAATTCAATAATAACCAATATGAAGTGCAAAATTATGTAGCTCAGGTTGCACAGGGAATTGTCTTGAATATGGATAATGCTGCTTTGAAAGCATGTCAAGAAGCTGGAAAGAAGGCTATGACTACTTTCTGTGGCTCTGATTCAAAATGTGAAAGTGAAAAGGCAAAATCTGCTATGACATTTATCAATGCTGATTCTTTGACATCTCAGTTGATGTACACAAATTGTCCAGCTGATGCAAAGACAGGCGTTATAAATTATTCAAAATGCCGTCAAAATCTTAATTCTTTGGTTTATGACGATTTGAAATATAATGGCTGGCAGGCAGAATTGGTTGGTCAATTGAATTTTGGTTGCTTTGATTTCAAAGATGGTTCTATTGATGTTAATGCTGAAAGTGTAATTGATATAGCTCAATTCAGCACTGAAATAGACGAAGCTGATCGTAAGAAAATGGAAGCAACAAAACAGAAAGAACAAAGACTGAGAGAAGCCCAAGCACAACCTGAATTCTTGGTAAGATGGAATTCATACAATTGTAATTGGGGTTCTCAAGGAACATCAAAGTATTCTGAAGCATACAGAATTGCTGATATCTTGAACCAAAAACTTAAATCTATCTTGGGCAAGATTGAAACAGATACAACAGTTCAACACTGTGTAATTGGTCGTGATTTGAAGGGAATTACAACATATGTTGACAGTTCCGCAACAGATGCTGATGCTGGTGTGAAGGCATACGATGAAATGTGGACTATGAAATCTTCATCTGGTGTTGGTAAAGGTGCTTTCCCTAACTTGATGACACAATACAGATTGATTGTTGCTGATGCTATATTGCAAGCGGCTGAAGAAAAGTATTCAGAAGAATATGATGCTTTCGTTGCTGCAAACGAAGCAAAAGCACAAAAAGATTTGGAAAAACGTGTTGAAGAAATCATCAAGGAAGCTAAGACTGTTGAAGCTAAGAATGCTCTTCTTGAAACTTCACAAGCCGCCAATTGTGCAAATATGCAATACCTTGGTGCAGATTTGGCTAATAATTTGATTTTAAATCAAGGTTGGTCAAACGAACACCCAAGATATTATGATGCAACAGTAGGAGCAGTTAAAACCAAAAGTATATCTCAGTTGTGGGAAAAAGGTTTGATTGGTGGTGCAAGAGGAAAGAGCGTCAATAATATTAAAACATATTATGAGAAAAATAATAATCGTTGCAGAATTGTGACAGAAGTTTATGAATGTTCTAATTTCCATTATCTTTCTATCCATAAATGTCGTGGAAAGTATGAAAAGAAAGAAACTAGAACAGATTATAAGCAGTATGCAAAATCTCAAAAAATAGATAATACACGTCATTATAACTAAAGAAAAAACCACCCAAACGGGTGGTTTTTTTTATGTAAAGATTCAGGGTTGTCTGGTAAGAAAAACGGCGGTCTTTTGATTGCCGTTTTTTTAATCCAATTCTTCTAAGCTTTTAATTACACGGACACCACTGTTTTCAAAATTAGATATTGTTGTTTCTATATCCATAATGTTTTCAGATTGTAAATATATTATTGGTATCAAGCTGTTCATTTTTGCAATTTGTAAAAGTTCAGGAACCGGAGAATCTATTTGTTTGCCGGCTGCAAACCATGATTCATCATCCATTATCCAAAAATCACCATCATTATGTTCATATATTACATATTTATTTGTGATAACAAAATTTTTATTTGTTTCGTATTCTATTTTTTTATTATCAAAATATTTTGTTGTTTCGTTTTCTAATTTTTGTTCTGTCATAATTGGGGTGTCAAAATTTATATCTTGGAATACAGGAATATCATTTAATGATTGTGTGTCATCTTCATCAAATGTGTCTGATATATCAAAATCTGATGGGATAGGGAACGAATCCGATAAATCGTTTGTTGGTGTTTCCGATGTTTTTTCTGTGTAAATTTGATTGTATATGGATACAGGACCCCTTATGCCAATTCTTTCTTTTGCACGTTTAAATGGAATACGCAATTCACGTGGTAAATCTTCTGGATAAATATCCGGTTGTTCCGATTCGTTTTCGTCAGATGTTTCTTCTGCTGGTTCTTCGGTTGGTGTGGCTTTCAGGTTGTTTATATATTCTTTGATTTTATCAAACAATGTTATTTTTATAATCGGTTCTTTTGTTCTGTATATTGTTATAACGGTTGCAATAAATATTGGCAATGCAGAATACATAATTATTTGAAATACAAAACCTGCAAAACCATGAAAACTGGCATGAAAAAATTTGTGCCAATGTTGCGAAGATAACAAATTAAAACCAAATAAAAATTCCAATATGCACCACAAACCAATGAAATAGTATGCACACCATTTCAATACAATTAAATTTGTTTGCAAGAATTCTTTTATTTTATTCATATATAAATTATAGACAATATATCTGCTTTGTCAATATTTTATATAAATAAAATCTTTACAATATTATTCTAAAAAACTCTTTTTTTTATATGGTTTCTGTGATATAATAATTTCATAGGAATCTAGGGGAAAATAGTATGAAAAAATTAAATTATTTTGGAATAATGCTTACGAGTTTCGCAGTTATGCTGGCTTTCAGTGGGGCAAATGCCGCCGATAATGGTCGTCCAAATCGTAGTGCAATGACAGCACGTATGCCGACAATGCCGGTTGTTTCTTTGAATACTGTTGGAAATCCAGCTGTTCAGAATATTGATTTATCTGGAAATTTGAGTGTTTCTGAGGGCAGTATTGTCCCAACACCAGTTGTTCCAACGCCAACCCCAGATACACCAAAATCTGAATGTGAAGATGGCGGTGTTAAAAATTCCACATACACAACAACTATGTGTATGAATGATATTTTGCAATGTATCAATGGTGGTGCATTACAGGGCGGTTTAAACGATATGTTTAATGACGAAGTTCGCAATTCTATCATGGGCGGAATGAGATTGTGTCAGGCTCAGATTGACAAATGTATCAGGGATGTTCGCGTAAATTGTAAAAACTTTTATTCTTCAAACGCTGATGTTTGGATGAATTTCAATTGTTCTATCGTTCAACCTGAATATTATAATTTCGTTTTGCGTAAAACAGGTTTGACACCTAATCAGGCTGAAAATACTTGTTTGTTGATTGACAGAAATACATATGGTTCTTCATTTGCTGCTGTGTCTGATACAAACGCTGTAAATACAGAATATAACAACGGTGTTGGCGCTTATAATAAATCTGGTAATGGCAATTTATCTAAATTGAATCCTCAGGGTGTTATTGTGAATACGGTTGGATATGATGGAAATCGTGGCCATTATGCACGTTGGGACGCATCAAAGGCTGAATGTTTGGTCCGTGTTGCTGCGTATAACAAAGATAAATTGATTACAAACAGTTGGTTGTTCGGCGCGGTTGGTAATAATAATCCAGCAGAAGTTTGGGAAAAAGCCGGTTCAACATTTACATGTAATAAAGAATTGTTTGATTTTTCATCTTTGTTAAATGATACAAAAACTGCCGCGGTTATCGGTGTTGGTGGTGGTACTGTTTTAGGGGCTGCAATTGGTGCCGGTGCCGGTGCTGCTGTGTATAACAAAAAATTAAAAGCTCAAAATGCTGCTGACGAAGAATTGGCAGGGCAAAGCATGAATCCTTGTGCAGATGAAAATTATGTAAAAAAATTATCCTATCAAATTGCAAATGGAAACAAAAAATATGTCTTGCAAAATTATCTGTATGAAAATGTTAAATTGAAACAGGGGGCAGATGGTAAAACTTTGACCGAAGTTGAAGAAGCATCATCTAACAAATTGTTTAACGAACGTACAGATTGGTATAATTTGAATCAAAAACAATGTGAAGCAATATTAGATTTGTATGCCAAGGCTGAATTTTATGATTCTGCAATACGCAGTTGCCGTGATAATCCTGTAAACAGAAAAATTTTGGGTAAATTGCAAACACAAAGCAGAAGTGCGTATGAAAGATTGGAAATTGGTGCACCAGATGGCAGTGTAGCAATTATGTCTGGTTCATATAACTGTGGTCCTGCAGAAGATATCACAAGTGCTGATATAAACACATTTAATGGTACTTGTTTGTTTGTTCCTTTGCAGTTAGGTTTCGCAGTAGAAAATAACAACAGTCCATTCTGTAATCATAATGGATTGTGCAGAACTGTGGATCAGATAGATATTGAATTAAATGATATGAGAAGATTGCTTAGTGAAATTAAACCTGTCGTTCCAGCATCTGTTGCAGACGGTTCTGCTAAGAAATTAAGCAAGGGTGCTGAAATCGGCAAAGGTTTGGCAATCGGTGCTGTTACTGGTGCCGCCGCTGGTGGTTTGGCAACTGGTATTACTGCTCTGATTGAACGCAGTAACATCACTTGCAAGGTTGGTGATGGTTTGAATTCTGTCGCATTGGGTAAATCGCACAGCATAGATTCTTTGAAAGATTTCTATGTAAAATGGAATTTACATTTACCAGATTCTGCCGTGTCAACAACTGGTGCGTCAAACGCAACATACAGTGGCAGTTTAGAACAGATGTGCTATGATTATTTCAACAAAGCACAACCATCTGAAGAAACACGTTTGGTCAGAGATGAAAGAGAGTGGGGCCAATATTGCAGTTCAATTACAGATTTAAATAAATGCGTAAGTGCGAAAATTTATTACACTTCTATAGATTTTTTGGTAAATAATCCGTGTGTTGTATCTGAATATTCTGGCAAATGTACGATGAATCAAGCTGTATTTAATGAATATTATAATACATATACAAACCCACACACAAAATAAATGATAAAAAAAACACCGATTTAATCGGTGTTTTTTTATAAATTTTTTTATTTTGTTTTTTAAGCGGCTTGTTTCATATTCTGTTTTATTTCACGCAGATATTTTCTTAAATCATCTATTGCCACCAAAGAGCCGTCTTGTTTTTGTGCAGACCAATAATCCCAACCGTTAAAACTGACACTGTGTTGAATTCGTGCAGACATAACATGAATTGATGCTTTGCCGTACAAAGAATGTGATAATTGTCCGTCGTGTGTTATCATAACGCGGTCGCCATGTGGTCCAACCAATGTTTGACCGACATATAATAATCCAGATTCTATCAATTCTTTGAATGCAATCTTGATTTCTTCGCGTTTTGGTTTTGCAACCTCAATTTCGGATAAATCAATTGGTTTTACATTTTCAACGCGTTCACGCGCCGCGTTCACATAAGATTCTTCACGATCTATACCAATGAAATTACGTCCTAATTCTTTTGCAGCAGCGGCGGTTGTTCCAGAACCAACAAATGGGTCCAAGATAACATCACCCGCCTTGGTAGAAGCAAGAATTACACGACGCAACAAATCAAGTGGCTTTTGTGTGTTATGCAAACTTTTTCCGTTTTTATCTTTTACGCGTTCTTCGCCCAGACATATATTTATATCCCAATCTGAACGCATTTGTTTGCCACCATTTAATTTTTTCATGGTTTCATAATTGAAAGTGTATTTTCCGGTTTTTGTCGGGGTTGCCCAGATTAAAGTTTCGTGTGCGTTTGTAAAACGTGTGCCACGAAAATTAGGCATAGGATTTGTTTTTACCCATACAATATCATTTAATATCCAAAAACCAAGATCTTGTAATATAGCGCCAACACGGAATATATTGTGATAAGAACCAATAACCCACATCGCACCATCTGGTTTTAATATGCGTTTACATTGTTCCATCCATTGGCGCGTGAATTCATCGTATTGTTTTGGTGATTCAAATGCGTCCCAATTATCACGAACTGCACGGGCGGCTGTTTGATCTTCTGGTCTGTAAAGTGTTTTTTCACCCAATTGTAAATTATACGGAGAATCTGCAAAAATAGCATCAACAGATGCGTCTGGAATTTTGCGCATGATTTCTATGCAATCACCACACAAAATTTGATTAAGGTATTTTTGCATTTTTTCTCTCTCGGGTTATGGGAATAAAAATCCCTTTATTTAGTAATATTTTACCATAAAAAGGGGTAATAAAAAAGCCATGAACGAATCGGTTTGCAAAAAAAACACTTGATTTTTATAAAAAAGCAATTTTTTTTAATATTAATTTCTGCTTTACTTATGCATGAATTTTTTCTATCTTTAAGAATTATGAGATGTCCTTATTGTAATTCTACAGATAGCAGAGTGGCGGATTCCCGTCCCGATATTGAAGATGCGATTATTCGTCGCAGACGTGTTTGCAATCAATGTGGTGCAAAATTCACGACTGTGGAACGTATTCAGATGCGTGATTTAATTGTTATTAAAAATAATGGGAAAACAGAACCTTTCGATAGGGATAAATTATTTCGTTCTATCAAATTGGCGTGTCGCAACCGTGATGTGAAAGATGACCAGATTGAAAAATTGGTTGCTTCTATTCAAAGACGTCTCGAAACAGAAAGTGCAGATGACACTGTGACAAGCGCTCAGGTTGGACAAATGGTTTCTGATTCTTTGTTAAATTTGGATCCAATTGCGTTTATAAGATTTGTTTCTGTCTACAGAAAATTTAGCAAGGTTTCTGACTTTAAAAAAATAATCAACCAAATCCCAGAAGACAAGGATGATGCGGTTGTATGTAAATTACCAAAGACATCTTTGTTCTGAATATGAAAAAATTATTAGCTTTTTTATTTGCGATATTTTGTCCGCTGTCTGTGATGGCGTTGGAATCTATTGATATTTTATCTGATGAAGATGCTGCCGTTTATCAACAGATATTTTTGTTGCAAGACAAAGAAAAAATTGATTCAGCAAAAAAACTTGAAAGTAAATTAATGGATAAATCTTTAATGCACGAAGTTTTATATCAAAGATTTATTTCAAAAACATATCATACCCGCGGCACAGAATTACAAAGTTGGATGAACAAATATTATGATATGCCGGGGGCAGAAAGATTATCAAAAATAGCAAAGATAAAACAAGTATCTGTAAAAAAACCTGATTTGCCAAATGTTTTAACGGGTAAAGAATATATTGAAACAGCACAATCTGAAACATGGACTGTGAAAAATTATACTGGAAATGCAGCCAAAAAAATTGACAAGTTTAAAAAGGCTATTCGTTCTGGTTCGTCCAAAAGTGCGCGTTTGATATTGGAAGACAGATTTTTTAAAGCAAAAATAACATCTGCTGATTATGGTCGTTTGGCGGGGCGTTTATCATATTTATATTACACAAATGGTGAATATGAATTAGCAAAAAAATGGGGTTTTGTTTCTTCTGATGAAAAATCTGAATATGGTTTATGGACAATGGGATTGGTCTATTTCAAGGAAGCTAAATACAAAGAAAGTGAAAAATATTTTGCACAAATATTGAATCTGAATCAGATAAATAACGCCCGTAAAACAGAGGCTGCTTTCTGGGCTGGTCGTGCCGCATATGTAAGTGGTGAAAAAAGTGAAGCAAAAAAATATTGGAAAATTGCTTCCTCTTATCCGATGTCTTTTTATGGCGCACTTGCATCCAGTATGTTAGATGATGGACCAGATTATGTTTTTTATGACCAAGAATGTTCCGATGAAGATATAATTGAATTACGCAAAAATAAATATGGAAAACTTGCACTTGAATTAATTCAAGTTGGGCGTAAGGAAAGGGCTGAACAATATTTAAAATACCTTGTTACATCTAAATCATCTGATCAAACATTGCATGCTGTGAATGCAGTATCTTCGTTGTATGGTTTGCCACGTGTTTCTATATTGGTTTCGGGTGTTATGCACGACAGGGGTGTTTTAGAAATAAATGATGATATTATTTATTCTGCACAATATCCATTACCAGATTGGGAACCAATGGGTGGTTGGTCTATTGATCGTGCATTGTTATTGGCAATCACAAAACAGGAAAGTGGTTTTAAAACAAATGCTAAATCTGGGGCGGGTGCAAATGGTTTGATGCAAATCATGCCAAATACCGCAAAACGTGTTGCACGTAAAAACGATGTTAAAATGTCTGAAATTGATATGTCTAATCCGGAACACAATATGTTTTTGGGACAACAATATATTGTTGATTTATTACAACACCCAATGATTCAAAATAATATTATAAAAATGTTGGTTGCATATAATGCAGGTATGGGTCATTTGGTTAAATTTGAAAAAACATTTAATACATCTGATCCTTTGTTGTTCATAGAAAGTTTTCCTATATATGAAACAAGAAATTATATTAAACGCGTTATGTCTAATTTATGGTTGTACCGTGCCAGATTAAATCAACCTTTGACGGCATTGAAAGAATTGGCAGATGGTGAATGGCCTCTTTACAACAGCGAAGATGAATATGTTCAAAATCAAATAATAAACAGATTATCTTTGTAAAAATAAAATGAAAAAAATTCCAGATTTTTCAATTGAAAAAAATTGTGGTTATAAAATCATAGCTGGTGCAGATGAAGCAGGGCGGGGACCTTTGTGTGGGCCGGTTGTTGCGGGTGCTGTTATTTTCAAGAAATATGATTTTGATGATATGCCATTAATTACAGATTCAAAAAAGATGTCTGAAAAACAACGTGAAATTGCGTATAATTGGATAACAAATAATCCAAATATTATTTGGTCTGTTGCACAATGCAGTGCGCAAGAAATAGATGAATTAAATATATTAAATGCGTCTATGACGGCGATGAAACGTGCAATTGAAAAATTATCAATCCAGCCTGAATATTGTTTAATAGACGGTAATAAAGTGCCAACTGGTTTAATTGGCAAAGCGGTTGTAAAAGGCGATGCAACATCCGTTTCAATTGCTGCGGCATCTATAATTGCAAAACAAACGCGTGATAAAATTATGCGTGAATTGGCTTTGAAATATCCACAATATTGTTGGGATAAAAATGCCGGATACCCAACACAACAACATTTGCAAGCAATTGAAAAATATGGTATAAATGAACATTATAGAAAAACTTATCGTCCTGTGAAAGAAAGGATAGAAAAAAATGACAATGCGTAAAATTTCTGATTTAAACAAACAAGATTTAATTGGTAAATATGTTTTACTGCGCGATGATTTTAATGTTCAAATTGTTGATGGTAAAATCACAGATTCTTTTCGTATAGATAAATCTGTGCCAACAATAAATTATTTGAAAGAAAATGGCGCACGTGTTGTTATTTGTGCGCATCTGGGACGACCAAAGGGCGAATACAACAAAAATTTATCATTACAGATTGTTGCTGATTATATGAATATCCCGTTTGTTCATGATTGTCTTGAAAAAGATTTTTTACATGGAATGAAAAATGGTGATGTTGTTTTGTTGGAAAATTTGCGTTTCTATGATGGTGAAGAAAAAAATGAAGATGATTTTGCTAAGAAATTATCACAGGGTTTTGATTTATATGTAAATGATGGTTTTGCTGTATCACACAGAAAAGCAGCAAGTGTTTCTGGAATCACGAAATATTTACCTTCTTTTGCGGGTATGTTGTTGGTACAAGAAATTGAAAATTTAACAAACATTATGCAACACCCAAAAAGACCATTGTTGGTTTTTGTTGGTGGGGGCAAGGTTTCTACAAAATTGCGTTTATTAAAAAGGCTGGTTACCATTGCAGACAAATTGGTTATTGGTGGTGCAATGGGAACAACATTTAATTATGCACGTGGATACAATGTTGGAAATTCTCTGTATGAACCAGATATGAAACAAGATGCGCTGGATATTATAAATATGGCCCAAGAAAACAATTGTGAATTATATTTCCCATTAGACAAGGGTGTTGGAAAAAGTTTTTCAAGTGATGAAATCAGAATAAATAAATCAATAGATAATATTGATGATGATGATGTCATCATGGACGATGGTGATAAAACCATATCCAGAAATGCAGAATTATTAAAAGATGCAAAAACAGTTATATGGAACGGACCTTTTGGTGTGACAGAATGGGGTGAAAAATGGGGTAAGGCATCTTTTGAATTTGCAAAAACATTGGCACAATATACGCGTGAACATAAAATAGAAAGTATAGTTGGTGGTGGCGACAGTGTTTCTGTGTTAAACGTTTGTGATATTATGCAAGACATCAACTATGTGTCAACCGGTGGTGGTGCTTTTCTTGAATTTATCCAAGGGGATATTTTGCCTGGAATTGATGCTTTGGTGGAAAATAATATCGAATTAGACTTGTAATTTCAGGAAAATAAACTATTTATCTTTTATAAATTTGGCGAATCGGTCATTTTTATGGTATAATTTACTCAAAAAGAGGTCTTTATATGTCTTTAATCCCTATGGTTATAGAATCTTCACCACGTGGAGAACGTTCATTTGATATTTATTCACGTTTATTGCGCGACAGAATTGTTATGATTTCTGGACCAATTGAACCTGCTATGGCAAACACAGTTATTGCGCAATTGTTGTTTTTGGAATCTGAAAACCCAAATGCAGATATTTCATTATATATCAATACACCGGGTGGTGATGTGAATGCTGGTTGGGCAATTATGGATACAATGCAATATATTAAACCAAATGTTTCTACAATTGGTATGGGATTGGTTGCGTCTATGGGGGCTGTATTGTTGGCCGCCGGTGAAAAAGGTAAAAGATATGTTTTGCCAAATACTGAAATTATGATTCATCAACCATCTTCTGGAACTCAGGGCAAGGTGACGGATATGGAAATTTATATGAATGAAACACAACGCGTAAAGAAAGTTTTGATTAAACAAATGGCTGAATTCACAGGTCGCAAAGAAAAAGAAGTTTTTGATGCAATGGAACGCGACAATTGGATGAGTGCAGAAGATGCTAAAAAATTTGGATTAATCGACAGCATTTTAGTTCGTAAATAAATAATTCAAGGTTAAAAAAATGAGTGATGATAAAAAACAGCAGACACCAGATACACCACAACAATTTTGCAGTTTTTGTGGTAAATCTATGTACGAAGTAAAAAAACTCGTTCGTGGTCGTAATGTTTGTATTTGTGATGAATGTATCAATTTATGTAATGATATTATGGCTGATGATAAAAAAAGTCGTATAAAAACAGATGCAGCAACCCTGCCAACACCATCACAAATTTATAAATTCTTGAATGATTATGTTATCGGTCAAGATGATGCAAAGAGAACTTTGTCTGTTGCAGTGTATAATCATTACAAAAGAAATTCTGCTTCGGTTGCATCAAATGTAGAAATTCAAAAATCAAATATTTTGATGATTGGTTCAACTGGAACTGGTAAAACATTGTTTGCACAAACATTGGCTCGCATTTTAGATGTGCCGTTCGCGATTGCTGATGCAACAACTTTGACAGAAGCGGGTTATGTTGGTGATGATGTTGAATCTGTTTTGACCCGTTTATTACAAAACGCAAATTTTGATGTGGAACGTGCACAACGCGGAATTATTTATATTGATGAAATAGATAAAATTTCAAGAAAATCTGAAAACCCATCTTTAACTAGAGATGTTTCTGGCGAAGGTGTACAACAGGCTTTGTTAAAATTAATAGAAGGAACTGTCGCTAATGTTCCTGCTGGTGGTGGTGGCAGAAAGCACCCAGGCGAAACAACGGTTCAATTAGATACCAGCAAGATTTTATTTATCTGTGGTGGGGCGTTTGACGGTTTAAACAAGATTATCGCATCAAGAACTGCTGCACGTGCAGGAATAGGTTTTGGAGCAACTGTATCTGATAAAAAAGAACGCGAAGAAAAAGACAGATTAGATGATGTTCAATCAAGTGACTTGGTCAAATTTGGTATTATTCCAGAATTGATTGGTCGTTTGCCAATTGTAACAACATTAAAACCATTAGACGAAAAAGCATTGGTTAAAATTTTAACAGAACCTAAAAATGCAATTGTGAAACAATACGCAGCAATGCTTGAAATGGATGGAATAAAATTAAATGTCACAAAAGATGGTTTGAATGCAATTGCGAAAATGGCAATAGACAGAAAAACGGGTGCACGTGGTTTGCGTTCTATCTTAGAAAGAATATTATTGCAACCTATGTTTGATGCGCCTGATAAAAAGGGACTGCAAGAAATAGTCATAGATGCAGATGTTGTAAATGGTAAAAAAGCACCTATGGAAATTTACGTGGAAAGCAAAAAAGCTGCATAATTTAAATTGTAAATATTAAAATAAAAAACCGATATTATTATCGGTTTTTTTTATTTTAAATTTTAACTGTATTATTCTGCCGGTTTACAGAATCCCCATAATTTACTTGCACCAGTTGTGGAATAGAATTTTTCATATAAATATGTAGTTGTTTGTATATCGTCGTGTTTGCCGTCCGTGTTTGTATCTTTCCATGGTATTTCCACCCATGAACCACCTAAATCAGAACATTCTGTGGACAAGGCTGCAACAATTTGTTGTTGAACTGTTTTCATTGCATTATCAACATCTGCCAGTAGTGTTTTTGATAATACACCAGAATTGTTAGATGGTCGTACGCAATTTTGTAAAGCGTATCTAACCAATTTGTGATACAGTGAACCAATATACGTTTCACCACAAGTAGAATATAAATTTGTATTTTCATTATTGCTTGGTTCTTGGGTTCCACCCATGCAAATGTATCCAGCAGGGCATGTATGACATGATGTTGCATTGTTCGAACTATAACACCACAGATTTTCTGCATTATATTCACTGCAATTTTCGTCGTTATACAAGAAATAATTAAAATTACAATATTTGTATCTCTTTTTTGCATCGCTTGGTATTTTATACACATCATCTGAAGATGTGTATGCTGTTGTTGAAATGGATGAACGATCAAAAGGATTAATCGTCGCCAGATTACACATAGAATTTACAGCATAACGTTGTTCGCCCGGTGCGTATGCACGACAACCGTATGGGAAAGAGTGTTTAGAATCATTCACAGATACTGCGCAAGTTTTTTTAATAAATGTATCTAATAATTCAGGGCAAGTTTGTGCAATTGTTGAATCTGTGATTCCTTTCATTGTGTTGACTAAAATTTCAAGACCGTCAGAACCGCGTCCGTATAAATTACTGCAAGTTGTAAGTTTTTCTTTGCACATTTCTTCGGATAATTCAAGTGTTGTTCCCAATGATATTTCAGATGAATTATCAGAAAAGCCTTTTATTTGTTCTGTTTGTTTCAGATAACAATCATTTACAACCTTTAAACATTCTGATTTAACATTTTGAATTCTTTTTAATTGCCCCTGTGATATTTCAACGATGGCTTGTCTTAAAAATTCGTCCCATACACTTGCAGAATTATCCCTGCATAAATCAAGTGATTTTTGTGCAAATGTTTTTTTGTTATTTAATACAGATAAAACAAGGCTGTTTGTAGAATTTTTTAACACATCACCCGATAAAGATATTTGATTTTCAAGTTGATAAAATTCTGATGTGTAAATTGGTTCGCCAGTTGTTGCGTTTAAATATTTGCCTGTCACATCTAAACAATGAATGTAATCTTTGCCACAGGCTGTTTCTTGTGTTAAATCATCACGAACCTTTGCAATACAATCATTCAATGACAAAGAATTGTGTGCATTATAATTTTCAAGACGTGCTTCTTGCATTTGGTGTCTTGTTGAACGAATAGAAGAATTTGCAGCATTCTTTTTGTTGGTTAGTGCGTTTTCCAATAAAGCGCAATCATTTTCAATATAAACCCCATATGCAGAAGATACCATTTTTAAATCGGATGCAGAACAACTTGGTTGAACAATTTCTGCGCATTGTTTATGGACCGCGTTATATAAAGCTTCGCCAGTTAAATCCGCAATATCAGAACCACCAATTAAATCTGTGGTACCCCAAATTGCTTTGTTGTTTGTTGATGTCGGTTCTTGTAATGATTTCTGTTTTGTGTCATTCAAAACCCCAGAAATATTTCTTAATGCGTTGGCACTACTTGATTTATCTTTTTTGATTGCGCTTTCGCCCTCAGATGCGCTGCCCATGGCTTTTACTTCTGCAGATGTTTTTGATATGGAATCAATATTTATATCTTGGAAATCTTTTAAACTGTCAGTTGTTTGAGCCAGTTTCTTTTCTGTGTCTTGAATCTTTTTTAATTTAGAAGAACAAACACATCTTCTGTATGTTTCGTTTTGTGCGGCACAAAATTGATCCATACATGAAAAATAAGCATCACGACACGCAATGTATGGTTCGCTGAAAGCGATTGTTTTTGTTGTTGATGCAGCGCGCGCAATTTTGTTTTTTGTTTGATTTATATTTCGCGCAGTTGAAATTTTCCTTGTGCCCGTAGCAGTTCTTGACATCACTGTTTTTTTGTTTGTTGCAGCGCGACCAGTATTAGACACAGTCTTTTTTGCAGATTTGTTTGTTGTTGCCCTTGAAGATTTTGTGTCTGTTTTAACAACAGTTTTTTTTGCGGTTGATGTTTGTCGTGCGCTGGTTTCTGATTGACGGGCAGGGGATTGAGATGTACGAACAGCAGCGTCAGTATTAAAACCGACGCACAAAAACAGTACTGATAAAATCAAACTGATTTTCCTCATTCCTTTACTTTTTAATAATAATATCAAAAATAGATAGTTTTAAGCAAGGGTATTTTATAAAAAAATGAAAATAAAAAAATCCACATTTTGTGGATTTTTTATTATTGATGATTTTGAGTGCTTTCTGATGAATGTGGTCTTTCAACAAAAGTGATACGACCTTTGTCCAAATCATAAGGTGTCATTTCAACGTGAACCTTTTCACCAACATTGACCCAAATACGATTTTTGCGCATTTTTCCACAAACTGTTGCTAAAATCATATGACCGTTTTCAAGTTTTACACGAAACATAGTGTTTGGTAATCTTTCTTCAACAGTTCCAGAAAAAACAATTACATCATCTTTTGCCATGTATAAAATCCTTATTTTTGTACTTGAATAATATTATTCGTCATAAAAATAAAAAGCAAGAAGTTTTTATGTGCTTGCAAGAGTCGATGTTTTTTGATAAAATATATACAAAATGTAGGAATGTGTCACATGAAAATAATTAAATTTTTGCCAGTTTTACTGATGTTTCCAACAGTTGTGTTTGGGGCGGGGCGTGCTGATTCAAGTGCACGTGTCGGCATGAACAGGGTTTCACAGGCGGGAACACGTATGACAATTACGACTGCTGATGTGAAAAAAGCATTGGCAAGTGGACCTGTTGAAAATACGGTAGAATCTGTTGAAACTGTGGCACCAACAGCGACTGTGGCACCGGTTGAGGCGTCTGCTGTTGCGACTGTTGCGAAGACTGTTTCAGAACCTGTATCCGAATCGCCAAAGAAGTCTGTGGGCAGTGGTGATTGTCGTGATGCTTATCGTGATTGTATGGACCAATTTTGTTTGTTGGACGAAAGTCAGGGTGAAAGATGTGCATGTTCTGATAATATAAATCTCGCAAAAAGCAAAATTAAAGCTGTTCTTGATATCCAAGCAGAAGCAGATAAATTGTTCACAGAAGGTGTAGAACGCGAACAATTGGGTGCGAAAGCATCGTTGGTGTTCTCTGAAAATTCAGGAAACAAAGGTGTTTCTGGAACTAATTTCTTGGCTTGGTTGGGTACTGATGAAGATGATGAAGACGATGAAGACGATGTTGGTGAAGATGTCATAATGGGTGAAGATTTATATGGTATGGCTGTGAAATATTGTTCTGCAGAATTGGAAGCGTGCGGTTCTAAATCTGAAATGGAATCAATGTTATATACCCGTATGATTGCGCAAGATTGTAAAAATTATGATGCTTATTTAAAAGATCAAAAATCAAATGCGGAATCAAACAAACGTATTGCTGAATCTGCGGTCAGAAAGGCACGTCTTGAAATGTTAGACACAACAAACAAATACAATCGTGGTGAATGTTTGTTGGCATATCGCGCATGTGTCGCAGATAAGGGTGGTTGTGGAACCAATTTCGAAAACTGTCTTGATAAAAAATTGTTACAACGTCGTTCTAACGCTTGTGATAATGTGTTGGATCAATGTATGGCTGTTCGTGATTATGTAAAAAAAGACTGGGAAACCGAAATGAAAACCATTTTGGCTGATGCAGAAAAGTATGCAGATAAACACAGACGTGGAACTTGCTTGGCCCAAGCACAATATTGTTTGGAAGAAAGTTGTGCAACATCAACAAATGCTGAATGTTTAACAAATGTGAATGTAGCTGCTGGTATTTGTCCAATTATTACAGAATGTGATTCTATTATTCCGGGTTTCCAATCTGTTATAAATGATAAACTTGGATTTTTAAGAACAAAGTTCTGTGAAAATGATATTGATAAATGTTTGCAAGACAAATGTGGTCAAGATTTTTCAAAACCAGAATGTGTTGGTAAAAAACCATATGAAATTGCGGCACTTTGTCCACAAGATATGTTCCCATCATGTAATGGGGCAACACAATATGATATAATTGTTCAATCTGCAATTTTGCAGATGGATTATCAAATGTTGCAGGGTTGTGTAAATTATTTCAGTGATCAATTATCAAAGGTGTGTGGTACAGATATGGCTTGTTTGCCAACGGATGCGACAGTTGAATCTTTGACAGAATTGCCGGACACGGAAGAAGGTTTAACCCAATTGCGCAAGACGGTTGTTGCAAATTCTGATGCTGCTGTAGAAGAATTCTTTGTTCAATTTGAACAAGATAAGACAGTTACAGCGTGCGCTGATTCTCAGAGTGTTGCTGATAATACCAAGAAAGTGAAAGGTAAAAATTCTTTGGGAACAAGTGTGTTTATGACTGCTAAATTATTAGCAAAGATGTCTGCTGAAAATCGTAATTTGCGTGAATTAGATTCTAAAATTGCAGAATTGGCACGTCAAAAAGATGTTGAAGAAGCAAAACAAATTTGTTTGAAAACATACAAGCCAGAAAAACCTGTGGATAAAGATGATGATGATAAAAAGGCATCAAATTACAGCTATATCCATACTGTGTCTTTTGAACCGGCTTTGCGTAATTGTCATGTATGTCGTATGCAACAGGTTTGTGAAGAAGGTGGTGAATCCAAGGCGACATCTGCATTAAAAGCTGCTGCGGGTGGTTTGTCTGCTGGTGCATCTGCTGGAACAATGATAAGTGCTGGTTGGGGAACCGCAATTGGTGGTTTGGTTGGTGCCGTTGGTGCCGGTATATTGGGTGCTGCATCTGGTGGTAAAAAACAATTCTGTCAAGAAATTGAATCTTGCGAAGATATAAATATGTAAAATGGGAGAAGTACAATGAAAAAACTGTTGAATATTGGTTTGATTTTCGGCGTGTTTGCAACGGTTGTTTGTGGGGGTGATTCTTTTGCAGCCTCATCAAAATCCGCAAAAAAGCAAGCTGCTATAGCTATCGGAACCAAAGTTCGTGCAAAAGTTGAAACCAAAGGGGTATATGATCAAGATTGTTATGATCAATATTATGGATGTATGGACCAATTTTGCATAGTTGATAATGAAATTGGTGGTTCTTGTAATTGTCATGATGATATAAAAAAATACGAAAGTGCTCTTGAAAATATTAAAAAAATGTTAACAGAAGCAGAACGTATCAGCACAGAGGAAGTTGAAAAAGTTCAGGCTGGTGCAAATGCTGACATTATCTTTAATGGAACAAGAACTTACGATGAAAATAATAATGTTGTTCAAACAACTGCTACAAAAGATAAATCAAAAATAGCAACAACAAAATGGTCTTCTTTGTATGATGAAGATGATGAAGAATACGATGATGAAGAATTTCAAATAGATATTTCTTCAAAAACAGGTAATGAATTATATATGGCGGCACATCAATTGTGTAAGAGCGAAATGGATGATAAATGTGCAAAAGATATGACAATGCTTACACAAATGTATTCACGTCAAATTGTTTCAGATTGTAAGGGTCTTGGGAACAGTATTGAACAGAAAACATCTGAGGCAAAAGCTGCACTTGCATCTGCAAATTCTGCGGTTCGTAGCGCTTTGAAAGAAAGTTTAGAAGAAGCTAATAAATATGACCGTGGTACATGTATGGTGGAATATAAAAAATGTATGAGAAGTGAAGATGCGTGTGGTTCTGATTGGGAACAATGTGTATTCACAATTGCTTCTGAAAATATGCAGAATAATAAAGCTGATTCAGTTGCGGGAACAACAGTTAAGACTGTAAATACTTATGATATTACAGCTTCAACAATGAGCATTTTGGAATCAAAACGTTTCATTTGTGAAAAAGTTTTGAACAGTTGTGTTGCCGTTCGTGATTTAATTTGGGATGATTTCTTAAGAGAAGCAGCACCTTCAATCAGATTGGCTGAACAAAATATTGAATCTCAGAAAAGACAATCTTGTCTTGGTGATATTTCTGACTGTATCCAGAAAGCATGTAAAGACGATATTGAAGGCAAAGGCGTAGCAACAATGGATGCATGTCTTGCACGTCCAGATATGGCTCGTTCTTTCTGTAAAATCCAAATTGATCCATGCGAAAGAATGGAACCACAAATTTGGGATTATGTTGTAAGTAAATTGGCATCTATGCGTGTTGATGCATGTACAAAAGAAGTTAAAGATTGTATCTTCTCTGAAGATCGTTGCGGTGAAGATTTCTCTAACTGCATAGGTATGGATTTTGCTTACATACATGATATGTGCCCAGTTGATAAATTGGTGGTATGTAAACAAACAAAACCAGATTTCAAAATATCTGATTTAGATTCTATGTTGATGGGTTTCTATCTTAACGTAGATAACAAGGCATTAGAAAACTGTCAGAAATTAGCAGAAGAAAAAATGACAGATTTGTGTGGTTCTACAACAGATTGTAATTCTTTTGCAGGTGATAACTATATCGGAACAAGTTCTGTGAAATCACAAAAAGACGATACTATATATCGTGTAACAGGTATGATTTCATTTGGGTCTATCAAAATGGGTGACGCCACAGGTTCTGTGACAGACGACGGAAAAGTTCTTGCACCTGGTGAAATTGGTGTTCAAGATTATATCAAAGAAATTAAGAAAAAGAATGCTAATGTAAAGAATTCTGAAGCAATTATTTCTTCTATTGAAGATGAATTGAATAACATTGCAGGTACAATCAATAGAACAATTTCTTTGATTGAATCTGATCAACAAATTCAATATTGTATCAACGGTCGTGATTTAAGCCAAATCAACGGTATAAAAAACAAAAATGGTAAAAACCAAACTGCGGCTCGTTTCCCAAAACTGTTGAATCAATATCGTGTTATGATTGGTATGGCTGCTCTGCGTAAGGCACAAGATAATTATAACAAGAAAGTTACAGAAGCAATAACAGATGCAACAAAAGATGCTTCTGCGGATGTGGCACAATATATGTGTAACAGAATTGCACAGAGTAGAACATCAAATGCGGCTGGTAATGTGATTAAAGAAAAAACACCTTTGACTGCTCCATATTCAATTATGTATGAAGTTGGTATGGGTGTATCAAATAAAGATTTGATGGAAAACGATGGATCTGGTACAGCTAAATATGATGGTGCAAATTGGGCTAACGGTGGTTATCTTGGTGGTGCATCTGGTTCAATGGGTTCTGTTTTGAAAGATGTAACAGCAACATTTGAACGCGAAACAAGAAATTGCCATATCTGTACACAGATAACAACAGAATCTTGTAAGACAACTGGTTCTTCATCTTGGTTCCATAACAGCAGAAACAAAGAATGTAAGACAGAAGCAAAAGATGCTGTATGTGAAGATTTGAAGATGTAAAAAGAAACCAATCAAAAACAACCACCAATTTGGTGGTTGTTTTTTTGTTTCAGAATTTATACCTGTGGTTTTGGCAATCGTTCCTAGATATTTTTAATGCCTTGTTTGATATAATCTTTATGTGGCGAACATATAAACATAAGGAGAAAAAAATGAAAAAAATATCTATGCTTGCTGTTTTAACTTTGTTGCCAGTTTATGGTTCTATGGCGGCAAACAATATGAACAATAAAACAAACCCACAACCAACATATTGGTCTGTTACCGAAGTTTTGTCTTTGCCGGATAATTCACCAGTTGTTATGCGTGGACGTATAACAAAAAATATGGGTGGTAATATGTATTTGTTTGAAGATTCTTCGGGTAATGTTGTGTTGGAAATAGACGAAGAAGATTGGAACGGAAATACAGTGCGTGTAAATGATATCGTCACGGTTTATGGCAATGTTGACAAGGGCGTTAATTATACAGAAATAGATGTTGAATCTGTTGAAAAATAAAAAAATGCCCGAAAGGGCATTTTACTTTTTTTTATGCTTTTTTTGTGATATAATATATTCAACTATGAGAGTGAATAAATATCTGTTTTCTTTGATGTTATCTATCGCGACTATACCTGCGTTTGCGGGATGGCAGAATGCTGGCTATTATATGGATGATGGATATTATACTGATGACGGTTCAAGATTTGTTATTGGTTTACGTGGTGGGGTATCTTTTGCAAATGCAAAAATGAAAAATGACATGGGCAGTCTTGAATCTGGATACTATATGAATACAACCACTGGCGAAGTGATTTCTGATTTAAGATATTATTTGGCGGGTAATGGTGCAGATATTCCAGGTTGGGAATATGTTGGAACGGGTGATTTATCAACATTGCCTGTGAAAGAAAAATTTGCAAAAACTGTATTCACAGCGGGTGGCAGTATTGGTTTCACAATTCCGCATCATTCAAATTGGAGATTAGAAGCGGGATATGATCATATTGCCGAAACAGATTATAATCAAATTCCTTTGTTCGAAGGTGATTTAAATCTTTCAAGTGGTGCAACTGTTAATGTGCGCAGCAGTGGTGCAAAATCAAGCATAACAACAGATGTTATATCTGCGATGGCTTTTTATGATTTTTATGAAGGAAAACAAAAAACAATCGGTCAGTTTATTCCATATGTTGGTTTTGGTGTCGGATATGCAATTTCAAAAACAAAATTACATTTGACTGATATTTATGGTGATTTGTCATTAGATTCTGATTTGAAAAATTATGGAACACCTGATTCTGATAATATTTTGCAATTTGATACACCGTCTGATGATGATTTGCCGTCTTCTACAAATATAGCTGTTTTGGGGGCGGTTGGTTTTGCATACGGTATTGCAGAAAATACGTTTATAGACGCGGGTGTTCGTTTAATGTATGTTCCAAAAATTACATGGCAATTGGTTAATTCTGATGCAACGCATCATCGTGATTGGTTCAGTGCTGAAAATATGCTTTATACCAATGTTATGGTCGGTTTAAGATTTGAATTTTAATTAAGTATTTTAAATCCAAGAATTTGATTTTGGTTCATTAAATAATGCAGATGGGTCAACCAAGTTTTTACCACGTCTGACTTCTAAATACATTTCAGGACGATTTTCATTCATGCGTCCGATTGGTTCGCCGGCTAAGACTTCTTGACCAACCAGTGCATCTATACTACCCATATTGGTCATAACTGTATTATATCCGTTTTTGTGGGACATAATTACAACCTTGCCAAAGCCACGGAAACTGTCTGCGAATTTTACAACACCGTCTGCCGGTGCCATAACCAAAGCGTCCCCACGTGTGCGAATTCTCCAGCCATCTGATTTAAGCCCAAGTGCTGTTTTTTCACCAAAACGAACAACTAATTTTCCACGCACAGGTGGTGTCAATTTGCGTCTTGAAAAACGACTGTCCCCAGACATTTCAGATGAACCGACGCCTGCAGACAATTCAGAAATATTTTTTGCCTGAGCAGATAATTTTTTCAATTTTTCTTGAATTGCGATTTGTTGATTTTTTAATTTTTCATTTTGTGCAGAACGTGTCTTTAACAATTTATCAAGACTATTTTTTTCTTCTGTATATCTTTTTGCACTGCGGTCTAATTTTTCTTTTTCAATTGCGCGCGCATCACGAATTTTATCTATTTCTTTCATCTTGGCGGTGGCATCCATAATTTGAGTATCAAATTGGTCCGCCGCAGATGATAATATAACAGATGTCAAAACATATTCATGCATTGTTTTTGAATCAAAATTTGGGTTTTGTGATATAAATAAAATGCTGGACAATGCGTCAGATATGCCGTCATGGCTTTTTGATAAATCTTTACTGATGATATCGCGTTGTTTATCCAATTCTGCAATACGTTTTATTAAAATAGTGCGTTGTTCTTCTAAATCGCTGACTCTGTCGGCTGTTTTAACCAATTTCTTTCTTGTTTTTTCAACATCTTGCAAGGCAACTTTTAATTGTTGTTCAATCTTTTTGTGTTGTTGTTCTGTTTGTTTAATTTGGTTTTGGATTTTTATCAATTCATTATTTGCGGCAAATACAGATGTATTGCACAAAACACCTAAAATAATGCCAGATAAAAACAGTCTATTTTTCTTCATATCAGATTCATTTTATCAAAACATATTAAAATTGTAAATCGTTAGATTCGAAAAATAAAAATATAAAAAAATCGTGTTGCACAATATTTGGTTTTTTATTATGCTGAATTGAAAAGGAAAAGGGTAAAATATGAAAAAATTATTGTTATTGATTGCTTTAGTAATGCCAATTTGTTCGGGTTATGGTGCTGAAAAGGCTAAAAAAGACGAACCTGTGGTGCATTTAACAGATGAACAAATTTACAACGAATTGAAAAAATTGGCTCTTGTTTTCGAAACTGCGCGTGATAAATTCGTAGAAGAAGCAGATGAAAAAAAGATGTTAGAAGGGGCAATGAACGGTATGTTGGCTGCGTTGGACCCACATTCTTCATATTTATCCAAAGAAGATTTCAAAGAATTTTATGATAAATCACATGGTGAATTTGGTGGTCTTGGTATTCAGATTACAAGCGACAAGGGTGCTGTTCGTGTGATATCACCAATTGATGATACGCCGGCGGCAAAGGCGGGGATTCAGTCTGGCGATTATATAACACATATTGACGGTGAACAGGTTTTTGATATGTCATTAAATCAGGCTGTTAAAAAAATGAAGGGTAAGCCAGGAACAAAAGTTAAATTGACAATTGTTCATGACGGTGAAGAACCAAAGGTTTTGACCCTTAAACGCGCAATTATAAAGGTTAAATCTGTTAAGTTTGCAGAAAAAGAAGATGCTGCTGCGAAAGACGATGATAAAATTGCAAAGATAGGATATGTTCGTATTTCTGATTTTGGTGCAACAACAACAAAAGAATTACATGATGCGTTGAAAGATTTAGAAAAGAAAAAAGTTGCGGGATATGTTCTTGATTTGCGTAATAATCCGGGGGGGTATTTGACTGCTGCTATTGATGTGTCAGATGCTTTCTTGGACGATGGTGAAATCGTTTCTACACGTGGAAAAGAAAAAACAGATATCGACAGAAGTTTTGCAAAGAAAGGCGATTTGATAAATGGCAAACCAATAGTTGTTTTAATAAATCATGGTTCTGCGTCTGCGTCTGAAATTGTTGCGGGTGCATTACAAGATAATGGTCGCGCAATTGTTATGGGGTCGCAAAGTTTCGGCAAGGGGTCTGTTCAACAACAAAAACCATTGGGCGATGGTTCTGCAATACATATAACTGTTGCACGTTATTATACACCAAGTGGTCGTTCAATCCAAAACGAAGGTATCACCCCAGATGTAGAAGTTTTGCAGAGCAAACTTGAAACAATAGAAAAGAAAGAAGCATTGTTCACAGAAGCAACCTTTAAAAATTCATTGAAAAACGATGCGTCAAAGAAGAACGATAAATCAAAAAAGAAAGATGATAAAAAATCAAAAGATGATGATGACGAAGAAGATTTCTTGAATTTGACAGATGAAGAAAAAGATGCACGTGATTACCAATTGCAAAGGGCAATGGATATGGTTCGCGCGTTGTCTAAATACGGAACAAAAAATCTGGAAAAAACAGAAACAAAAACCGAAGAAAAATCAGATAAAAAAGTTGAAGAAAAATCTGACAAGAAATCAGAAACAAAAACTGAAAATAAATCTGATAAAAAATCAAAATGATAATGGGATTTTTTTAATCCCATTATTTTTATTTTAAAATTGTGTGTTGAAACCGACACGAACAGATTTTGGGTTGGCTTCTACATTTACACCATTTGGTAAATATTTATCAACAAGTACCCATGTAAAAAATGCTGATATTGCGGCACCTGCCACAACATCGTGCCAATAGTGTGCTTTTGCTCTTACACGAGAATACCCGACAAAAGCACTCATAACATAAGGTGTGATTGCGTATCTTATGCCATATCTTTTATGAACAAACATTGCAGCAGAAAAAGCTCCAACTGCATGTCCACTTGGAAAAGATTTTTTATCTTTTTTATTTGGGCGTCTTTCAAGATTAAATGCCTTTATCCCTTCACTTGCTATTTGTCCTGCAAGTACAGATTCACCAAGTTGAAGTGCGCCTTTGTAATCTTGGGCCATAATAGACAGACCAAGTGCGTATGCTGGTGCCATAACAAGCATCATATCACCAGCCTTTTCCCAATTAGAGAACGGACCACCAAAAGCATCAGCTTTATTTGTATTTGATATAATTGCTAAACACACAATACTTGATATAAGTAATGTTTTTTTCATTTATAACTCTCCATGTTTTTGTTAAACAAAAAACACCACCAAATTTGATTGGTGGTTGGAGGTTAGTTACTATAAAGTAGAATAGTGTGCTTATTTTACGACAATGTCGTATTATTCACAGCCCTCCAACCATGAAGATTGGAGGCCTTTTTCGTCTGCCACAGACGCTACTTTCAAGGGTAACTACACCCCAACAATATAATTCATATTGTCAGCCCAATTATAAATAAGGTTATAATTTAATGCAAATATTTTTATTTACAGTTTTGTTTTTTTGTATTGCCTTAAATTTATAAAAGATGTATATTTTTCTCATAATTTTAATATTGAAAAAATTGGGGTAAAAGAAATGGCAAAAATGATTGTTGATGGAAACTGGGCTGCGGCTGATGTTGCGTACAGATGTGTCGATTGTGCGGCGATTTATCCGATTACACCAAGTTCTACTATGGGTGAATTGGCAGACGAATGGTCTTTCCAACACAAGAAAAATATTTGGGGTGTTATTCCTGAAATTATAGAAATGCAATCTGAAGCGGGTGCAGCGGGTGCGTTGCATGGTGCATTGCAGATGGGGGCTTTGGCAACAACATTTACAGCGTCTCAGGGATTGCTTTTGATGATTCCAAATATGTATAAAATTGCGGGTGAACAAACACCTTTTGTTATGCATGTTGCGGCACGTGCGCTGGCCACACATGCGTTGTCTATTTTCGGTGATCACAGCGATGTTATGGCGGTTCGTCAAACTGGGTTTGCAATGTTGTCTTCACATAATGTTCAATCTGCACATGATATGGCGGCGATTGCACATGCTGCGACATTACAAAGTCGTGTTCCTTTTTTACATTTCTTTGACGGATTCAGAACCAGTCATGAAGAATCTGCATTGGTCAGAATAGAAGATGATGTTTTGCGTGAAATGATACCGGCTGATTTAGTCGCATTGAATAAATCACATGGTATGAATCCTGATAATCCAAAGATTCGTGGAACTGCTCAAAATCCAGACGTTTATTTCCAAGGACGTGAAGCAGCAAATCCTTTATATGATGAATTGCCAGATATTGTCCAAAAATGTATGGATAAATTTGCAAAATTGACTGGTCGTAAATATGGTTTGATTGATTATGTTGGTGATAAATCTGCAAAATATGTAATTGTTTCAATGGGGTCAAGTTGTGAAACAATAGAAGAAACAATTGAATTTTTACCAAAAGGTGTTGGTTTAATTCGTGTTCATTTATTTAACCCGTTCCCTGTGAAAGCATTTTTAGATGCTTTGCCAGAAACAGTCGAACAAATCGCAGTTCTGGACAGAACAAAAGAAGCTGGTTCTGTCGGTGAACCATTATATCAAAATATTCGTTCAATCGTTGATTCCAAAATTTCTGTATTTGGTGGCAGATACGGTTTGGGTTCAAAAGAATTTAAACCACGCGATGTCAAAGCAATCGTTGAATATATGATGCAAAATAAATTACATCATAATTTCACAGTTGGAATTGAAGATGATTTAACCCATTTATCATTGGATACAGATAAAACTTTCACCATTGAAAACAAAGATGTTAAAACCGCTATTTTATATGGTATTGGCAGTGATGGTACTGTTGGTGCGGTGAAAAACATTGTAAAAATTGTTGGTGAAAATTCTGATTTATATCCACAATCTTATGCGGTGTATGATTCTAAGAAATCTGGTGGTATAACACAATCTCATATTCGTTTTTCTGAAAAACCAATCAAAAGTGAATATTTAGTGGAAAGTGCAGATTTCATATGTGTATCTAATTTTATGATTGCACAAAGATTCGATGTGTTTGCATCTTTGCGTGCGGGCGGAACAGTTATGATAAATACTTCTATGACACCAGACGAAGCATTTATGAATTTACCAAAATCGGCACAAGAACATTTGATTCGTATGCGTGCGAATTTATATTTCTTGGATGCAAATGCTGCGGCACAAGAATTGGGATTGGGTAACAGAATAAATACATTTATAATGTTGAATTTCTTTAATTTAACAAAAGTTATTAATCCTGATACTGCAAAAGATGCAGCAAAAGTTGCAATTGAAAAAACATATAAAAAGAAAGGAATTGAAGTAGTACAAGCCAATTGGAAGGCTGTTGATATGGCTGAATCATATTTGCGTAAATATGATTTCCCATCCAGTGTTTCTGAATTTGCACCTGATTTTGTTCCTGCTATGACAATGGATGCACCATCTGAAATTGCGGGTACATTGGGTGAAATGGCTGCGGGCAGGGGTGATGAAATTCCTGTGTCCAGATTCAAGATTGATGGCACATTTGGTGGTGGTCAATATCCAGTTGGAACATCACGTTATGAAAAAAGAGCGCTCGCAACACGCGTTGCAAATTGTGATTTAAGTAAATGTATCCAATGTGGAAAATGTTCAATGTTGTGTCCACATGGTGCGATTCGTATCAAGGTTATGAATGAATCAGAAATGGAACGCGCAAAGGCGAATGGTATAACTGTTGTTCCAATGAAGACACCTGAATTGGGTGATGGTTTATATTACACATTGAACATTTCACCGTCTGATTGTACAGGCTGTGGTTTGTGTATGAAAAATTGTCCAGTTGGTGCATTGACAATGATTCCAATGAGTGATGGTATAAAAAATCAAAAGACATTTGATGAATCTCTGAAAATCAAAGATATTGATAAATCAAAATTAAATTTGAATATACCAAAGCATGTCGAATTGTTGCCTCATTATTTTGAATTTCCGGGTGCATGCGCTGGTTGTGGTGAAACACCTTATGTTCGTTTAATGTCGCATTTGTTTGGTGATAAAATGGTTGTTGCAAATGCAACGGGTTGTTCATCTATATATGGTGGAAATTTACCAACAACACCATGGTGTGCAGATGCAAACGGACGCGGTCCGGCATGGTCTAATTCTTTGTTCGAAGATAACGCAGAATATGGTTTAGGAATGCGAATCGCTTTGAACCAGAAAAAATCTGCTTTAAAAAGTGTCTTGTTCGAATTGGGTATTGAAAATATAGAAAGTATGTTTAATGTCAAAGATACCGAACAACAAAGACAAATAAAAGAAACACTTCAAAAACAATTATCACAAATGGATAATGATCGTGCAAAATACGCATTGACTTTGTTAGATGCAATTGTTGATAAATCTGTTTGGATTGTTGGTGGTGATGGTTGGGCATATGATATCGGCTATGGTGGTGTTGATCATATTTTACACAGTGGCGAAAATGTAAACATCTTGGTTTTGGATACAGAAGGTTATTCAAACACCGGTGGTCAGCAATCTAAATCAACACCATTTGGTGCATCTATGAAATTTGCAATTGGTGGCAAAGAACATGCCAAGAAAGATTTGGGTTTAATGGCTATGATGTCTGGTGCATATGTTGCACAAATTGCAATTGGTGCAAACCAAGCACAGGCGATTCGCGCATTCCGTGAAGCAGAAGCGTTTGATGGTCCATCAATTATTTTAGCATATGCACCATGTATTGCACATGGATTCGCATTACAGAATGGTGTTGAACATCAAATTAATCTTGTAAATACAGGCGCATGGCCTCTTTATAGATTTAATCCTGAAAATTTGGTGCGGGAACAAAACCCATTGACAATGGATTCACATGTTGATACACCATTCCCATTGGAAGAATTTATGAAATCAGAAACCAGATTCGCAGCTGCGCGTTCTGTAAATCCAAACTTTGATAAATTGGTAGAACAAGCCAAGGCGAACAATTTATATAAAACTGAATTGAAACAGCATATTGCGAATTTCACGGTAAAGGTAAATAAAGACAACGGCGAAGGTTAAATATGAAAAAAATATTGTTTTTATTGGCATTGGTAATGGCGTCTTGTTCGTTGCAGACGAAACATCGTGGCTATGTTTTTCCAGAAAATCTGGAAGAAAGGCTTGCAAATATCAAAACAACAACGCAATTACAAGACGAAATTGGTGATCCACAAACCCGCACAATTTACGGGGACGAGGTTTGGGTTTATTACAGTGCCGATGAAAACTTGCATGGACCATTTCCAACAACTTACGATAACAAAAAAGTGTTGTTGGTGTGGGTAAATGGGAAAAAAGTCCTGAAAACTAAGGTTTTAACCGACCAAGACCTTGAAAATGTTAAGGTTGCAGACGGTGAAACCAAGATACCTGCAGCAATTGAATTAAACGCTTTCGAAGAATTGTTTAATAATATTGGTCGTTTTTCGCCTGCGGGATTGGGTCAATAAATTTTCGTGATACATTTGTTTTTTCATAATTTTATGTTATAATCACCATTGAGACGAGAGAATGGCAACCATAAAAGGTGTGTGAAATATGCCAACAAAAAAACTTGATTTTAAAACAGGACAATATGTTGTTTATCCAACCCAAGGTGTTGGTAAATTATTGCGTGTAGAAGAACAAACAATCGGCGATCAAAAGATTAAAATGATGGTTATAGATTTCGAAAGAAATCATATGACTTTGCGTGTTCCATTGGAACGTGCTGAATTATCTGGGCTGCGCCCATTGTCCAGTGTCAAAAAAATGGACGAAGCGATTGCCTCTGCAAAGGGCAAGGCTGGTGCTAAGCGTATGATTTGGGCAAGACGCGCCGCACAATACGAAGAAAATATAAATTCTGGCGACCCAATGAAATTGGCAGAGGTGGTACGCGACCTGCAACGTCGTTCTGCGACAGATACGATGACATTTTCAGCGCGTCAATTATATTTGCGTGCATTGGAACGTATGGCGCAAGAATTCGCAGTTTTACATAAAATGGATTTAGATGCTGCATCTGATAAAATCGAAGATATATTGGGTGTGCCAAAAGAAATAGATTTGAACGCCATCGAAGAAGACGATGAAGAAGATGATGACGGTTCGGATAATGATGAATAAAAAGAAAGGGTTGTGCAAACCCTTTCTTTTTTTCTTGTTTTTATAAAATTTTTTCGCCATGATATAAGCAGATTTAACAAAGGAAGAAAAAATGGCAGGTTCTATAAATAAAGTTATTTTGGTTGGCAACATCGGTCAAGAACCATCTGTTCGTTCAACTCAAAATGGTCAAAAGGTAGTTAGTTTTTCATTGGCAACATCTGAAAGATGGCGCGACAGACAATCTGGTGAACAGAAAGAACAAACAGAATGGCATCGTGTTGTTATATTTAACCCATCATTGGTAGATATTGCAGAACGTTTATTGCAAAAAGGTACAAAACTGTATCTGGAAGGTGCACTGCGCACACGCAAATGGCAAAATCAACAGGGGGTTGATACATACACAACAGAAGTCGTTTTGAATCCATATTCTGGCCAGATGGTTATTTTAGCAGGTGCAAAATCTGCAGACGGTTCATCTGAATCAGTTGCGGGTGGGGCACAACCAGCACACGAAGAATTTAAATCAGAAGTTGTCGATATAGATGACGAAATTCCATTCTAAGGTTTAAAAATCTGAATATAAGACACCGGCTGTTTGGTCGGTGTTTTTTTAAGTTTCTGTTTTGTAGAAAGACTATTTTATGATATAATCATATCGAGAGAATGTTTTCAGATAATCTGAAAATCAGGAGAATACAAGCATGAATATAAAATTTATAACAGCGTTGCTCTGTGGTTGCACGATGACCGGTGGTGCATGGGCAAATGCTCAATCTTTGCCGCTTGCAATTCAAAAAGCGCGAGATTTGTGTTCTGGAATTTCAAGTTCTATGAATAATATGAAGGTAAAAGCAGGAATAAATACTGGTGTGACCGCTGTTGGTACGGTTGCGGGCGGTGTCGCATTGGGAACTGGTATTTACAAGGCAAAGGTTGATGAAGAAATTCAAAGTCTTGAAGAATTGATTAAACAATTAAACGAAATGAAATCAGAACCGGGCTTTTATGAACGAATCGAAATGTCCGATGAAAAAATAAATAAATTATTGGAAGAACCAATGGAAGAAACGATTTCTAAATTGGAAAAGAAATCTATAACTTTGGGAAATGTCAGAACTGGTACTTTGGCGGCTTCAACCGCTACAAATGTGGTTGGAACTGTGTTGGCTGCAACAAATAAAGTAGAAGAAGATTTAGAAGAAAATATTAACAATTGTATGATTGCTGTCAAAGAATTGGCTCAGGTTAAATTGATAGCGAAAGTAGAAGATAGCGCAACCGATGTAGATATGGCAACGGCTGAAAAAATTGTGAACGGATGTCGTGATTATGAAATTGTTGATTTAAAACCTATTAATAAACGTGCAACTGGTGCAGCGGTATCTTCTGGAATCGGTATTGGTACAGGTGTGGTTGGAACAATTACCAGTGCAGTTGCAAATTCAGAAGATGTTCGCAAAGGTGATTATAAGAAAGAAAAAGCAATAAACACAACTGCAAATGTGATGGCTGGCGCTTCAACGGTTGCCAGTGCAACTGCAACAATATTTAACGCAACACAAATTGCTGCAATCAAGAAAGTAGTGGTTGTTGCAGATTCTTGCGAGGAGGCGCTTAAATAATCATGAAAAAAATATTTATATATGGTTTGGCGGCTTGTTGTGGTGTCTGTAATGCTTTTGCAGCAGAAGACAGTTTGTTAAATCCAAAGGCTGTGGCTGAGATATTAAAAAAATATTCAACAAATATTAATCAAAATTCTACATCAAAAATAATGGTGAATTGTGTAAGTGATTACACAAATAAAAATATATTAGATTTGGAACATTTTTTACATTGTTGTAAATCTACGATTGGACGCGAATTCACAAATATTCCAACATGTACAAAAATGGGACAAGATATACGCGCCGCACATAATAAATATCAAGAGGCTGATGCAAATAATATTCCTGCGATTGGCAAGGTGTGTGATATTGTGTTTGATAAAACGCATACGGGAATGTTGTGTCCAAATGGAATGGATGAAAACGCTTATTTATGTACAGCAACCTGTAATTCTGGGTATCATAAATGGGATTTCAAAATTGAAAAATGTCAAGAAGGTTATAAAGTCGCACCAAATGGTTTGGTATGTATTGTAGACCCAACTGCAATGGCAGCGGCTGCAAATAATGAAACACCATATCGTGGCAAGGCCTGCGTTTCTGGTCAAGACAAACCAATCAGAAATGTCAAATGTCCATCAGATTGGGGCGCAACAACATCTTGCAATGTTGAATGTTTAGCTGGAATGTGGACTTATTCTATCAACGGATGCAAAGACGGCAATCATATTGATAAAGAATTTGGCAGTGGTATTTGCCTTGCTGATGGTGAAGATGAATATGGAACCGAACGTAAATTCCACGCATCATGTACAAAACAAGATTTGCCAAATGGTGCAACAACCGGTTGGTATATAAAAAGCAACAAGACAGCCGATGGTTTGGCTTGTGCTGCAAAAACTTGCGACAGTAAACACTATCTTGTGCGTAATGCAAAAGGTGTTTCAATGGGGTGGTGTAAATATGGTAAAGACCCTGAAGTTATAAAACAGGAAGAAGCTGCAGAATTAGCAAGATTAAAGGCTGAAAATGCAAATCTCGAAATGTTGAGACCAGATATTAACGGTATTTCTGTGGCATCAGTCAGTGCATCAGATAGTTTGCCAGGTTCTGGAAATAAATCTGAATCAACAACTGAACATGAAACAATAGAAATGTTGAATAATAATGTTTCGGGTCTTAATGTTGCATCAGTTAATGCTTCTGATGTAAAAATTCAAGCACCAACACCGATTGATGAAATTACAATTAAAGATTGTAAGAAATCTGATTTGAATGCTTTGCATGCAACCGCCGGAACAGAATACAGCGATGGTTGTTATATTCAAAAATGCATGGGTGGTTATCATCTCGAATTAAATGGTAGACGTATCACATTAAATGATGATTCAAATTTGAATAAAAACATTAAATGTGTCAAAGATGTTGTGTTGCCAACCGCTGGGGCAAGTTGTCCTGATTCAAGATTTAAAGACGCAAAACATCAATTGCCTGCGAACGCGAGTGCTGGTAAATTTGTAAAGCAGGGCAATGGTTTTGTTTGTTCTGCAACCGCATGTTCGGGTTCAGATTATGAGGTTGTAACCGAAAACGGGACTGGCGTTTGCAAAAAGAAAATTGCAAAATTGCAAAACGATGTCCATGTGTTGCAAAATGACACAACATATGTTGCGCCAACTTATATTAAACAGGCACCACAAAATATGCCACAACAACAAAATTATTTTAATATAACGGGTGTTCCATCACCAAGCGAGACACCACAATATTATTTTAAACAGGGTTAAAAAAACACCGACAATGTCGGTGTTTTTTTGTTTGTTTTTATGATAACTTATGAATTACCAAACCGCTGCGCAATTTTGGTTCAAACCAAGTTGTCTTTGGTGGCATAATGTTGCCGGTGTCTGCGATATCTATGATTTGACGCATTGTAACCGGATACAGTGCAAATGCAACCGCCATTTCACCAGAATCTACGCGTTTTTGTAATTCGCCCAGACCACGAATTCCACCAACGAAATCGATGCGTTTTGATGTGCGTAAATCACCCAAGTTTAATATTTTATCAAATACCAAATTTGATAACACGGTTACATCTAATACGCCGATTGGGTCGTTGTCGTTATATGTGCCAGCCTTGGCTGTCAAAGAATACCATTTGCCGTCTAAATACATTGCAAAATTATGCAATTTTGTTGGGTGGTAAATTTCGGCTCCTTGTTCGACAACATCAAAAGATTCAGACAATTTTGATAAAAATTCTTCTTTGCTTAAACCATTTAAATCTTTGACTACGCGGTTATAGTCAATAACTTTCAATTGGCTTTCTGGAAATATCACAGCCAAGAAATAATTATATTCTTCGTTTCCGGTATGATTTGGATTTTGTTCGCGTTTTTCAGCGCCAACACGTGCAGCAGCAGCGGTTCTGTGATGTCCGTCTGCAACATAAAACGCAGGAACATTTGCAAAAATTTCTGTGATACGTGCGTTTATTGCATCATCTTCGATTTTCCAGAATGTATGACCAAAACCGTCTTCGGCGACATAATCGTATTCTGGTTCTTGTGTTTTAACAATGTTTTCAACGATTTTATTCATTTCGTCAACATCTGGATACGCAAAAAACACAGGTTCTAAATTTGCATTTTGAATACGAACATGAATCATACGGTCGTCTTCTTTGTCTTTGCGAGTTAATTCGTGTTTCTTGATTTTTCCAGTCATATAATCATCAACATTTGCAGCAGCAACCAATCCATATTGTGTGCGACCGTCCATTGTTTGTGCATAAATGTAATACATTTCTTTTTCATCTTGGACCAGCCAGCCGTTATCCTGCCATTTTTTGAAATTTTCAACTGCTTTGTCATAAGTTTTTTGTTCGTGTTCATCAGCAATTGGGTCAAAATCTATTTCGGGTTTGATAATGTGTAATAAAGATTTTTCACCGGCCTCATTTTTTGCTTCTTCTGAATTCAACACATCATAAGGACGCGAAGCAACTTCACTGGCCAATTCTTTTGGTGGGCGAACGCCTGCAAATGGTTTAATTTTCATGATATTTTTCCTTTTGTTAATTTGTCTTTCTGGATTGACGTTGCGAATTATAACATAAAAAAAATCTTTTGCACGTTCTGATTTGTCAGATTGAATTTAGAAATTAAAAATGTCATTATATACATATGAAAAAGATTTTATTTTGCATTTTGTTGTCTGCATGCGTTGGACAAAGCGTGATTGTTCCAGATAGTTTTGTCAGACATGATATACAAACAAAAAACTATGAAATTGCGACATGGCAAAAAATAAATAATCCCAAAAATAATACATTGCATATTTATATAGAAGGTGATGGACAAGCCTTTGATGCATATGGTCGTCCAAGTTTTGACCCGACACCACAATCAACAACACTGCGTCAGATTGCGTTCAATGACGATTTTGATATTGTGATTTATATTGCGCGTCCATGTCAATTTATAATGGATAAAAATTGCACTGTATCTGATTGGACAAATGGTCGGTTCTCGCAAAAAATTATAGATTCTGTGTCGTCCGCAATTAAACAAATATCACGGGGCAGGGATATTATTTTAATTGGATATTCTGGTGGGGCTTTGGTTTCGGGTTTGGTCATAGAACAAAACAAAGATTTATCCATTAAACAGTGGTTCACGATAGCGGGCGTGTTGGACCATGAAAAATGGACTCAATATTTCGGGGACGAAAAATTAGACGCTTCGTTAAATATGAAACAAATACCGAAAATAAAGCAAACTCATTTTGTCGGTGGACGTGATGATGTTGTCCCATACGAATTGGCAAAACAATGGGCAAATGAAAAAGACATAGTTTTGATAAAAAACGCCACACATAATAATTTTGGTAATTTGAAAATAAATATTGATAACGCACAAATTGAAAAGTAAAATAAATAGTATAGAAAAAAGGAGAAAATATGAAAAAATTACTTTTAATTTTACCTGTTATTGCGTTGGCTGCTTGCGGTCAAGATTACAGCAAATACGATTCTATTTTTGGGGGGTGTGAAAGAATAGAAACCACCGAATTCCATTTAGTCTATAAATGTCCTGCAAATCAAGAATGGGCACAAAAAGTGAAACAGATGCAACCAAACGGTAAATTTAGAGCTGGTGGTTATCTGAATTTAGAAGAATTGTATGCTGATACAGAACATGTTTATGCGGAAGTTTCTTTTAACGATAAAAATTTCTGCAAAGAAGATTTTACAATTCGCACAATGATTGCAAAACCTGTGCAGGGTGGCGGTGATTGGGCATTCATCGGTTGTAAATAAATCAAATTATGAAATTGTTTTAAAAAAAGTGGCGTGAATTCGCCACTTTTTGTTTGATGTATCGACAGATAATTTACATTAAAACAATTTTTTGATATAATAAACATTATGCAGGCAAACATAGATTTTTTTAATAAATTATTCAACCAAGATTTTGTTTCGGAATATAACCATTCAAATTATATTGATAAATTTGATAATAAACAATATTTCCATATGGATTGCAGTGGTTTTGTGTATTGGTGTTTATTGCAAATGGGGTACAAACGTGCTTTGGTTGAATTACGAACATTTCTAAAACAATATGATTTTATAAAAATAAATAGATTTTTTTGTAAAGATTTTGTTTTTATTCATGAACATAAGAAAGAATTCAAATATTGGAATTTTACAGAAAAACCTGTTGTGGGGTGTATTTTTGTTGTTGTTTTTCCAGATGGTAATGGACATTGTATGTTTGTGGACAGGGTTATTAAAAATACCAAAAATAGAATTTCTTTGCGTGTGATAGATTCTACACAATATTCGCATAAAAACGATACCAGAATTTGTACAGGTATAGGTGTCGGGGAAATAGAAATTATCCATGAAAATAATAAATGGTTGTATAATTCTAATAATGAATCTTTGCCATTAAGGGAAGCTGAAATTTATTTCGTATTGCCAATAAAATAAAAAACACCCGCAAGGGGTGTTTGAATCTTTGGTTGTGCTCGGTGTGCAATTCGCAAGCCGATTTGATCGAAATTGGAAAAGTGATATATAAATTAAACCTAACTAATTTATATCAAAAAAACATCGTCAAAAATGACGATGTTTCGTAATATTTGTTAATACACTTATTCTCTCTGTCTCATAAAACGAGAATATTTTGATAACATTTTATCTGGTGTCAATGTGGAATCCTGCTTCGTTAATTTATTTTCAATAAAATCTTTACTTATGCAAAAAAGACGTTCGCCATATAACCCAAGATCAAATATCAAATTATAGTATTTTAATTTAGGAATTTTCACCTGTACATATGAAGTGCTTTTTTCTTCAGGAAGGAATTCTCTACAAGATATCACGATAGGTCCAACCGAAGATTTTTTAATATAATAAAAATACTCTCCGTTCTGGAAAGATCCACTTTTATAACAGGCCACAGAAGCAATAAGTTTTTCTTCGCCTAATTTTTGTAACAATTCAACAAATTTTTTATAATCTGCATACTGTTTGTTGTTTGCTTGTAAAGCCAAGTCGTTTTCCAAACGACGAAAGAACCTTTCGTGCATTTTTATCGTTTTGCTATTTAATAAGGTCATTTTGTTTCCTTTTTTGGTTTTGATTAGGAACATTGTTGTACATTTTTTTTGTTTGTCAAGCATTTTGTTCGAAAATGACAAATTTTCGACATTTTCTGAAACCCAACATTCGAACTCGATGAAAATATTAGAAAACAAAAGAAAACCCGCCCTAGTGGACAAGTTTTGAAACTTTGGTTGGGCTCGCTGTGCAATTCGCGAACCGAATTGGTTGAGATTGGGCGAGAGATTGATAAGTTAAAAGAAAAACTTATATAAAACCTTTACAAACAACAATCTTATTATACAATGTCAGCATATAACTAAATAAAACCGAACAAAAATGCATTATTATTATCAAAAATATCCTTATTTAAACTATGACTATTTTGATACAGACGGTATTTGGACTATGTTTTCAATACCGCCTAAAATGCTGATGGATGAATTTGTTAATAAATTTGGTTATAAACCTAAAACTTTCTTTGATTGTGGTGCTGCTATTGGTGTTATTGTTATGCTTGCACAAAGGTTAGGTATGAATGCGTATGGAATAGATATAAAAAAATATCCCTATCAATCCAAATGTCTAGAAAATTTGTTTGCCAGTGGTAAAATACAAATTAAATCTATCCTTGATTGTGAACCAATTGTGGCAGATATAGTATTTTGTAATGGCACTCTTACTTATTTTTCTGAAAAAGAATTGCCAAATGTGCTTGATAAGTTTAAGAAAAGTAAAATGATTTGCGCAATACATAATACAACCGAGGATGTTGCTATGGCACAAAAAAACGGTGATGAATTAATCACCTGTAATAAAACGCGTCTTATTAAGCCACAGAATTGGTGGATAGATACATTTACAAAAAACGGTTTCAATGCAAAATACGCAGACCACATACGGTGTTTTTGTGCTGTTCCAAGTCGTGGTGCATAAAAAAGTTCGAAAGTGGCGAAAAATCGCCACTTTTTTAATTTTAACTTTCGAACTCGATGAAAATATTAGAAAACAAATAAAAAACCGGCAATCGCCGGTTTTTTAATTATCTTGTTTTTGCCATTTCTTCTAATGCTTTTAACATTGAATCTATAGCATTAGTTGCACTTGACATTCCTTCTGGAACTGTTTGATTTGCATAACCAGTAGTTAAATGTAAATTACGCATTTGTTCTACTGTTATTTTTGGCATTTCAAAAATAGCCTTGTCAAGTAATTGAGATTCATTTTGGATAAGTTGTTCAAGCAATTGCATGCCTTGGTCAAATTCCGCACGTTTAGGAAAATTTTTTCCTTTTGTTTGTTCTACCAAATCTTTAAATCTTTGTGCACGTGCCTTGATAAGTGCTTGTGCTTCTTGATAACGTTCGTTAACAATATCTGCCATTAAAAACTCCTTTTATCAGGCAAATTTTACCACAAAAAGTTCCAAAATTCAATAAATTTGCAAATTTTATATATTCTGCTGAAAATATTAGAAACCAAAAATTAAACCGCCACTTTGGGCGGTTAAATCTTTGGTTGGGGCAGCTGATTCACTCGGACTTGTGTCCTGCGTGGCATTCGTTAGCACTCAAACTTCGCAAGGCTCGTTTTCGTTTACTCATAGTCGAACCAAATCAACTTGCGTTGAATTGTTGAACCATCGCTCGCACCAAAAATTAAAACACCCGTAAGGGGTGTTTGAATCTTTGGTTGGGGCAGCTGATTCACTCGGACTTGTGTCCTGCGTGGCATTCGT
>CAMORN010000005.1 GCA_946623825.1 uncultured Alphaproteobacteria bacterium
CACCAAAAATTAAAACACCCGTAAGGGGTGTTTGAATCTTTGGTTGGGGCAGCTGGATTCGAACCAACACTAGCGGAGTCAGAGTCCGATGTTCTACCATTAAACTATGCCCCAATGCGAAACACATTATATATGCATTCTCAAATTTTTCAATCGTTTTTTTGTTAAACAAAACTTTTCTTTGCATAGTTGGGAAAAATGTCTTATGATGTATTTCATATTGAGGTGTTTTATGCGTCATTTTATTTCTAATATTGTTTGTGGTTTTATTTGGAGCAAATCTTTGCGAGACAAAGTGCGCACCATAATTCGATATCCACAAACACGTGAATATGTACGATATGTCCGTAATTTTGCGAAAAATATGAAACAATGCAAAATCAAAACAACCGTTGGATACGGATGTTCTAATTTCATAGTTGTTTTGAATAAAAAACATGTGTTTAAATTTCCTTTGTTAAATGATGGCTATGATATTGCAATGCGCGAAAAACGTATTGTTGATGCGTTCTATGGAATTTCACCAATTAAAATTCCTTTGATGAAGGTGATTCCTTATAAAAATATTTATATTCGTAAATATGAATTTGCCACGGGAAAATTATTGACTGAAATAGCACCAAATATTATAAAACAACATCGTGAACACATTGCAAAACAGATTGCTAGATTTTTATATGTTATTGCAAAATCAGACCCAATGGAAATTCGTGATTTAAAACCAAATAAAAATGAAAAGTCCGGTTTTTTATATGGGTGGAATCATGGGGATATCTGGCAGAATTTTATGTTAGATGATAAATTTAATATAACTTTCTTTATAGATTGGGAAAGTGCGAATTTTGGTTCATTAAAAACCGCATTATATGCGGCATCTCACCATTGGGACAAATTTGGATACAGATATATTGTTGTAGATATAATGGATGAATATTCACGTCTTTATTTTAAAAAGCAGGCTAAATAAATGAAAAAAATTTTGGTTAATATTATTTGTGGTTTTATTCCAGAACGAAATACTCGTAATCGTATTCGTTTGCGTTTAAATAATTTGGCTGTTATGCGAAAAATGGTTAAATTCGCAAAAACTTTCAGTGATAAAAAACATCCACAAATAAAGACTTCTATTGGATATGGATGTAATAATTTTGTTGTTATTGTTGATAAAAAATTTGTGTTTAAATTTCCTTTTAAATCAAATGGAATTGCAATTGCAGAACGTGAAAAAAGAATCACAGATGCCTTGCGTCCAATATCTTCTATAAAAATTCCAAAAATGGAAATTATAAATTGGAATAATATGGCGGTTCGTAAATATGAATTTGTTGGTGGCCGAACACTCGAATCTTTTTCAAGGGAAGAAAAACAAAAATATGCAACAATTATAACAAAGCAATTGGCGGCTTTTTTATATGAAATTGGAATGGCTGACCCAATTGAAATTCGTGATTTAAAACCAAAGAAAAACGATAAACCAAATTTCATGCATGGTTGGTGTCAAAATGATTTGTGGTATAATTTTATGATGGATGAAAAAACATTTAAAATAAAAGCCTTTATAGATTGGGAAGGTGTCTCGTTTTGTGATTTTCATAAATGTTTTACATCGGGCAAATTTCATAACAGCGTTTTAAGAAAATCTTTACTAGAAGAATACACAAAACTATATATGCGCAAACACGCAAAATAATTTTGTGAAAATAATCTTGTCTGTATATACATATAAAAACTTGCAAACCAATATTTTTTGGTGTACTTATTTTGTATATAATAGGGAACAAGGAGTCTTCACATGTGTAAAATTTTCAAATCAATTTCTATATTGCCTGCATTATTGGTTTTGCCTGTACTGGCGGATGATTATACAGAAATTAATGAACGGCAGGTTTTACAAGAAGATTACACATTTGACACTGTTTATATAACAGGAATTTCTAATTCTAAAGTTGGTGGTGCAATTTTATCTAATAATAAATTAATTATAAAAAACAGCGAGATAAAAAACAACACATCTGCCGCCGCCGCTGCTTTATATGATAACAGTTTGACCGCTTTTAAAAAACAAGATGGTAATTATTCTGTATCAATAGATAGCAGTTATTTTGGATATAATACCGCGGGTGATTTCGGTGCGGTTGCAATATTTTCACCAAACAGCCTTGTTTCAAATTCACAATTTCATTATAACAAAGCAACCGCAGATTATGCGAATCTGGGTGATGGTGCAGGTGCGCTGATGTTGGGTTCGGAAAGTCAGACTATTATTTATCGAGATTCTTTCAGTAATAATACATCTGGAACAATTGGTGGCGCAATTGCAACGCGTCCAATAAATTATTGGTTAGACACAAACTATTCAAAAAAAGGAACAAATTCGTCCGCCGGTGCCAAGGTTGATATTACATATTCAAGTTTTTTTGATAATGTAGCAGGAACCCGTGGTGGGGCATTCTTTAATTCTTTCTATAACAGCAAAGCAAAAGAAGGCTATGCGTATGTTTCTGATTCAACATTTATTTCTAACAAAGCAGACAAGGGTGGTGCTGTTTTTATAGAAGGTTGGACAGATTCAGCGGGTGGTAATGCAAAATTATGGATTGATAATTCTACTTTCTCTAAAAATGATGCGAATATGGGTGGTGCAATCTATAATGAAAGCGAATTGGTTATAAAAGATACACGAAATTATAAAACATCTGGCTTTGCATTCAAAGAAAACACCGCGACCAAGGGTGGTGCAATTTATAACGAAGGTACACTGGAAATAGAAAACGCATCATTTCATTTAAATACTGCGACTGGAAATTCTGGTGCAATTGCCCAGCACGATGTAAATTCAGTTTTGAAATTAAAAAATGTAAATTTTATTGAAAACAGTGCTGATTGGGGTGGCGCGATGGTTGCCCGCGGAAATGTTGATATAAATGGTGGCTCTTTTGAAGGAAATTCATCAAATGATGGTGGTGGTGCAATTTATTTGGCTACATTGATAAACAAAGGACACAAATTATCCATAGATGGTACAACATTTATCAATAATTCAACTGCGGGTGTTGATTTAGACGGTGGTGGCGCGATTGGCTCTTTCTCTGATTTAGTATTAAAGAACTCAAAATTCAATGGCAACCATGTTGACGGTTTAGCGTCAAATGGTGGTGGTGCAATATTTATAGGCTCTGTATCAACGAACGATTTATCAAATGTTGAATTCAATTCTAATACATCGGCTACAAATGGTGGCGCAATATCTATGCGTTTTGTGAATCAGGGTAATAATAAAGATGCAACATTGGATATAGTAAATACAAAATTTATCGGAAACCATGCAGATAATTTTGGTGGTGCGATTTATAATACTTTGCATAATGATAAAAATGATTCTGGTTTTGTAAGTATTTCAGATACATCATTTAATTCTAATACTGCATTAAATGGTGGTGCGATTTACAACGAAACATATGGGACAACAGACCAGATTGGCGGAAGCATTTCATTATCAAATGTTAAATTTGCAAATAATGTAGCGTCTGAAAAAGGTGGTGCGATTTACAATTCTGGAAAATTGGTTTTGTCTGGAACAAATGAATTTTCCAAAAACAAAGCACAAAATTCTGCAAACGATATTTATAATGTCGGAGACTTAACAATCGCAAATGGCACAACAACAATTGATGGTGGAATTGCTGGTGCTGGTGATTTAACAATTGCAAATGGTGCCACATTGAATATAGGCAGTGCAAAAATCAATCAAAATAATATCACATTAAATGGAACTTTGGTTGCGAATTTGTTTGCTGATGGGGACGCTTTCTTGAATGCAGCGCAATCATTTGCAGGCGATGGAAATTTGAGTCTTGCAGTTGAAAAAGCAGGAACTTACAATATCTTTGGAAATAAAGTTTTTGCAAATGCGGAAAATCAAATAACCAGTTCTGTGTTTGATTTGACCTGGTCCGCAGACGGCAGAAGTTTTGATGCGTCTTTGAAATCAGCAGATAAAATTGTTGAAAATACAGGCCTTGCAAAAGAAACAGCAAATACAGTTTTAAATGTTGCGCAATCTGATTCAGAACAATTGAAAGATTTGTCTTTAAGAATGCAAGAAAAATTAGCGACACATTCAAAAACTGATATTGCTGATGTTGAACATGCAACAAAATCTGTCCATCCTGAAACAGAATCTGTCGTTCAATCTGTTGCAACATCTGTACAAACAACAGTTGGTAATTTAGCTGCTACACGTATGGCATTACCAGCGATGGGACGTTCTGGTGGTGATATAAAACCAACAGGGGCGGGTTTCTGGATAAATGGATTGTATAATTATACAAAGCAAAAAAGTGCTTTTGATGGTGATACGCATGGGTTTGCAATTGGTATGGACGGAACATTCAACAAAGTTTTCACTGTCGGTACTGGTTATTCGTATTCTCATTCTGATATTGATGCGTCATATCGTGATACGGAAATTGATTCATACACAATGTTTGTATATGGGCAATATAAACCAAATAAATGGTATGTAAATGCTGTGTTGAATTATACTATGTCCCAATATTCAGAAAAGGGTTCTGCTTTGGGTATTGATGTAAATGCTGAATATGATATCCGTTCATTTGGTGGGCGTTTTGCAACCGGATATAATTTGGCAAATGGTATAACCCCAGAATTAGGCTTGCGTTATACACATATTGATGCAGATGATTACACAAATAATCTTGGTATTAAAAACAGGTTAGAAAATACGGATTATATGACATTGACTTTCGGTGGAAAATACGCGCGTGATTTCAGAACAAAATATAGCCATGTTTTTTTCACACCTGAATTTCATGGTTTGTTGAAATATGATGTTATGTCTGATGATCAAGTCGCAGTCGTTTCAATGCCAGGGGTAGATTCTTATTCAATATCTGGTGAAAAATTATCTAAATTTGGTGCTGAATTAGGAATTGGTTTAACAATGAGATACTATAATGCAGATTGGTCATTAGATTATGATTTGGATATTCGCAAAGAATATACATCTCATACGGGTCGTATCAAATGGAGATATAATTTCTAAGGTATAATTTTGCGATAACAAAAAAACAGGGAATTGTTTCCCTGTTTTTTTATTGTAATACCAATTTGTTGTTGTTAAAATTACATATATGAAAAAAGGTTTATTATGTCAAAGAAAGCAAAAAGAATACGCAAAAAAATAATGTCTTTTATATTCTTTAATGCGATTGTCCAATGGGTGTTGGCTTTGTTAATAGCGGGTGTGATTTGGACTATATACCTGACATCAAAACGCAAATATTATAATCTTGAATTGGTTGAAAAATTTCGTGGAAAGCCAGTGGTGTTTGTATTTTATCATGGTCGTTCTGCGATGTTATCACCATTGATAAAAAGTATGAAAATTCCTGCGTATTGTATAACTTCGCAACATGCAGACGGCAGAATGATGGCAAAATTACAACGGTTGTTTGGTTTGCGTGCGATTTATGGTTCGGGAACCAAGGGCGCATTAAATGTGTTAAGGGAAGGCGTTCGTGTCACAAAAGATAAAAAATCTTCTATTGTAATCAGTGTCGATGGTCCGTCAGGTCCTGCGTTGACTTGTCATGAGGGGGCGCTTTATTTTGCTAAAATGAGTGGCGCGCCAATAATACCGTGTTGTTTTTCTGCTTCGCGTGCAAAAATGATGGATCGTTGGGACAGATATTTAATACCAAAATTATTTGGTACATTAACATTTGAATTGGGACATCCGATATATATTGATTCAAAATTAAAGGGTGCAGAATTCGAACAAAAACGCAAAGAGGTTGAATCTGTTATGGTTGAACAATTGGCGCGTATGGATGCAGAATTTAATTTGCCAGTTGTAGAATACGGCATCAGCGCTGGCGAATATAAACAGCGTCGCAGACAACAAAAATCAAAATAAAAAACATTTAAAAACAAAAACACCGCCAATTTGGCGGTGTAAATCTTGTTTGAACAAAAAGTCCTTAGTGGGACATTTTTGCTTCTGTAAATACAACGTGTTTACGTAATTTTGGATCGTATTTACGGAATTTCATTTTACCCTGAGTATTTTCAGATTTTGTGTTTTTTGTAGTTGTATAGTAAAAACCTGTTTCTTTGTTTTCAAGTTTTACAACTTCTTTGCTACCTTTTTTAGATGCCATTTTTATTGCCTTTTTTTAATTACTGGGCGTATTATGAGCCATATTTTAAGTAAAATCAAGTTTTTTTTATTCTTTATCTTATTTTTTATGTGGTATTGTCGTATTTGTTCGGCTATATTTATATACAAGGTATATAAAAATAAGGTAAAAATGCAGAAAAAGGTAATCTCTGTCATTATATTAGTATTGTGTGTGGGTGTTTATATGTGTGTTCATCATAAACATCAAAATAGCCATGAATCAGATGATGCGGTTATCCCGTATGTTATGACCCCAGATGGAAATTGGGCTAAATATGCTTTTTATGAAAAAAATGATAATTATGACCCAAATGAAGACAATTCAGATGTGGTAAGAAAGCATTATAATGATAATATAAAAGGCAAATATTGCTATTCCCATTATGCGCCACATGGTGATTTATGGCAAATTCATTGTTATGATACGAAAAAAAAGTGTCAGCATGAATTAAATTCTGAAATGGCAGATTTTATGGTTGTAGATACCAAGAAATGTTATCAGGCACATTTATTGGATGCGTGGTGTATATCATCTGTTAAAACCGGACTTTACAGATATTATGATGATAACACATATGGCGAAATTTTTACGCATGTATGTACGAAAACAGAATCTCAATGTAAAACGGTCAAAGAATTCAGGTTCAATGAAAAATCTGAATGTATAAAACAGGCTGTTTTATCAAATAAAAATGAATTTAATTATATATGGTCTGGTGCGGAAATAAAAAAATTGATAGAACAAAATAAAAAATCAAAACCTTTGGTTTTTAAAGAATAGGGGACAAATATGAAAAATAAATATTGGTTGATTGTCGCTTTGTTTTTGGTAGCGGTTGCGGGTGCTTATATTGTGAATGCAATAAAAAATCGTGGCACAACATATGTTGTAAATATGAATAATGTGATTGTTAAATATGATGAAGCTGCAATTAAATCAGAAATTGCAAATGTTCCAAATGAAATGAAACAATGGTTTGATAATTATCGTGATGAATTGAAAAAAGAACCTTTCTGTTTTTCTGAAATTACACCACGTGGTTTATGGAACGAAAATTGCTATGAAACGAAAAAAGAATGTAATGATGAATTGAAAGATTCTGATAATGCAAATGTGAAAAAATGCTATAGGGCTGAAATAAAACAAACTTGGTGTGCGTATTATGTAATTATCGCTGATTCTTATCATCGTGTTTATAAAGATGAAGTGGTTTTGGGACACGAACATATCTGTACAGACAACAAAGAATTATGTGAAAAATTGACACAATATCAACATCCAATGGAAAAGACGGGCTGTGTTCGTGGTGACGCAATGACGCATGAATCGCATATGCCTTATATTTGGTCGGATAAAGATATAGAAAGTTTGATTCCTTATCTTAAAAAGACAGAAGATTTGATTTTGAATAAATAAAGTTTTATAATCAGAACCATGAAAAAAATAATATTGATTCTTTGTTTAATTCTGGTCGCAGGTTGTGGTGTTAAATCTGATTTAGCACATGATAAAGATTATCCAAGAAATTATCCTGTGTATTGATTAAACGATTTTGCGGGTATGGCGACTACGCAGTGCCGCCATCCTAAAAATAAAGAAACAAAAAAAGTTATGCGGGTATGGCGACTACGAAGTGACGCCATCCTAAAAATAAAGAAACAATGTTAGTTTTGCGGGTATGGCGAAACTGGTAGACGCGCTGGATTTAGGTTCCAGTGGGGAAACCCATAAGAGTTCGAGTCTCTTTACCCGCACCAAGAATAAAGTTTGTATTGTGTGAATCGCGTATCCTTGCTTTTTCATCAATGACTTGTTGCTAATAACGCAACGCGTCAAGATTTCAAGACGCGCGGATTCTCTTTACCCGCACCAAAAAATAACCCCGATTATATCGGGGCTTTTTTATCGAGTATATGTTTTTATCACATCAACCAACGCACGATTTATTTCTGGATTTATATTATAAAACAATGTGTTTTCTACATTTGAAGGACCTGTTTTTTTAATCGCTTTGTGGTTTGGAAATGTAAATGTTTTGTCTTCTATAATTATATTAGGATTCTTTTTTGATTCTAAATTTGGAATAACATAAACCTTTTTATTGTTTTGTAAATTTATAATATGAATTGTACGATAAAAAGGTTCGTGTTTTTTTTCAGATAATTCAAGACTTCTTAAATATGGCATAAATTGTTTTGTTGGTAAATTTATTTTTTCAGTGTTGTTTGTCAGCTGGTCTTGATATTGGACAGATATTTCAGGCAATATTGATAATGCTTCGGTTGATAAAACATCAGGTCTGCTGAATATAACATATTTTTCAACCATGCTGTTTTTTTTCGGTGCACCACCGTTTTCCACAGGTGAAAACCAAGTTCTGATTCTGTCGCTGAAGATACCCATATTGACTTCCTTTTTTTATTTCCATACTAAATATAACAATACAAACGGGTTCGTTGTCAACAAAAAAAGAGAAAAGTTTCCTATAAAAATACCCCGTTTATTCGGGGTATTTTTTTATTTTTGTCTTGTATATTGTTTCAAACATTCAGAAGTTGCACGATTTATTTTCGGATTCACATCAAAAAACCATGTTTTTCTTTTGTCAAATGCAATCCATGGTGTTTTTAATTCTTTCAAATTTGGATAAACATACATTGTATTGTTATTATTTAAATGAACAATATAAACAGTTCTGGCCAATGGGAAATTGGTTATTTCGTATGGTGTTTTACGCAATTCTTCCAAATATTCCATAAAATGTTTTGTTGGCAATAAAACACATTCATTGAACATAGAAATTGAATCTTGCTGTCTTTCGTATGCCACAGGAACCATTTTGCTTGAAGACCAAAAATTATATTGAGCCATAACTTGTTTCGGATCAATCAATACATATTTTTCAACGAAATCAAATTCTTTTTCAGGTTGAACAAGAACAGGTTTCTGTTGAGAAACAGGGGCAGGGTTGTCTTGATTTTTATTTGAAAAAATATCAAACAATTCGAACATTTTGAATCCTTTTATTTGTTATTATTTGTACAAAATATAATACAAAAATAAAAATTGTCAAGTATAATTATAAAAAATGAATATTTATGAAAAAAATGCTTGCTTTTGATATTGTTTCATTATAAGATAGGTCTTGCTCTGGGGTGTTAGCTCAGCTGGTTTAGAGCGTCTGCCTGTCACGCAGAAGGTCGAGGGTTCGAGCCCCTTACATCCCGCCAGAGATTTTTACCGCCGACAAACGGCGGTTTTAAGAGTCCATGGCCCCATCGTCTAATGGTTAGGACACCGCCCTTTCAAGGCGAGAATCCCGGTTCAAATCCGAGTGGGGCTGCCAAGAATCAAAAACACCACCTTGTGTGGTGTTTTTTTATTCTTTTTGTTATTCCGTCGGATTGGAACCGCGGTTCACTATGAGTGAAACGAATGAGGTCAGAGCGAAGCGCATGACCAAATCCGAGTGGGGCTGCCAAAATAAAAAACACCGCGTGAAGCGGTGTTTTTTATTTGTTTTATTTATGTTTTTAGAATGTATATGTTGCACCCAATCGGAATTGATGAAATACAGGGTGTACATTCATTTTTATTCCCCAGTTATCTGTAAAATCAAATTCGGAAGTTGTTAGATATCTGTATCCTAAATCAACTGAAGCATGTTTTGTTATATTGTATGTTATACCTGTTCCAAATTGATATGCCAGATTCTTGAAAATTTGTGAATCATAATCATATGCACCAGGATGGTGTAGCCATTGATAACCAATACCTGCACTAAAATACGGATTCAAACCAATTGAATTTTTGAAATCGATATATCCATTGGCCAATACTGTATGTGCACGTATCCAATCTGTGCTTAAATCCCCAGAACCAACATGTCGTGCATCTGCAAAATCGTATTCAATTTCACCACGAATACCAAATGATGGTGTGATATCGTATTTTACGCCAAATGCACCTGATACATCGTATGCTGAATTAGCCATGTCTTCTTGTCTAACGCGGTTTATATTATCAGCACCAAAAGTTAATTTTGCACTGTCATAACCACCATGTAATGAAACATATGGTGCAACCGATGCGTTTGCTGTAAACGTTGCCATTACCGCAATGACTGATGTTAAAAGAATCTTTTTCATGTTTTTTCTCCTTTGGCTTCACATATTACGATTATATTCTAATCTGTTATTTTTTTCAATATAAACTGGTTTAAATATGTCTGATATTGTTCAAAAATTCTTCCAATGCATTTAAATTTTCCTGAATTTCTGCATAGTGTAGGGTTATAGCAGTTAGAATATTATCAATTTGGCAGCCCAACGAGGATTGCGCAAGAGTGTCAACGGCACGCATGACCAAATCTGAGTGGCAAAACCACTACCGTTTTACACTTTTATAAATTTTTTGTAATGCTTGTTTTGATTTCCAAATTATGATATATTTCTATATATGAAAAAAATAGCATTTTTTTTATTTGCTTTTTGTGTGCCAACATTTTGTCAGGCTGATGTTTTATCATTAGATAATGCTTTGCGTGCCACATATACAGCGTGTGTTGGAATTGACGATGATTTATCCGAATTGAAAAAAATGGCTGGAATAAATACTGTTGTGACTGGTGTTGGAACAGGATTAGGTATAGGTGCAACTGTTGTTGGAATTATAAAAACAAAAAAAGATGAATTACGAGAAAAACTGGATAAACAATTACGCGATTTACGCAATATGTCAAACCAAGAATTTTTAATATTTTTGTCTGATGTGTCAAATTATAAACAATATCAAGATATGTTGGATAAAGAACAAAAGGCAAACAAAGAATCAAAAAAACTTGGTAATTGGCGCACTGGGTTGATGGCTGGAAATACCGCGACAAATATTGCAGGTGCAATTATCTCTGGAAATAACAAGGTTCATCATGATTTGCAAACGCAAATTGATAATTGTAAACAAGCGGTTGAAAATTTACAAAATTCAATTATGCAGGCTAAATTTGATGGCGAAGATGTATCAGAAGCAACCGAAATTGCAAATGCGTGTCACGAATTTGTGTATGTTGATATATCACCAATAAACAAACGGGCAAATGGTGCAATGATTTCATCTGTTGTTGGCGCAACAACGGGTTTTGCTGGAACAATCACTTCTGCTGTTGCAAACAGTGAAAATGTCCGCAAAGAAAATGCTGCAAAACAAGGTAAAAAAACAGATGAAGATTGGAAAAAAGAAAAAAATATAAATACCGCAGCAAATATTTTAGCAGGAACATCAACTGTGGCTTCTGGTGTTGCAACGGTTTTTAATGCGACACAAATAAATGCAATTAAAAAAGTTGCATCTGTTGCAGAAAAATGCACGGAGGTATTGAAATGAAAAAAATAATCTGTGCAGGGTGTGTCTGTTTGTCTTTGATTAGCAAGGCTTTTTCAGAAATAGATACGCGTCAATATGTAGATTGGAAAAATTTTCCAAATATAGTAAAAATAGAAACTGGCAATTCATATCAGGATGCATATTGTACAGGAACAGAGATAGGACAATACGTTATAACTGCAGCACATTGCGTGGAAGGTTTTGATAGTTTCACGATTCTTAAAAATGATGGTAAAAAACTGGCAGCAACAATAAAAAGTAAGGGAAATGCTAAAATACCGAAAGACGATTGGGCTGTTTTATCGTTGTCTGATGACCCCCAATCGAAATATGTATTATCAGATAAACTTTCTTTTTCTGGTTCGCTGTATGGTTTTGGGGCATTACGTATTTTAACAGATGAAGAAATCTTAAAAATGCGTCAATTTTTAGAAGAAAATTCTTATGCTTTTTTAGATATTGATGAAGTTGTTAAATTATTACAATCTGACATACCTGGTGTTGGGTATATATATAATGATGGGGACAGACTGAAAAAATCATCTTGTACCAATATCAGAGAAACAAATAAAGGTATTGAAGCAACATGTGTTGCATCTTCAGGTAATAGTGGTGGTGGATTGTTTGTAGATAATAATAAAATTGTTGGTGTTGTTTCTTCGGGTGATATTATGAATGAAGGTGTCACTTTCGCTGCTTTAAAATCTGCAAATGATATAATTCAACAAAAACAAACATGTGATGAAAATTTTGTTGTAAATAATATATTTAAAAAGGAAATAGAATATTCATCACACAAAAAAATTGGTGCTTATTATCAGGTTATCGGTTCAAAAGATGGTTGGGGTATAAATCGTTTAACAGATTTATGTGGTAATGTGATTTTTGAAAACCTGTTTTTGAAACCATATTCTATAGAATATAATAATGGGGTATATAAATTTATTACAAAACCACTTCCACCAATGCTTTCATGTGGTACTGAAAATGGGTTAAATAGTGAGCTCTTCGAAAGAATAAAACAAATTGATTATCAAATTATACTCATAGACGAAAATAGTGAAAAAGATGCTCATAAAAGCCGTAGAATTTCCATTGATGGCGGAAAGACATTTTATACTACAAAAGAAGAGGTATCTGCTTCTATGTTTACGGAAGAAGAAAAAAAACATATGCGTAAGGAATGGAAAGAGTGTTTAAAAATCCGAAAATAATATTCAAAGTCTGTCGTTATGAATACAGTCAGAGAGAATCGTATGACCAAATCTGAGTAGGAAAACTAAAAAAAGACCACCGTTTGGTGGTCTTTTTATTTTTTCCATCTTTTTAATGTCGGATATACTTTTTGACAATATTCACGCATTTGAGTGCCAGTCATGTTTGCCTGAGATGCAAACGGAACCATCATTTCGATGTATTCTTCCATAGTTGCTTGTTGAAGAAATTGACCATCTTTATAGCAATAAATACAATAATCTGAATTTTTAGAACCGTCTTTGTTTGTTCCAAATACAGATTCATCGTTCATTGGCATAGCACAACTTTGACATATTTTTTGCATGAAACTTCCTTTGTTTATACCTATATTATATCATGTACAATAATTATAGTCGTTTATTTTTCTAGTATTTTTTCAAGGATATATTCGTGGTGCCATTCGCCGTCTATGAAAGCGGTATCATGCAAAATTCCAACGATTTCGTATCCTTGTTTCAATAAATTGCCCAAAGAACGAGTGTTTTTATGACGGACTTCGGTTTGTAATTTATGAACATTGTTTTCAGATGCCCATTTGCCAACGATTTGTTTGAACTTTGTTCCCAAACCATTTGATGTATATTTTTCCAATATGCTTGTTCCTGATGTTGCGGTGCGACCAGAATATGGATGGTCTGGCATTCTTTTCATTATGTTTGCCATACCTATCATTTTATTGCCGTCAAATGCAGCGATAAATAAACTGTTGTTACTGGTCCAATCTTTTTCTGCACGTTCTTTTGGTGGTAATGGACGTCCCGGATATTGCCATGTCCATTTTGCACCGGCACCATTTACAAATTCTTTCATATATTTTACAAAAGCATCATAATCATCAGGTCTTAAACGACGAATAGTAACAATTTTACCATTTTTTAATTTGAATTTGATAGCACGATTCATGATGTTTCCTTTTATCTGGTTGGTTTATAAATTGTGTGTTTGTTTGCGACATAATCTTTTAAAACTGTTTCGCCGGCACTTTGTTCAATTTGTCCATATACGGTTATGCCACGTTTCTTGAATTCGTTGAACCAATTTGGTTTGAAACCTTCGTCAAATCCGGTTATTTTTGTAACGTGTTCGGATGGCACGCCGTAATAAACCGCTTTTATTCCGGACCACATAATTCCGCCCAGACACATCATACATGGTTCAGCCGTTACATATATACTTAAATTATATTTTGATAAATCGTATGTTCCCAATTTCTTTTCCGCCAATTTTATCGCGTTCATTTCAGCGTGATTATGACTGCAAGTTTTATTCACAACGCTGTTCGCGGTTTTTGCAATCAGGTTTCCTTTTGAATCATAAATAGCAGCCAGAAATGGACCGTGTCCTTTTTTGATATATTTTTTCAATTCTTGCTGTAAATTTAATATGATTTTTTCAGCGTTTGCTAATTTTTTATTATCAATTTTTTCGTTGGCAATTACAGATATTTTATTCTTTGTTTGCATATCTTTTCCTTTTCTATCAGTATGCCATAATTTATGCTAAATTGCAAAAAGTGTATAAACAAAAATTGATTTTTTTCGTCTTTTTTTTTGATATAATAAATACAAACGAGGTGAAAAATATGGCTTTTTATAAATTGGAAATATTTATACCAAAATCTCATTTTAATAAATTGCAAATTGCTCTGCATGATGTTGATGCAGGGCATATTGGTAATTATGATTCTTGTTTATCGTACAGTGATGTTATCGGTGTATGGAGGCCAATAAATAAAGCAAAACCTTTCAATGGTGAATTGAATAAAATATGTGAAGCCCCAGAAGTAAAAGTAGAGGTGATTATATTGTCGGACAATCTGGAAAAAACTTTGTCGGCAATCAAAAAAATACATCCGTATGAAGTTCCTGTTATAAATATTATTCCGTTATTAAATGCTTTTTAACATATTTGGTATTATTGATTTTTCATGCGTTTTGTGATATAATATATCTTGATTTGACGGGACTGTTTACCCGTCTTTTTTTATGTCCGGCGTGTCCGGATTTTTTTATTTAACAAAAAAGGAATTATTATGAAAATAAGTGATAATGGCGTAAATATGCTTAAAAGGTTAGAGGGCGGTATTAAAATTGGAAACCGACATGTTATATATGATGATAAAACAGGAAAGCCTGTGGATGTGAATAAAACTTTGCCAAGTGGTGCAACTATCGGTTATGGTCATTTGATTAAAGCAAACGAAGATTTTAGAAACGGAATTTCTGAAGCCAAAGCCACCGAATTATTACGTTCTGATATTATTATGTCAGAGCAGGGAATAAATAATCTGGTTCATGTTCCATTAAATCAAAATCAATTTGATGCATTGGTTCTGTTGGTTTTCAATATAGGTATAAAAAATTTTGAAAAATCTACAGTGCTGAAATATTTAAACAATCCGAATTTTTACAGTTCTGCGTATCCAAATTTGGAATCTGCATGGATGTCATGGAACAAATCAAACGGATACACAGTTGCAGGTTTAACAAATCGCAGAAAACAAGAATGGCTATTATTTACAAATCGCAGTATATGGTGATATTGAATTCTTTTTATCTATTTCACCGTCGCCACAATCCATACAATTAAACATTCTGTTTTGACTGTGTGTGCGGTCCAATATAATTTCTGTGTTTGATAATGCCGGTATTCCGTCTATTCTGGAACGCGGTGAAAAACCAAAATAAATTGCACGATTTGGACCACTGCATTCAGATAACACACCGTCATAACATTTTACATCGGTTAATTTATTTGCGTCTGGGATACAATATGTTTCACATGTTTCTTCGTCAACAACGGCGGTTTCACAATCTGTGCATGATACGGAACGTACACGCAATGTTGCGCCAATTCCACCATGTGCAGATGTCGGTTTTGCAATATTGTCGCATTTTTTTACGACTTTGGTTGCATTTGGATCTTCTACGCATTCCCATTCCAATGCACCGTAATTTAATCTTGCAATCATACCCGATGGACAAGTCTTATCGGAATAGGGGTCAATGCATTCCCAAATATTATCAACCATAACAGCGGTTTGATTGTTTGCACATAATGGTTTTCTGGTTTCGTCTGCGACACATTCCATCAAATCAGGATCCCAAATAGTATCGCCAGTGCAAGAAATTTTATAGTTATATTCGATACATTGCCAACGACCAAAACGATATGTTTTCATTGTTCCGTCTGGACATTGAATGTTTGAACCGTCAACAACAGGGTAATCTATGGTCGCAACGGGAATAGTATATTGCATAATGTACATAATTTGTCCCGTTTGTAATTTTGCGGTGTCTATAACTTTTTGTGGAATTTTGCGTTTGCTAATAGAACCAGCAGACATTAAATCAGGCGAAACAAATATACCAAATGTACCCGCGTCTGGGTAATATTGTTCCAAGATTTCCAACATGTTGTTATATTCTTTTTCGGGTATAGGTTCGCTGGTTGTGATTATGAAATTAAAATCGGGCGCCTTGTCCGAATCGCACGATACGATATTGTATCTTTTATCCATGCAAATATATTGACTGATGATGCCATATCTTTCAATACAGACATCGACGAATTGTTCCCCATACATATATGCGTTTTGCGCAGATGCAACACATTCAGCAACCGAACGTAAATCAGACCTTTTTATTGCGTATTCTGTTTCTTGTTGAATTATGCGCTGGGATGGACTGGATATAACATAATATCCTGCCATAAACAGAATGGATAAAAATATTAAAAAAATATTCACATTCCCCCCTTGCGATTTATCAAAAGTTTAACTAATATATCAATAAAGTTCAACAGGAAAAGTCATGAAAAAAATAGTTTTGCTTTTGTTTCTTGCATCGTGCAGTTTTAAACCAGTGTTTTCAGGTGGTGATACAGATGTATTTGTTGCACCAATTTCTGGAATTAACGGAATTGAATTGCGTAATTCTTTGAATGCGAGTTTTGGTGGATATCATGATGAAACAGCAAAATATACTTTGACTGTTAATTTAAAAGAACCAACCACACAATACAAGGCACTTGAAAGAACAGGGGACGCCACTTGGCAGGAAGTCAGATTGACAGCCTCTTATGTTTTGAAACAGGGCGATAAAGAAATTGCGACAGGAAATGAATCTGCATCTGAAAGTTATACTTTCGTAAGATATTTGGTCGCGTCAAATGCGTCTTATAATAATGCTGTGTCAAACACAATTCAAATATTGGCAAACAAAATCAGTATGCGTGTAATAACAGAAACTCAGAAGAATTAATATGAAATGGAAAGAAGCCGATATTAAACAGGGAATATCTAAAATAAACGCATTGTTGTTGTATGGTCCTGATGCGGGGCTGGTTGATGAATTGTGCGATAAAGCAATCGAATTTTTAAATGTTGAAAAAGATAATTTGTTGGCGGTTGATTCTGATGAATTATCTGAAAAGCAAGATGCTATTTTTGCAGAAAGTTGCAGTCCATCTATGTTCGGTGGAAACAAGGCTGTTATTATTTCTGATGCAGGCGACAGTGATACTAGAATTATTTCTGAATTGGTAAATTCTGGTTCGTTATGTGCGACTGTTATTGTAACGGCGGGTGATTTGCGTGTTGGTTCATTGCGTAAATTATTTGAAGATGGAAAAAATATTGCCTGTGTTCCATGCTATACAGATGATGCTAAAATGATAGAAGCATTGGTTCACAAAGAATTATCTGCGGATGCTGGTATTATACAAATTACCCCAGATGCGATGGCATATATGACTTCTCATTTCGGCAGTGATCGTGGCATAACACGTGGCTTTTTACAAAAGATTGCGTTGTATGTTTCTGATAAACACATTGTTGAATTAGAAGATGTTGAAAAATGTTTGCCAGATACATCTGCATCCAGTGCTGATGATTATATGTATTCTTTGACTGCTGGACACGCAAATCAAACAATGGTTGCGTTGGACAGATTGATTTACGCGGGTGCTGATGCAAATATGTTGGTTCGTATGTTGTATATTCATTTTAATAAATTATTGACAGCGGTTGTTGATGGTCAGGTTCCAAAATTGTTTTGGAAAGTTGCAGATAAATTTAACAAAGCTATCAAAATATGGCCGGCAGAAGAAATTGTAAATGTTTTATCTAAATTAAACGATTTAGAAAAATTATGCAGAACAAAAGGTATGCAACCAGAAATTTTAATTCGTGATTTTTCGTTAAAATTGTCTTTGCATGCTGGTAAACTTTATATGAAAACAAGGAAATAAAAAATGTTATCGTCAGTATATGCACCGAAAGATTTTAAAAGATTGCGTGTTTCTGGTGATTTAGTTGCCAGATGTTTTGATTTTATAACACCTTATATTGTGGCTGGCATTTCAACCGGTGAAATAGATAGATTGGTTGCTCAGTTTTTAAAAGAAAATGGTGCGCGTTCTTCTGATTTGGGGTATATGGGATATCCTAAAAGCATTTGTACATCTGTGAACGATGTTATTGTGCATGGTATACCAAGTGATGAAGTTATTTTAAAAGATGGTGATATTGTAAATGTTGATTTGACTGCTGAATATCACGGTTTCCATGGCGATGCATCGCGTATGTTTATGATTGGAAATGTTTCAAACAAGGCACGTGAATTGGTGCAAACATGTCAAGATGCGTTGAATGCGGCGATATCTATTTGTGCGCCGGGGGTGCCGTTATCCGAAATTGGTAAAACAATAGAAGCAGTTGTTAAACCACATGGTTTTTCAATTTCTCGTGATTTTGTTGGACATGGTATTGGCAAAGTTATGCATGACGACCCACAAATATATCATTTCTATGATAAAATGTGGGATAATGTGAAAATGGTTCCAGGGTTAGTATTCACAATCGAACCGATGATTAATACAGGTCGTCCAGAATGCAAAATAGATCCAGATGGATGGACCGCCAGAACGGTTGACGGTGGTTTGTCTGCGCAATGGGAACACACATTGGGTATCACAGAAGATGGCGTGATTATATTCACTGAAAAAATGACTCATGATTAAACAAGAAGAAGCAGCTTCTTTACAGAAAGGTCACAGGGCCAGATTACGTGAAAAATTTCTTGCTGGTCAGTTGGCTGAATATGAATTACTTGAATTGTTATTGACATATTCAATACCAAGATGTGATGTAAAAATGTTATCACGTCAATTGTTCAAAAAATATGGCAGTATTCATAAATTGATGTCTGATTCGGTTGAATCTTTATCCCAGAACAAGGGTGTAAAAGAAAACACAATAACATTGTTAAAATTAATCCATAAAATAACAGAATTAGAATATAAATCTGAATTAGATTCTGCACCAATATTTTATAATTATACGAAACTTGAAAATTATTGTAAATTGGTTGTCGGTGGTAAAGGAATAGAAGAATTTCATGTTTTATACCTTGATTCACAATATAAATTGATAGAAGATTCTTTGCACAGTTCTGGAACAACAGATTGGGCGGCAGTATATGTTCGTGAAATTGTTAAAAAAGCTTTAGATTTAAATGCGCGCTATATCGTATTATTACATAATCATCCAACACCTTATGTTTCTTTTTCAAGTCAGGATATAGAAATGACAATGGAAATAGAAAGTGCACTGGAAAAATTAAATGTTGGTTTATATGACCATTTATTGGTTTCTGGTGATGTTGTATATTCTGCACGTAATATGCATTTATTAAATAAAACAAAAAATTAATATTCTTCTTCGGTGTCTGTTATTTCAATGCCGGTATCAACCACATCAAATGTTTCATATAACATCGCTTCGTCAGATTTAGCAAAGTTTTTATTTCTTTGTTCCAATAATTCATTTACTGCTGATAATGACACTTTTTGTGTGTCGCATTGTGATGCAAATAAATTTTTACCGTAAATAAAATCAACCGATGGTTTAACCAATGCAAACACCATTAACACAAGAAATAAAGTTTTTATGTTGCTGAAAAACGATGAAATTTTTACACCGTTTTTTATGTATAATACCGCCCAACCAAACAATATAAATATAACAAAAACCATTGCTGCAATCCATGCATAATAGAACAATTTATCAAATGCAGGAAAGATACAATTAGGGTCTGTAAAATAAACAAAATTATTGTCGATTCTGGCGTTTTCTATGCCAGAATTTTTCAATAAATTTAATATTGTTATTTTATCCATTTATTTTGACTTTTTTGTAAAAAATCCAGGGACAGAAAATTCTTCGTCATTGGCGGCAATTCCACCCCAGCTGAATAAATCGTTGGAATTGGAATCTTTCTGTGTTTTTGGTTTAAAAGGTAATATACTGCGCAATGTGCTGATTTTACTGCGTGATGCGGTTTTTGATTCAGATGCAATTTTATCTTGGTTTTTTACATATTCTGTTGCCAATTGTTCCAATGTCGCATCAACATTTTCAGTTTCAACAGGTTCTTCTTCTGCTGGTGGAACATTTGCAGATGTATCTTCGCCCAATGGTTTTATTCCAGATAATAATTTTTCAAGGTCTGGTTCTGTTTCTTCTTCGAAAGTATCAGGAACATTGGAAATATTTTCGCTGATAATATCATCAATAATTTCTTCTTCAGATTTTTCTTCTGTGATTTCTGGTTCTTCGATTGGTTCTTCAACAGGTTCTGTTTCGTCGGTTATTTCTTCTTCAATAACTTCTTCAACAGTTTCTTCTTCGTCATCGGAAGACAATACAGACAAAATAGGAATTATTTTTTCATTTGTTGTTTCTTCTTCGATTTCTTCACCCGATTCTTCTTCTACAATTTCTTCAACAGGTTCTTCTTCTACTGTTGGTTCGACAATTTCTTTGCGTGGACGACCACGTTTTTTCGGGGTAATAATTTCTTCTGTTGGTTTTATTTCAGATACAACAGTTGTTGGTTCTTCTGGGGTTTCTGGTTCGATGTCTGGTTCTGGAATATATGTTTCTTCAATTGTTTTGTTTTCTACGTTTTGTTTTTGTTCAATATTTGTTGTTAATCCAGCGTCATCGTTATCAACCGGCACACCAAATAAAACAGTATTTTTATCCAAATTTAATGCCAATCTAACTTCGTCAAAAGCAGCGCGAATATCAGCGATGTCAAAAACTTCAGTTCCAGAAATATAGATAATTTTCGTTTTCATAAAACCTTTCCCCTTATTTGATAGGGATATTATATCACATTTTAACCTTGAACGCATATAAAAAATGTCGTAATATAAAAATATGGCAAATATAAAACAACAAATTTTTCAAGAACTGGATTCTTTAGAGGCTTCAGTAATTCATTTACGCGCAGACGCAACCAGTGCGAGCAAGCAAACCGATTTAGAAGTGGCTATTTTAACCAAGCAGGTTAAAAATTTGCGTGAAAAAAACGAAAAAGCCAAAGATTTAATTGAAAAATCTGTTTCAATACTAGAGAAATTAAAGAAATGAGCGTTGTTTCAATACCTATTGTTAATAGAAATTACCCGATGGGCTGTGAAGACGGTCAAGAAGGGCGTTTGATTGAATTGGGACGCATGGTTGATGCGCGCGCGCGTCAAATTCTTGATAAAATGGGACCTTTACAGGAAAATTCATTATTGGCAACTTTGTGTATTGTGTTGGCAGACGAAATACAAAATAAAAATCAGGCTCCGGCTGCAACAGATGAAGATTTGCACGAAATATTGGCGCGTATTCGTGAAATAAAACATAAAATTTCTTAAATAAAAAAAGCCCGTTTAAAACGGGCTTTTTTTATTTTTCTTCCTTCTTTTTGAATTGCATATCATAAAGCATTTTATAAGCGCCATTTTTGATTTTTAACAATTCATCGTGTGTGCCAGATTCTACGATTTTACCGTCGTTCACAACTATAATTTTTGATGCGTTGCGAATTGTGGATAAACGGTGTGCAATAACAAACACTGTTTTTTCTTGCATCAGATTTTCAATAGCTTTTTGAACAACAGCTTCTGATTTATTATCCAATGCGGATGTCGCTTCGTCCAGAACCAATATTGGTGCGTTTTTCAAGAATGCGCGCGCAATCGCAACACGTTGCTTTTGACCACCAGACAACAATACACCGCGTTCACCAATTTCGGTGTCCAGACCGTCTTTCATTGTATCCAGAAAATCGTCAAGATATGCCATTTTAATAGCTTTATCCAATTGTTCTTTTGTTGCGTTTTCATTACCCAACATAATGTTTTCACGAATTGTTCCATCAAATAAAAAGTTATCTTGGAATACAACGCCAATGTTTTGACGCAAAGATTTCAATGTGAAATTTCGAATGTCTGTACCATCAACAGTTATTTGACCTTCTGTTACATCGTAAAAACGAGGCAACAAATTTACCAATGTTGTTTTTCCACCACCAGAATTACCAACAATAGCAATTGTTTCGCCCTGATGTACAGTAAGATTAATGTCTTTCAATACCGGTACATCAGACACATATTCAAAAGAAACATTGTCAAAACGGATTTCTTTGTGGTGTTTTGGCATTTGAATTGCTTTTTCAGAATCTTTAATTTTTGGTTCAGAATCAAGAACTTCAAAAACTTGTTCGATTGCCCAGAAAGAAAGCAATACTGAATTATAATTGTTTCCGATTGTTTTCAATGGGTTATATAACAAAATCAAGGCAGTTAAAAATGATACAAATCCGCCAGGTGTTAATTGATTTGTCAATATCAAATGGGAACCAAACCATAATGCCAACGCAATACCAATAGATAAAATTATATGCATCACAGGTGTCAACCATCTGGTTCTTTTGAATAATTTCATACTTAAACTGAAAGTTTCGTGTAATACATTTAAATATCTTTGGTCTTGGTATTGTTCAAGATTGTATGAAATGATAGTTTTGTTGCCCGAATATGTTTCGTTGTATTTTGTAGCCAAACTGGCACCTGCAACCATAGATTTATTTAATACAGGTCTTACGCGTTTACGCAAAGATGTCATAGGTAATAACGCGAAAATCAATATTGCAACGCACACCAAAGCCAATTGCCACGAATTATAGAACAATACACAAATAAGAGATACTGCGGTAAAGAATTTGCGAGCAAAATTTTTAACATTGCTTAACAGTCCGGCACACGCGGTATCTGCATTTGTGCTGAATTTGACCAAAATGTCCCCAGAATTTCTGGAATTGAAAAATTCTGTTTCAAATGTCAGCAATTTTTTAAACAAATCTGCTTTTAATAAATTAGTGATATTTGCACCGACCCATGTATTCAGATAATTTAAAATATATGTCAAAACACCCTGAACACAGGTAAAAGCGACAATAACCAATGGAATATACCAACCAGCTGCCATGTTTTCTTTCAGCATAACAGCATCAGTATAAGGTTTAATTGCCCACGCAATGATTGCGTCCATAGAACCAATAGGAATCGTCAACAATAATACCATCAATGCACGAAACCAGAATGGTTTGATATATGGCCACATACGTTTATAGTTTTGGACGAACATATTTTCCAAAACTTGTTTTCTTAATGCTTTCGATAATTTATGTTGCATGTTTAACCTTTATCTATAAACACAGAAATATTAGTATTTTTATTACGATTTGTCAATATATGGGTGGCTGGGTTTATATTCTTATAAAAAATGAAAAAATAAATATTTTATACTTGCTTTTATGGATATTTTTGTCCAAAATACGCCCGGTTTAATAAAAAACTTACAAAGGAGAAACCATGTCTAATAAATGGGTTTATACATTTGGAAATGGTGCCGCAGAAGGTCGCGCAGATATGAGAAATCTGTTGGGCGGAAAGGGCGCTAATCTTGCAGAAATGAATTTAGTTGGATTGCCAGTGCCTGCTGGATTTACAGTAACAACTGAAGTTTGTACATATTACTATGAAAATGGTCAGACATATCCATCTGATTTGATGGACCAAGTAAAAGCAGGTATTTCTCATATTGAATCTATTATGGGAAAGAAATTTGCTGATACAGAAAATCCATTGTTGGTATCTGTTCGTTCTGGTGCTCGTGTTTCTATGCCAGGTATGATGGATACAGTATTGAATTTGGGTTTGAATGATGAAACTGTTAAAGCATTGGCAAAATCTGCTAATAATGAAAGATTTGCTTATGATTCATATCGTCGTTTCATTATGATGTTCAGTGATGTTGTGTTGGGTGCCGATATTGATTTGTTCGAACACACATTGGAACGTATGAAAGAAGACAAGGGTTATAAAGTTGATACAGAATTGACAGCTGATGATTTGAAAGAATTGGTCGAAAAATTCAAAGAAATTGGTGTTAAAATCGGTAAAGTTTTCCCACAAGATCCATGGGAACAATTGAAATTGGGTATCGGTGCTGTATTCGGTTCTTGGATGTCAAAGAAAGCTATTACATATCGTAAATTGAACAATATCCCTGGTGATTGGGGAACAGCTGTAAATGTTCAAGCAATGGTATTCGGTAATTCTGGTGATGATTCTGCAACCGGTGTATGTTTCTCTCGTGACCCTGCAACTGGTGAAAACAAATTCTATGGTGAATATTTGATTAATGCTCAGGGTGAAGACGTGGTGGCAGGTATCAGAACCCCACAGCCAATGGCAAAAGATGAATCTGGTCGCGTGTCTTTGGAAGAAGCAATGCCAGAAGTATATGCTCAATTGGTCGATGTTCGTAATAAATTGGAACAACATTACAAAGATATGCAAGATATGGAATTCACAATTGAACATAAAAAATTGTGGATGTTGCAATGCCGTAATGGTAAAAGAACTGCTGCGGCTGCTGTCCGTATGGCTGTTGAAATGGTTGAAGAAGGATTGCTTACAAAAGAAGAAGCAATTTTGCGTGTTGGTGCCGATCAATTGAACCATTTGTTGCACCCAATGTTGGATCCAAAAGCTGAAAAGAAAGTTATCGCAACAGGTTTGCCTGCATCCCCAGGTGCCGCTGTTGGTCAGGCTGTGTTTAATGCAGAAGACGCAGAAGCTTGGAAAAAAGAAGGTAAAAAAGTTATGCTTATCCGCGTTGAAACTTCCCCAGAAGATATTGCGGGTATGAATGCCGCCCAAGGTGTTATTACAGCACGTGGCGGTATGACTTCTCATGCGGCTGTGGTTGCACGTGGTATGGGAACACCATGCGTATCTGGTTCACCTGATATTAAAATTGATTATGAAACAAAAACAATGAAAACAACATCTGGCGCGGTTATCCACGAAGGTGATTGGGTTTCTATCGATGGTGCAAAAGGTCAAATTATCGAAGGTGCTGTTCCAACAGTATCTGTTGAATTGACTGGTAATTTTGGTACATTGATGAAATGGGTTGATGAAATCAAATGTTTGACAGTTAAAGCAAACGCTGAAACACCAAAAGATGCAAAACAAGCACGCGATTTTGGTGCAGAAGGTATTGGTCTTGCCCGTACAGAACATATGTTCTTTGATCCAAGTCGTATCCAAGATATGCGCGAAATGATTTTAGCTGATGATGAAGCTGGTCGTCGTGCTGCGCTGGATAAATTGTTACCTTATCAGAAAGCAGACTTTGTTGAATTGTTCAAAATTATGGACGGTCTGCCAG
>CAMORN010000006.1 GCA_946623825.1 uncultured Alphaproteobacteria bacterium
TTAGGAAAAGACATGAAAAAAGAAAATAATATTTTTAAGAAAAAAGATAATTCTAGATTTTATTTAATTACATTTATCATATTATTTGTGTTGTTGATTGTGCGTGTATTGTTCGTTCGTGGTGATATAACAACAAATGCGATTACAGAAAAAATAGTCAGCAAAAAATCTCCGATAGAAATGACTTTTTCTGATGTTCTGCGCAGAAGTGGTGAAATCAAAACAATGGATATAAAAAAGGATAATACTGCAACCGGAACATTGAAAGACGGAACACAATATAAAGCGGTTATTACATATAATCCAGAATTGTTGGAAAAATTTTCTAAAAATGGGACTGTTGTTTCCATAGAAAACGAAGATTCTATGTTGGAATCTGTGTACAGATGGATGACTATATTTTTTACAGGATTATTTATTTTCTGGTTGTTGCGTATGTTACGTGGTGGTGGTATGGGACCAAAGGGCGGTATCACACGCAGTTTAATTGGTCAAAACCCAACCAAAATTACAACCGGAAAAACAAAAACCACATTTAAAGATGTCGCGGGGATAGATGCTGAAAAACAAGAATTGATGGAAGTTGTAGATTTCTTGAAAAACAAAGAAAAATTCAAGGCATTGGGCGCCCGTGTGCCACGTGGTATTTTGTTGTCTGGGGAACCTGGAACTGGTAAAACTTTGCTGGCTCGCGCTGTTGCAGGGGAAGCAAATGTTCCTTTCTTTGCCACATCAGGCAGTGATTTTTCAGGTATTATTGTTGGTTTAGGTGTTGCAAAAATCAAAGAAATTTTTGAATTGGCGAAAAGAAACGCTCCTTGCATTTTATTCATAGATGAAATTGATGCAATCGGACAAAGCCGCAGTAAGTTTTCACATAATGACAATGATCGTGAACAGACTTTGAATCAATTATTAATTGAAATGGACGGGTTCGCAAATGAAACGGGTATAATTGTTATTGCTGCGACAAACAGACCAGATATGTTAGATTCTGCATTGTTAAGACCGGGGCGTTTTGACAGACAGATTCATATTGAATTGCCTAATTTAGAAGGTCGTCGTGATATTTTGAATTTACATGCAAAAAAATTTAAAATTGCAGAAAATATAGATATGTTAAATGTTGCACGTGGGACAACTGGGTTTTCGGGTGCAGATTTGGAAAATCTGTTAAACGAAGCGGCTTTGCGTGCAGTTCGTGTAAAACACACAGTTGTTGAACAAGATGATTTAGACGAAGCCAGAGATAAAATTTTGATGGGACCAGTCAAGAATCGCAAAATGCGTCCAGAAGATATCAAATTGACTGCTTATCACGAAGCAGGTCATGCCTTTGTCGGTTTACATTATGGCGATATCATTGATCAAATACACAAAGCCACAATCATTCCACGTGGTCGTGCGTTGGGTATGGTTCAATATTTACCAATAGATGACAAAGTTTCTATGAGTATCGAAGAAGTTCGTGCAAATTTATCAACATCGTTGGCGGGGCGTGCCAGTGAAGAAGTTTTCTTTGGTGCAAATAAAATTACAACTGGTGCTGAAAATGATATTGAAATGGCAACCAGATTGGCAAGATATGCAATTACAACTGCAGGATTGTCTGATAAAATTGGTTTGATTGCAATTAAGCAAGCGGACAGTTTCGGTCAAAGAATTGCATTGCAGAACGCGTCAGAAAAAACAGCAGAAATGGTTGATGCTGAAATTAAACATTGGATGGATGTTGCGCATAATGATGCAAAAAATTTGATTGCGAAAAACAAAGCAACTGTTGATAAATTAGCAAAAGCATTACTTGAAAAAGAAACATTGACTGTTGAAGAAATCAAAGAAATTGTTTTTGGTAAAAAAACAACCAAGGCCAAGGTTGCAAAAACAGTCAAGTCTGTCAAAAAAACAAAAAAATCAAATGTCAGAAAATAATGTAAAATTTGAAGTTTTACATATGCCACCAACCAACACAAATTCTGTGTTGGTCTCAAGTGGACGTGATGCGGTTATTTTTGATGCGTGGGGAAAACCTGCAGATTGGGATAGGGTTTTATTGGAACGTGGTTTAACACTTCGTGCTATATATTCTACACATGGACATCCAGATCATATTTCTGCTGCACCGGCGTTGGCACGTGCATTTAATATAGATTGGTTTTTATCTGAAAAAGATAATTTTTTAATCGGGTGGGGTAATGAATTATTAGATATGTTTTCGATACCACATATTCATCATGATTATAAAAAGCCGATTAATTTGTGCGCTGGTTCAAAAGAAATTTTAAAAGATATAAATATGGAAATTTTAGACAGCCCAGGGCATACCCCAGGTGGTTTGATGTTTTATTTCCCAGAATATAAAATTTTAATCACAGGTGATACTTTATTTGCCACATCTTTTGGACGTTTTGATTTTCCGGGTGGTGATAAAAATGCTCTGATGCAATCTATTAAAAATATTTACAATAAAAATTTTGACGATGAAACATATGTTGTTCATGGACACGACCATGATACAACGATAGGTTGGTTGAAACAACACAACCCATTTTTTAACGACCAAATATAACAACACGATTTATGCCGGATAAATCTTTTTCAATTCTGTCAAATTTCCAACCGAAAAAAGTAAAGATGTTGATAACAGAATTTGCCTGACCCGCACCGATTTCAAGATAAATTCTGCCGTTTGGTTTTAATAAATTTGGGGCGTTTTTAGCAATTTGTTCGTATGCTGCCATTCCGTTATTATTTGCGTACAAAGCCATTTTAGGATCAAATTTTGCTGCATCATTTACGCGCAAATCGCCATGTTTTATATAGGGCGGGTTTGAAACGATAATATCGAACATATGTTCTGATTCAAAATGTGCAAAATCACCATGCAACATTTTTATTTGATTTTTCAATCCCAGATTTTTTACATTTTTCTTTGCAACACGCAGGGCAGATTTTGATTTATCAAAACCAATACCAATTGATTCAGGAATATTTTTACATAATGCACAAATTATACAACCTGTTCCTGTTCCCATATCTAATATTTTACGCGGTTCATTTGTGTTGCAATCTTTTATGACGGCTTCGACCAGTGTTTCGGTGTCTGGGCGTGGGTCAAGAGTATGTTTGTTTGTATAAAATTCCAACCCATAAAACCATTTAGAATGGATTATTTTTGCGACAGGGACACCTTTCTTTAATAAATGTGCGTAATATTTCACACGCAAAAAAGACATTTTTTTATATTTGTCTGTTATTATGCGTGCGGCACGATTGCCCCCACAAAATTGTAAAATTGAGAATGCTTGATTTATATTCATATTTTTATTATAATATGCTTTATGAGAAAAGCAAAAAATATTATTAAAAAGATGACTGCCGGATTGGTAAAATCTTGTCAAAAATTAAGAAATATAAATATGTTGTCCCGTGTTGTTTTGATTATAGCAGCGGTTATGTTGGTTTCTGCAATCGGGATAGTTTTGTTTTACAAAACCCCTTTGAAAGAGGTTATATGTAATCCTGAAACCCATACCGTCGTAGAGGTTAAAAAGGGTGATACTTTGTCCAAAATTCTTGGTGAACAGGGTTTTGCTATGCGTGATATAGACACCATATCCAAAACACTTAAATCAGAAGCCGATTTCACAACATTGCGCGCAGATAAAGACAAGGTTGATTTTATCCGTCCAAATGAAAATGCACCTGTTTCAAAAATTGTTATTGTAAATGGCCCATGGACCAGAATTGAAATAGATTGTGGAACACCGAACACTTGGCAATGTCAAAAGGTTGAAATTGAACGCGATACCAGAATTACTTATAAAGAAGGTGAAATCAAAGATGGCAGCAGTTTTTATTTAGCCGGTCTTGAAGCAGGTATCCCAGAAGGAATCTTGATAGATGTTTATGATTTATTGGCGTTTGAAATGGATTTTGAACGTGATATCAGGGCAGGGCAAAAATTCTATGTTTTATACGAAGAAAATTTTGCGTCTGAAAAAAAGGTAGATAATGGACATATCTTGGCGGTTTCTTTTGATGCGTTGCGTGGTAATGTTCAAATGTATCGCTATGTTAAACCAGATGGACATGCCGGCTATTACGATGAAAATGGTAATGGTGCGATTAAATCTTTGAAAAGAACACCGATTAATAATGCAAAGGTAACATCTAAATTTTCTGGTGGTCGTAAACACCCTGTTTTGGGTTATACCCGTGCACACAAAGGTGTAGATTTCCGTGCACCAACCGGAACACCGATTCCAGCCGCTGGTGCAGGACGTGTTATCGCGCGCAGTTTCAATCGTGGTCATGGTAATTTTGTAAAAATCAGACATAATGGCACATTTGAAACTTTGTATGCACATATGTCAAAATTTGCAAAAGGTGTTAATGTAGGAACTGTTGTTCGTCAGGGACAAATTATCGGTTATTCTGGTTCAACAGGGTTGTCAACCGGTCCACATTTGCATTATGAAGTTATCAAAAATGGTGTTCATGTAAATCCGATGACTGTGAAATTGCCAGCAATAGAAAATCTGGATGCTAAAAATAAACCACTGTTTATGGAATACAGAAAGAAATTGGATTCTAAAATTGAATTATTGAAAAATAATCCAAATCAGGTTGTCAGATTAAATGACAAAGAAGACGAAAAGAAATAAATTTATTTCTTTGCAGATACGAACAGGGCGAATATCCAACCTATGAAAAATCCACCAAACAGCCAAGAGCTGACACGGACGCGCATATTGTCATATTTAGATTTAGAATTTACAGCAGCCAGATATGAAGGTAATAAAAAAATGCAGACTAATATAACAGCTGCGAGTATATATTTTATAATCAACAAAATATTTATACCGAATAACATTTTGACTGCCTAAATTTTTTGTGATTATAACATTGTTTTTTATACGTTCAATCAAATAATTTTTGATTGAACGTATATGTTTTTGACTTATTTTAATCCGTATTTTGCAGATGTTCCCAATTCTTCTTCGATTCTTAATAATTGGTTATATTTTGCCATACGGTCTGTGCGAGACATAGAACCTGTTTTGATTTGTCCTGCATTTGTAGCGACGGCTAAATCTGCGATTGTTGTGTCTTCTGTTTCACCACTGCGGTGGGAAATAATAACACCATAATTAGCATCTTTTGCCATTTTGATTGCACGCAAAGTTTCAGTCAAAGAACCAATTTGATTTACTTTGATAAGAATTGCATTTGCAACACCATTTTCGATTCCTTTCTGTAAGCGAATTGGGTTTGTGACGAATAAATCGTCGCCAACCAATTGACATTTGTTGCCAATTGTTTCAGTCAAAGATTTCCACCCAGACCAATCTTCTTCGGCAATGCCGTCTTCAATTGAAATGACAGGATATTGTGAAATCAAATCTTTATAAAATTCAATCATTTCAGCAGATGTTTTTTGTTGTCCTTCGAATTTATAAACACCGTCTTCGTAAAATTCAGATGACGCAACATCTAATCCAATTGAAACTTCTTCGCCTGGTTTGTATCCTGCGTCTTTTATTGCAGATACAATTGTATCCAATGCTTCATGACAGGTGTTAAAGTTTGGCGCAAAGCCACCTTCGTCGCCAACATTTGTTCCGTGTCCAGATTTTTTCAAAATAGATTTTAAATGATGAAAAATTTCAGAACCGATACGAATCGCTTCTTGTTCGTTTTTGGCGCCATTTGGAATAATCATAAATTCTTGTGCGTCCAAACCATTATCAGCATGTGCACCACCGTTAACAATATTCATCATTGGACGTGGCAAAACGCATGGATTTTCATTTCCATAAATATTTGCAATATGTTTATAAAGAGGTATGTGTTTTGCATTTGCAACCGCATGAGCAACCGCTAATGACACAGATAATATTGCGTTTGCACCCAATTTGTCTTTGTTTTGTGTGCCGTCCAGAGCCAACATTTTTTCATCAATTTCAGATTGTTGTTCTGCATCCATTCCAATCAAAGCAGGTGCGATTATTTCATTTACATTTGAAACGGCCTTGGATACGCCTTTGCCCATATATGTGTTTCCGCCGTCTCTTAATTCCAAAGCTTCAAAAGAACCAGTGGATGCACCAGATGGAACAGATGCACGACCAAAAGAACCGTCGTTTAATGTTATATCACATTCAATTGTTGGGTTTCCGCGTGAATCCATAATTTGACGCGCATGAATTTTTTCAATAGTAAACATAGTTTTTACTTTCTCCTTTTTTTACCTTCGTTAAAATTTGTGATTTTTACATTGTGAAATTTTCGCCCAGATAAACTTTTTTTACCATTTCGTCTTGGACGATTTCATCAGATGTTCCATGTTTCAAGATTTTTCCGTCATGTAAAACATAGCTTCTGTCTGTGATACCCAATGTTTCACGAACATTGTGGTCGGTTATAATAACGCCCAAACCACGGTTCTTTAATTTAGATACCATTTCACGAATTTCATTTACCGCGATTGGATCGATACCTGCAAAAGGTTCGTCCAGCAATATAAATTTAGGGTCGTTTGCCAATGCACGAGCAATTTCAACACGACGGCGTTCGCCACCAGATAATGCGGTTGCCGGACTTTTTCTCAAAAAAGTAATGGAAAATTCGTCAAGCAATGCGTTTAATTTTTCTTCGCGTTTTTTGCGATTCGGTTCAACGACTTCCAATATAGACATAATATTATCTTCCACAGATAAACCACGAAACACGCTGTTTTCTTGTGGTAAATATCCAATGTGTAATCTTGAACGTTGATAAAATGGCAGGTGTGTAATATCTTGGGAATTTAAAAATATTTGACCGCTGGTTGCAGATAATTGTCCGGTAATACAATAAAAAGCAGTCGTTTTTCCAGCCCCATTTGGTCCCAATAAACCGACAGATTCGCCCTGATTGGCAATCAAAGAAATATCACGCAAAACAATGCGTTTGCCATAATTTTTTGATAAATGTTCAACTCTTAATACAGATTTTTTCATAATTGCAACACCATTTCTTCTGTTAAAAATTTATCGCCATTGCTGGAATTCACACGGACGTTTCCAGTCAATGTTAAAATTCTTGTTTTATGATTAAACTGTCCCTTAGATGCGGTGATATTATCGGTTACCTTGCCGTCTTTTGTTGTACGGGTAATTTTTCCAGATGGCTTTTCAAGGAAAACAATATTTGGTTTATTGTATTGTTGATAACCAATATCTGCATGAATTTTAAAAGGGTTGTTGTCTTTATCTGTTCCTGCAAAAGACGCATTCGTCATTTTAAATTGGTTTGAAACAACATCTTTCATATTGATAGCTGTTATTGGTGTCCATAAAATTTGTTTTGTGAACAAAGAAGCCGCTACCAACACAGCAACCATTATTAATCCCCATCCAGTAAAGAAAAACTGCCAGAGACGAGTTAATCGTCTGTGTTTTGATATGATGATGAAGTTTCTGTGATCTTGAGCCATGATTAATACTTTAATATTTTGAAAAGAAAAATGCAATTTTTATATTTATCTAATCAAAAATTTGTGTTATAATATACCCGAAAGAGAGAATGAAAAAAATACTGTCTGTTTTTATGATTGCGTTTATGGCTGCGATTCCTGTGATGTCGCAGGGTGCCGTCACGGTTAAAAAGGCGGCGGCTGTATCTGCAAAGAAAGCTGATAAAATGGAATCAGCAACCAGTTTGTTGCCAACGGTTATGGGCTTGGTCGGTTCTGTAAAGTCGTTAAGTGCTCAACAACAACAGCTGGATGCGGAATGCACTCCAACATCTGATGAATTGAATACTGTAAATAATTTGGTCAAAGAATGGGCAAAGGTTGGTGATACATCTGCAAGTGAGGCTGTGTCTGGATTGGGTGAACCATGCAGATTAAGTGAAGGTGGCGATAATTCTTCTGATTCAATATATAAAGATTTTATGGAATTTTATTCTGATGGTAAAAAAGATTGTTATCTTACATTTTCAAGTGAATCTGATCAAGGTATGATTTGGGAAAATTATCCAAAGGCAAGTTCTGTGAAAATCTGTGAAGAAAACAATGCAAAAAAATGCAGAATAGAACATAATTTATATGATATTTTTGTAAAGATTCCTTTCGGTGAAGAAGATTTAACAAAACAAGAAGCAACAAAAGTTGCAAAATTAATTGAAAAATCTGAACGTTGTGCGCCTTCAAAAATCACAGCTGCAAAACGTCAATTGTGGGGTGGATTTTTAACACAAACATTGGGCAGTGTCGGTCAAACAACCGGTGCGGCTGGAACAAGTTCTGTTATAGAAGCTGTGTCTGCGATGGGTGGCAGTGGCAATTTACAATCTCTGGGTGGGGCGATGTTGCCAACCTTGGGACAGTTTTTAGATAAATAATTGTAAAAAAACATTTTTTGTGTTCTTTTTTACTTTACTCAATTTGCAAAAATATATATAATTATCTTGATATTAAAACAAGGAAAGGGATTAATCATGAAAAATAAACGTTATGTATCTGTGTTGGCATTGTGTGCTTGCGCTTTGATGGCGGGGTGTGCCGGTATGTACGATAATGGCGAATATATGGAAGAATACGATACACCAACCGTTGATTATATTGAACGTTTAAATGTTGATGATGCACCACATCATGATTCTTTCTTGAATCAATTGGCTATGAATTATCGTTCGTATGCAATATTTAATGCCAGAACAAGTAATTATCCAGATGTTGCTGAATTATTTGCACAAAAGGCTGTGGGTGCATTTTCTGGCGAAAGACCTTTCCCTGAAAGTTTAGATAATTGGGAAATAGATTCAGAGGGCGAAAGATTTGAAATCTTTAACGCATATAATAATTTGATGACACAATTGCAAAGTGATGCTGCTGATGAACAACCAAAATTAGCCGCAGAATCTCAGGCTAAATTTGACTGTTGGATAAGTGCAGCTGCAACAAATCAAAATGCAACTGCCGCGGAATGTAAGCAAAGATTTAAAGCTTCAATTCAGGCTTTGCAAGATTGTGCAGAAGGCAGGGTTGTTACACCAACACACGTTAAATCTCAAACAATTAAACCAACGGAAGTAACAGAAAAGTATTATCCAGAAACATATCGTTTGAATGCGATGTCTGGTTCAACAAGAACCCGCGAAGGTGTGGTTATTGTTAATAATGTAAATATACCTGAAAATTTAATCAAGAGAGAACCTGTTCCTCAACAACCACCTATGGTTATTAACCAAACAATTTATGGTGGTGAAGAAAGCACAGATGAAAGCCGCAGCGCAACAACAACCGTTACAAAAGAAGTTCCAGTAACAAAAGAAATCCCAGCCGTTGGTGAAGAATATGTTAAAAGGGATGAATTTATCAATATGATGTTGGAAATGCGCGATGAATTGGCAAAAATTAATAAAAGACTTGATGAATTGGATAATAATCAACAACCAGCACCAAGCGAAGAAAAAACAATTATCAAGGTTCAACAGATTCCATTAGAACCACAACAACGTGTCATGGAAGAAATCTTTGAAATCAGATTTGATTTTGACAAGGCTATCATTAAACCTGAATATGATGAAATTATCAGAAAATTGGCTGAAACAACACAAGCAAATAAAAATGTAAAGGTTTCTGTTGTTGGTCATACTGATACTGCTGGGTCAAATTCTTACAATTATGCGTTGGGTGGTCGTCGTGCAGAAGCAGTCCAAAAAATGTTGATAGATGCGGGTATCCCATCTTCTCAAATTATTGCTGTATCTGCTGGTGAAGAAGACCTGAAAGTCCAAACACCAAACAACACACCAAATGCTGAAAACCGTCGTGTTCGTGTTGTCAAAGAAACTTCTTTCGAGGAAGAACCAAAGCCAACACCAATTTTAGTTGAAAAATATACTGAAATTGATGAATGCGAAGATTGTGAAAAATAATTGACAAAATACTTGACAAAAATATTTATTAGTGTATTATTTGTCAAAAGTAGATAGAAAAGTTAAAAGGTGATAGTATGGCTAACACAACTAATACTTATAAGAAAGTGACAGAAAGCTTGAATTCTGCCAACATGGTGGAAAATTTCAAAAAAGGCCAAAAGAAGGTAGATATCATGGGTAAATTCGCTTCTTTGGGCGTTGATGTAAAGATGTTAAATACTCAAAACGAAAAAACTGCCGCTTAATAATAAATGTTTTATCGGGCCTGATTGAATCTGGTATCGGGCCTTTTTTCTATCGAATTTCTTGACTTTTTCTCTAAAATTTAATAAAATATAAACAATAAATCAGGGTTCCTTGGTTTCAAATTTCCAAAAAAGGTTTTTTTATGCACGTAAATGAATTAAAAGCAAAAACGCCACAACAATTGTTGAAAATGGCAGAAGATATGGGGATTGAAAATCCTTCTCAGTTAAATGTACAACAGTTGCGTTTCGCAGTTATGCGTGTTTATGCGGCTGATAAAAACATTACTTTGATAGGTGATGGTGTTCTTGAACGTATGCAGGAAGGTTTCGGTTTCTTGCGCGCACCAGAAAGTAATTATTTAGCAGGTCCAGATGATTTATATGTTTCTCCTGCGTTGATTAAAAAATATGGTTTGAAAACAGGTGATTATGTAGAAGGACAAATTCAAGCCCCTCAAAATGAATCTGAGCGTTATTTTGCATTGGAAACAATTGAACGGGTTAATGGTGATGATCCTGAAAAATTGCGTCATCGTATTTCTTTTGACGATATGACGCCATTGTATCCAGATGAAAAATTGAAAATGGAAGTCGAAAATGATACAGACAAAGGACGCAATTTGTCCGCTCGTGTTATTGATTTGATTTCCCCAACTGGAAAGGGACAACGTTCTTTAATCGTTGCGCCACCAAGAACTGGTAAAACAATCATGTTGCAAAATATTGCACATTCAATTGCTACAAATTATCCAGATGTGAAATTGATTGTGTTGTTGATTGATGAACGTCCAGAAGAAGTGACAGATATGCAACGCAGTGTTCGTGGTGAAGTTATTTCTTCTACATTTGATGAACCTGCAACCCGTCATATTCAAGTTGCTGAAATGGTTATCGAAAAAGCAAAACGTCTTGTCGAAGCAGGTCAAGATGTTGTTATCTTGCTCGATTCTATTACACGTTTGGGACGTGCATATAACACCGTTGTTCCATCCAGTGGAAAGGTTTTAACAGGTGGTGTTGACGCATATGCTTTGCAACGACCAAAACGTTTCTTTGGTGCTGCTCGTAATATCGAAGGTGGTGGTTCTTTGACAATTATCGCAACCGCTTTGATTGATACGGGTTCCAAGATGGACGAAGTTGTTTTTGAAGAATTCAAAGGAACAGGAAACAGCGAAATTATATTAGACAGAAAATTGTCAGATAAACGTGTTTATCCTGCAATTGACATCACAAAATCTGGAACCAGAAAAGAAGATTTGTTGGTTTCAAAAGATGTCTTGTCAAAAATGTATGTTTTACGCCGTATTATCAATCCAATGGGAACATTGGAGGCAATGGAATTCTTGCTTGATAAATTGCGTTTAACAAAAACAAATGACGATTTCTTTAATTCTATGAATCAATAATTTTAAAGAATCTTGAAAATAAAAACCGCCGTTATGGCGGTTTTTTGTTAAAGGGAAATTGTTATGAATAAAATATATATATTTGCTTTGTTTGGTGCGCTGTGCACCGTTTTTTATTTTTATGGGTTAAATGTTGGCAAATCAAAATGTGAAATAGACAATATTCGCCAACAAATAAATCAGGTCAAAACAAATAAACAACAAGAAAGGATAATAAATGAAAAAGTGTATAAAACTGGGGTTGGTGATATTCGTCGCATCTTGCACAATGAATACACAATCAAACAATAAAATGTGTGATTGTGATATAATATATGGTCGGGCGGGGGATTGGGATGTTATAAGCGATGATTTGGCGCGAAACATTTATAGACATAATTTAAGATGTAAAAATAATTGACAATATTATATTTTTGTCTATAATTATATAGTTATGGAAGAAAAAATAAAAAATTATTTTCAATTAAAGATGCGCAAGGTTGGATATTCTGCCTTGGGTAAATTTATACGCAAAATTGATTTTGATAAATTTTTATACCGCATTGGAGCTAAAAAAATCGAACACACATCTTTGACAAAATATGCCAGCAAATATGGACTAGAAGGAAATATTTTGCCCATTATAAATATGTGTGATGTTGATTGTCATATTGGTATGTTGCCACCAGAATTATTACAATTGGTTGATAAAGATGACAGGGGTAAAAAGACAAAAGAATTTTTTAATGCGTTGGACAGATTGGTTGTTTCTAATTCTCGTAAATTAAGCAAACATAAGCACAGTGTTTATAGTTTACAAGAAATTGGCAAAATATTTAATACATATTGTATTTTAAAAACCAGTGAACCAAATAAATATTTTATGAATGTTTCTGAAACATGGGGTGGGTCGTTCGGTGATGTTTATAAGATATCTTTTCCTGAAATAGGTGCTGAATATGCATTAAAGATTTATAAACCAATGAATAGACGTGTAAAAAGGGAATGGAATAAACACGGTGCAGATTATGAAATTCCGACTGCTTTTTGTGCAAATAAAGCCGAACCAAGGGAAAATAATCCTGTCTATATGGCAAAATTAAATGGATATGAATATTTGCTTTCCAAATGGATAAACAAAAAAGAATATTCTATTTCAGGCTATAAAAATCGTATTTTTGAAACCAGTCGTTCAGAAAGACAGGCTTGCCGTGATAATTTCATAAACGGTGTGCGTGTTGATTATGGGGATACATACAGATTGGATTATGGATATTTATCTTATAATGGTCGTAAATGGTATCGTAAAATCAACACAGAAAATTTGTATCAAATAAAATATGAATATGCAAAATTGAAAAATAATTTTGATAAATATTATTTCTATGAAGCAATGGAATTATTCTTCCTTGAATATATCAGAGATAACAAATTAAACCTGACATATGATCAACAATCAGAAATCAAAGAATTGATACAAAACAAAGATATAGAAATATTTGATAAATATTTTAAGAAATCTTTTCCACCAATTTGCCGATAAGTTCACGAACAACATCTGCACAATGTTTGTCGCCAGATACAGCGTATTCAACAAATTCAAAATTTAATGCATCATGAAATCTGTCTATAAAATATCTTGCAAAATCAAGCGATAAACCATTTGGTTCTGGTACCCAAACATCTGTAAAATCTTTCGCATCAATTCCATCAAAATCAAAAGACACAATAAATTTTTTATTTCCGATGCGATTACGGATTTCATTGATAACTGTTTCCCAATCTTGTCGTGTTTGTAATTGTGCCGGTGTGCGATAGAAAATATTATTATCTTTCACATATTTTATTTCAGATGGTTCAAAAGAACGGGTTCCTACAAAGAATAAATTTTCTTTCTTTAACGCAGGTTTTTTATGTTGTAATGACAACCAACGTTCATCGCCTTCGCCCAGCAAATGTCTGACATTTGTTCCGTGTGGGGAACCAGTTGCTTCGCGTACAGAAGATTCAGGTGTATGAATATCAAGGTGTGCATCAAAATACACCATACATAAATCTTCATCTGCATATTGGTCAGCAATCGCTGCAAAATGTGAAAAATTCACGCTGTGGTCGCCACCAATAAAAATGTGTTTTTCAGAAGGTGTGTTTGCATATATTTTTTTATGCATATTAAACGCATCACCAAAACGATCACGCATATGCAGACATTCTTCATCACTGATTTCATCAGCAACGACAATATTCCATTCTGCATTTGGAAACATTTCTTGAACTTTTTTTGGTGCCAATGCAGGACCGCCATTAATAACACGTGCCGTAGCACCTCGGCTGTATGCCGCGCCCATAAATTTAATCATGATAACTCTCTATAACACTTTCTGCTGCAGTTTGAATTTTCTGCAGACTTGATTCATATGTTGCACAATCGCGTGTTATTTCTGATTTATAGGCGTCGCGTAAATTTGACGCCATAGAAGAACACGCACGCAAGAAGTTCACACAATATTGATGTCCAATATTAAATGCGTTTTGACCACGAATACGAATTTCTGCATCTGCCCATTTGATGTTCAATGCGTTGTCTATATTCACCCATGGGTTTGTGCCGGTGTATGTTCCAACGGTTTTATCCCAATAAGCTTTGATTTCATCACTGGTAGCTTCTGAATTATTATATTTTAATCTGATAATTTGTTGGATTAAAGAATCTATTTTTGGTTGGTATCTTGAATCAATTTGTGCCAATTTTGCACTGCAAAAACAACGATTATACGGTGTGTCTTCGCGTTTACAATAATCTTCCATACATTCTTTATAACTTGCAAAACAATGTTGTGAAGACAAAGCAGATTTATTCACTGTTGAATTTGTTGAACGCACATTCGAAGTAGAACGAATTGTTGCATTTGCCCGTTTCGATGCGCGTGCAACAACATTGCGTTTTGAATTGTTGTTTAAACGCGGTGAATTTGTATTTGGTGTTGCGATTGTTCTTTTTGTATTATTTACACCAGCAGCGCGAACAGTGTTCGGACGTTGGACAACACGACGCTGGGTTGGTTGTGTTTGCTGAACTGTTTTTATTTGGTTTGTTGTAGCTGCCGCACGTGCAAGATTTTTTCTTTGAACAACACGACGTTTTCCCATTTGATTTTGGGTGTTTGTATTACCAGTTGCGTATGTTGTACCCTTTGTCGTTTGAGACATTTTTTTATTTATTGTTTGTGGATATTGTTGTGCATACAAACTGCTGTTTATAAAACGGTCAGGCAATGCGCTGAAAACAGGTAATGTTATGCATGCAAACAAAATTGTAAAGATAGCTAGTCTTTTTCTCATACTTTGTATTCTAGTTTGTTTAAGCAAAATAAACAAGCACAAAATATGTACAATTTTTTTGTTGGGAAAAACAAAAAATAATTGCGCAATATATATTTTTTTTGATAGGATACTAATCATAAATATGTTGTAGGAGTTTTTATGAAAAAATTGTTCATGATTTTGGCACTTTTTCTGCCAGCTTTGTCATACGGCAAGGATGATTGTGCAACGATTCGTACTATGCCGGAAAATGAACAATCTTTGCAGGATGTTATTAAATTAGGATTGTGTCGTAATCCGCAAACTGCGGCGGCGTATGCATCTTTGCAATCTGCTAGATTTAATAAAAATGCTGCGTATTCAAGTTATTTACCGTCGTTGTCTGCATCTGTATCTGCAAACAAAAATTTTTCACAACCAAAAGATGCAAAGGTAAAAGATTATGATTGGGGATACGGTGCATCGTTATCTGCGTCTTATTTGATTTTTGATTTTGGAAAAAGAACATCAGAATTAAATCAAATGTTGGCAACATACCGTGCCGCTGGTTTTGATTTCAGCGATACGGTGCAGAATTTTGTTTATGGTTTGGTTGGTTCTTATTATGAATTATTAAACGCGGATGCTGATGTTCGTGTTGCGGAATCTGCGTTGTCAGTTGCGCAAACAGCATATAACACCGCCAGTAAAAAATTCAAGGCTGGTGTTGTGGCAAAGGCAGATGTGTACAAGGCTGAAACCACATTGGCAAATTCGCAATTAACATTAGAGCGTGCAAAAAACAACCGTGAAATAACCAAGGCGACATTGTTAAATAAATTATCTTTCCCAGCAGACCAAGATATAAAAATTGCCGATATGCCGTCTAGTTTCGGAACAGATGCAGAAAGTGAAAGCATAGATGAATTAATAAAAGTTGCGCGTGAAAAAAGACCTGATTTATTAAAGGCAACAGCACAAAAAGATGCTGCGTGGCATAAAAGAAATGCTGCGTTCTTGAAAAATTTGCCGTCTATATCTGCATCGGCGGGTGTGTCTTGGAACGAAGAAAAATTGCCGGGTGTATTTGAACCAGATACAAATAAAATGTCGGGGTCTATCGGAATTCGTGCATCTATGCCATTGTTTGCAGGTTTTGCAAATATGTATGGTGTTCGTGCGGCTGAATCTGAATATGAACGCGCAAAATATAATGAACAATTGACATCTAATAATGCGATGATGGATGTTTTCACTGCGTATCAAAATTATAAAACTGCACGCAATGTTTTGAAACAGACAGAAACATTATTGAAATCCGCAACTGAAAATGAACGCGTGACATCTGGTATGTATAAAGTAGGGCGCGCAACAATGCTTGATTGGCAGACGGCTCAAAATGAATTGGTAAATGCCCAGCGTCAAAATAATTCTGCAAAATATGATTTGTTTGTAAAAAGGGCGGCGGTTGCGCTGGCTATCGGGGATATAAAATCTGAATTGGAGGGAAATAATGAGCAATAAAAGAAAATGGTTTTTGCGTCATAAATGGTTGTCATTATTCATAATTATATTATGTGGTGCGGTTATTTATTTTGCGTTCGGAAAATCTGAAAAACAGACAGACAAAAAATTTATAACATCAAATATTTCGCGTGGTGATTTGTCTCAAATTGTAACGGCAACTGGTGAAATAATGCCGGTTAATACGGTCAATGTTGGTTCTCAGGTATCAGGTACAATCGAAGAAATATTTGTAGATTATAATTCCGTTGTACACAAGGGCGATATTTTGTTGAAAATAGAACCGTCTGTATTACAGGCGTCTGTTGACGAAGCCAAGGCATCTTTGGACAGTGCAAAATCACAATTACAATATGCAAAAAACGAATACAATAGAAACAAGACTTTATATAAAGACGGTTTTATTGCGCGTTCTGAAATGGAACAATCACAAACACAATATGAGCAATCGTCTGCATCTGTGATTCGTGCGCAATCTCAATATGACAAAGCGGTTACTAATCTTGGGTATGCAACAATTACATCACCGGTTGACGGAACAGTTATTTCAAGAAAGGTGGACAAAGGTCAAACTGTTGCTGCGTCTTTCCAAACACCTGACTTGTTTTTAATTGCAGAAGATTTAACAAAAATGCAAATAGAAACATCTGTATCAGAGGCAGACATTGGGGTTATCAAACAAAATCAAGCGGTAACATTTACGGTTGATGCATATTCGGGACAAACATTTAACGGTGTTGTGCGTCAGGTCAGATTATCACCAACAACGACATCTAATGTGGTTGTGTACACTGTGGTTATTGATGTAGATAATGCAGATTTAAAATTGATGCCTGGAATGACTGCGTTTGTAACAATTATTGTTGATGCGGTTAAAGATGTATGGAAAGTGCAAAATTCTGCTTTGTTGGTTCGTTCTTTCGCAAACATAATGGATAATGTTGATGAAAACATCACACCAAAAACACATCTTGCAATTCAACGTGGCAAAGAAGTTGTTTTTGTAAAATATGAAAAAGGTCTGGTCAGCCCAACTGAAACAGAAATTAAATCTGATGAAATCATGGAAGGCGACAAAATCATAATGGGTTATATGGGACAAAAATCAACAACAAATAATACTGGAAATCGTCGTGGTGGTATGGGCGGTCCAGCTGGTGGTCCAAGATAAAGTGATTTTAATATGAAAACAACGCCAATTATTTCAATGAAAAAAATCTGTAAAAGTTTTCCGCTGGAAATCGGTGGTGAACAACAGGTTTTATTTGATATTTCATTTGAAGTAAAATCTGGCGAATTTGTTGCAATTATGGGGCCGTCGGGTTCTGGTAAATCAACATGTATGAATATTATCGGTGCGCTGGATTCTGCCAGCAGTGGTGTATATGAATTATATGGCAAAGATATTACGACATTATTGCCAGACGAATTGGCAAAAATAAGAAATGAATATATTGGCTTTGTTTTCCAGAATTTTAATTTATTACCGAAACGCAATATTTTGGACAATGTGATGTTGCCATTAATGTATCGTGGTTTGCCAATGGCGGAACGTCTGCGTCGTGCACGTGAAATGTTGAAATTGGTCGGTCTTGAAAAATTTGAAACATATTTGCCGACACAGTTATCTGGTGGTATGAAGCAGCGTGTCGCGATTGCACGTGCATTGGCTGGCGACCCGAAATTGATATTGGCAGACGAACCAACGGGTGCATTAGATTCCAAAATGGGAAATGAAATCTTGAAATTTTTCAAGAAATTAAATCGTGAATTAGGAATAACAATTGTTATGATTACACACGAATTTGAAATTGCACAATATGCAGACCGTGTGATTCATATCTATGACGGCCGTATTACATACGACGGAAAAATTCCAAAGAACGAAAGTGTTTTAACAAAATCTGAAAAAAAGGCGCACAAGAAATGACATTTTACGATATTGCTCATGAATCTTGGCTGTCTATCAGCGGAAACAAAATGCGTTCATTTTTGACCGTGTTGGGTATTGTTATTGGTATTATGGCGGTTGTGGTTATGGTTGCAGTTGGTGAAACGGTGCAACAATCTATTACAGACCAATTTTCGTCACTTGGGACAAATACAATTATGATACGTGCCGGTGCGGCACAAAGTGCTGGTGTTAGAACGGGTAATCGTATGACATTGACAATGGACGATGTGCAATATATTTCACAATTGCCAGATGTTGCGGTGGCAACACCGACCGAATCGTCATCTGCGCAAATTGTGTACGGGAATAAAAATTGGTCAACATCAATGTTGGGTGTTTATCCGGGGTATGCAACCGTTCAAAATATAGAAATGGAATACGGAACATTTTTTGATTTTGCAGCGGTAAGAAACGCTGCAACATACGCGGTTATTGGACCTGAAACCGCGGAAGAATTGGGGTTGCCAAAAAATCCGGTTGGTGAAATTATTCGTGTTCGCAATATTCCAATGACAATTATCGGTGTGACCAAGGCAAAGGGTGATTCTGGTATGGGGTCGCAAGACGATATGTTGATAATACCAATTACCACATTGAAAAAAAGAGTGGTGGGGTCTTATTTCCCAAATGCTGTTCGCCAAATTGCTTTGAAATTATATCAAGATTCAGACAACAATGTTGCAACGGAACAAATCACTGCATTATTGCGTCAAAGACATAAATTGAAAGACAGCGACCCAGACGATTTCCAAATAACAGATATGAAACAGGTTATGGAAACAATGAATACTGTGTCGGGATATTTGACATTATTATTGATAGCAATCGCCGCGGTTTCATTGTTGGTTGGTTCAATCGGAATTATGAATATGATGTTGGTATCGGTTGCGGAACGCACACGCGAAATCGGTATCAGAAAAGCAATTGGTGCCCAAGAATCGACAATAATCACACAATTTTTATCGGAATCTATATTGATATCTTTCATGGGTTCAATGATAGGTTTGATATTGGGTGTTGGTTTATCCCAAGGGGTTGGTCGTTTAATATTAAATTATAATGTGCCGTTTTCGATATGGCCGGTTGTTGTTTCAATATCGGTTGCAATTGTTGTTGGATTGGCGTCTGGGGTGATGCCTGCGATGAAGGCGGCAAAATTAAACCCAATTGACAGTTTAAGATACGAATAAAAAAACGCCCGTTTGGGCGTTTTTTTTATTTTGTTTTTTCAGATTTAATTATTTCTTGTAATTTCTTTTTCAAATCAGCCAATGTGTTTGCTAAATTATCTTTTGGTGATGTGATAATTTTATCTTTTTCAATTGGCCATTGAATATTTATTTCTGGGTCATCATATCTGATTCCAAATTCAGCAGTTGGTTTATACACATTGTCCACTTTGTACACAAAAGTTGCCTTTTTGCTTAAAACAGCAAACCCGTGCAAGAAACCGCGTGGAATGAATAATTGTTTTTTATTTCTTTTTGATAATACAACCGCGACATATTGACCAAATGTCGGAGATTCAGGTCTGACATCAACCGCGACATCTAATACGCGACCATGAACAACACGAACCAATTTTGCCTGATCATAAGGTGGCAATTGCATATGCAAACCACGAATTACACCGTATGAAGATTCTGACTCGTTGTCTTGGATAAAAGTATTTGGAATACCTTTTTCTGTGAATTCTTGTTTGTTATATGTTTCAGCAAAATAACCGCGTTTATCTTTGAATGTTTTTGTTTCGACGATATAAACGCCTTTTATTTTTGTTTTTTTAAATACAGATGGCATATCTTTTCCTTTTGTTTATTTCAACGATATTGTGCAAATATAAAATGATAAAGTCAAATGTTTATCTGTAAAGTGGTTCGTCCGGACGGACATGACACCCGTTTTTGCGTTTCAATTCAATTGCGTTCGCGTATCCTCTCGATACGGAACCGTTATATCTTTGTGCGGCGACTCGTTGTAAAAATGTGTGACGTTTGTCCATCCAATTATTGTGTATGTCGCCGTTATAGTTATTTACAGCACGAACCATTGCATCATCAACGACACCGTTCGCTTTGGCTGGTAATCCTAAAAAAGAACGAAATTGTTTTCCCGCCGTCCCCGGACCGCTGCCCATAGATGCAAGCATATAATCGGTGCTGATTACATCTGGTAATTTTCCAATTTTATATTTCTCCCAAAAATGATTGTAATAATAATCTTCGGCTTCTTCACGAGATTTTATAACAATACCAGCGCATCCCTTTGCAGAACCAATGCCATAACATGTATATCCACATGGATCGCCTTTGATGGTGCCACATCTTCCTTCTTTGCGGAAAATCGTCATCAGTGCTTTTTCAAAGGCAGGACTGTTTTTTTCATATCGCCCAGTTGTTAAAATTTTATTTGTCATGTGTCTGTCTTTTGCCGCCGGATAACACGAACCACCGACAACAGAATTGTTTTCTATAACCGCACCACCACCAATGGTTTGTCCCGTCCATGGTCCAGTGTTCACCGTTGTGGTGGTTGCGGTTTGTGGACATTTCGTAGAATCGCTTGGGTATTTCAAGCAATATTCAGTGGTGCTGAGTGTTGTTTCATCTTGTTCTTGCTGTTCAGCGTCTGCGGAGGTTTGGACAATCATGTGGTCTGTAAATATTTCTTCGCCTGGGACAATGTCTAATTCAATATATGCACTTTTGTTCATAAACGGTTTATAGCCTTCGGTTGCGTTGGCAATACGTTCTGAAAAAGTTGTGTCTGCGTATGTTTTTGGAAAACCTGTCGCCTGTAATTTAGCGTATGCGTATGGCGACAATAACAATAACAAAAATACAGAATATTTTTTCATTATTCTGTATTATATCACAAAAATTGCTATTTAGAAAGTGTGAAAAATTTTCTTAAAACCTGAATTGGATATGGTTTGTCTGTCTTGGTTAAAATCTTGCGCAATTTTTCCATGTTGTCATTGCTTAAAACCAGACAGCCTGTGTCTATGCCGTAATTATCGCGACACCAATTTTTAAATTCAAGTTGTTCATGATATAATTTTCCATGTGGTCGCCAATCAGTAATATGTTTATAGACATCTTTTGGATGAAATTCATACGCGACACCGTATAAATAATTCAGGACTTTATCCCAATCAAGCCATGGTTTTAATCTGGTTTGATAATCAAATTTTGCGTCTGGGTTATTTGCCCACAAAAATTGAGCATAAAAATATGATATATTTACAGCATCTTGGAAAATAGGAATCATTTGTGTATATTCTTTTTTGCTAAGAGCAGGGTGGCGACATACCTGATAAAACCAATCAAGTTTTGACACATCGGACAAAATTCGTGTGCGCATTTCTGGTGTCATACGATATTTGTGTGCAAAAGAATATGTTGTTTTATATCCTGCGTCTTTCAATTGTTTATCCAAATGATGTGCGCTGGATTTGGTATCATAATCAGAAATAATCATGGCTGAATATTTGACAGGACCCAATTCAACCAGATTTTGTAATTCGTGTTTGTTTGTGTCTATATACAATGGCTTTTTTAAAATAGAACACCAATCTGTGCATAATATTTCATACACAGATTGGTATAAATCTTTCGGATAAAATAAATCACCCGTGTGAATCATAAATTATCTTTGATTTTCTTTCTTAGACAACAATGCAACACAACCAGCCAATGCAGCAATACTAACCCAAGCCATAGTTTTTGTTGTTTTTGGTGATGCTAATTCATCTGTGTCGTGTTTTTCATAACCGACTGTATAGTTTTCATATTCCATTGCATCGCGTGCGTCTTCTGTACCGGCACTGCCCAATAAACCTAAGGAACCTACTGTGCCCAAGATACCAGCAACGATATTGCGTAATGCTGGAGAAGTTTTTTTAATTTGTGTCATTTTTGACTCCCTTGTGTTTGTTATTATGTGTATAATATAACACAAAAAACGAATTTGTCAAGTGTTATTATAGAAAAATAATTAAATTTTTCAATATTGTGTTTTATACCTGCTTTTTCAGTATTTTTAGGTCGGATAATAATTCAAAAACCAATAAAATCTGCCAAAACAGGAAGATTGCTGTCACGATATCGTCGCACATGTGATCTTTTACAATGTCAATAAGGGCGAAAATATAACCTTGTTCTGTGGTGACGAATAACATTGCTGTTTCCCATGCGAACATAGAAAAACGTTTGTCTATAATCGGTATCAAATTATTGTTTTTATCATAAACCAGATTATGTACGCGTTTTGTTTTGTATAACAAATGTTTTGCTATGAAAACGAAACCGCATATAAACATTTGGAATAACAGGTTATACCATATCCATTTTTTTTCAAAAATATCATTTGCAACCCCAGAAAAATCGTAATCATATTTAATCATATCTGGGATAGAATTCCAATTCGTGTAAAATACATATATTTCCACCGCCAATACGATAAGTGTAATAATTATAGATAATCTGGTTCTGAATTTAATACCTTGAATTTTATTTCCAGATATAAACATTTTTATAAATTGTATAACAGATGACATATTTTTATCCCGTTAAAGTATGTGAGTATTATTTCATAAAAGAGAAAGAATACAATAAATATTTTGTGGTCGGGGCGAAAGATTGGCTCGGCATAAATACCTGCGCCGCATTCGTTAGCACTCAAACTTCGCAGGCTCGTTTTCGCTTACTCATAGTCGAACCTGACATTGTTTCACAATGTAATGTATCAAATCCAAGTTTTACCTCCACCAAAATATCAAATAAAAAATACCGCATAAAGCGGTCTTTTTTATTTAATCTGGTCGTGCTTGGTGAACAATTCTCGAACCGATATTATTGAAATAGGGTGGGAGATTGAAGAGGTGAAAGATAAAATTAAAGTTTTATAAACTTTTTATAGAAATGTTCTTTGGCGCGGTAGATTTTATGGTTTTAGTAGTTTGGGCCATCTCATCACCAGCAGAAATAACTTTTGCCGCTTTTCTTATAGATTTTGTTTTGCTTTCTTGTACACGTCTTAAAAATTCTTCGCGTCCATCACGATGTAAACACAGAGCCGTCTTTACTCCACTTCTGCGAAGCTGTATAAAAGCAGGCATTTCTTCTTGAAAATCCTTTAAACATTGTTTAATAACTTTAAAATTACTTACAGGGAAAGATTTATCTAATACCAAATCATTGACCGATTGCCATTCGTCTGTTTTAGGCAATATATATATAACACCTAACCTTTTTAAAAATTCTTCGCGTCCATCACGATGTAAACACAAACCAGCAAGCCCAATTTTAGGTTTTCGCATTTGTATAAAATCAGGCATCTGTGATTGCAGTTCTTCTAAATTTTTTAAAATAATCATCTTTTGTGCAATAGGGAAAGATTTATCCAGAGCCAAATCATTTGATGATTGCCATTCGTCTGTTTTAAGCGGTAAGGTTTTAGCTAATAAAGGGATTCCTAATTTTTCCAAAAATATTTCACGACCATTACGATGCATGCATAAACCTATCCTAACCCCAGATTTTCGTAATTGGATAAAATCAGGCATCTGTGATTGCAGTTTTTTCATTTTTTCTAATATGTTCGACACCTTACCCATTGGAAATGTTTCATCTTTGGCTAAATCATTGGCTGATTGCCATTCTTTCGTCTTTGGCAGATAAAGCAAAACTTGTGTTTTTTCTAAAAATATTTCACGCCCATCGCGATGTAAACACAAAGGAATATGGGAACCAGACTTTTTGAACTGTATAAAATCAGGAATTCGACTTTGTAACTCTTTTAAATTTCGTAAAATAGTATCTTCCCCATTCATAGGAAAAGTTTTGTCCATAGCCAAATCACTGGCCGATTGCCATTCGTCTGTTTTTTCTTCGATTGTTTCATTTGCAATACGTTCTTGTGCTTGATTATTTAATTCAACCAGTGTTTTACTATCTG
>CAMORN010000007.1 GCA_946623825.1 uncultured Alphaproteobacteria bacterium
TCTTCTTGAACAGATTTTTGAATTTCAAAAATCATTTTGATGAGCTGCTTTTATTCACAATGTTGAGAATTGAATCTCTTATTTCAGAGGTTGGAACTTTTCTTTTCATTCGGTTTCAACTTGAAAGCCCGCTTATTATGTTGTTGAACTTCAAAAAAGTCAAGCAATTTTTCGAAAATAATTTTAAAAAAAACTAAAAAATTAAAAAACCCGCAGAAAGCCGGCATTTTTTCTTATTAAAAAAATTTGATTTATTTTTTATACCAACACAAAAAAAACGAATTTTACCGATTCATTTTTACAAAAATTTGACGATTCGTAAAAAAAGGTGCCGATTCGTAGCAACCGAATCGGCTTTCTTATATAAATATAACGAAAAAACCACCCCAAGGGGTGGTTGAATCTTAAAAGCGGTACATAAAGCCCAATTTTACCATTGGATAATATTTTATATCATCCAAATCTTTCTGGATATCTTTAAGTTCTGCTTTCTTACGATTTTCAAATTCTGTTTTCAAAGCTGGGTTATCTTTGACAGATTCGCCACCAACCTTTAAACCATCAAGCGGGATTGCTAAATCGGCCTTGGCTGCTTTATCAGTAAAGACAACACCCGCGTCCATATAAATCTTGATACCCCAGAACAAACCTAAATCAAAACCGGTTCCAACATATGGGCCAGAATATTTCCAATTTACTTTTGCTTTGCCCCTTGCATAGCCGGTATCATATGTATATGTCTGACCATCTAATTCAAATTCATAAACTGTGTTGCTTTTACTTGTGATATCAGCATTCAGATTTAATTTACCTGTGAAATAACCACCAGACAATCTCCATCCACCAAGGAACCATGTATCACCGAAAGGATAAAAATCAACCAATGCGCCGAAATGATGTCCGTCCAGCGCAAAATTTTCGATTTTCATATCACCAATTTTGACACCGTCTTTTTCGATATCTTCAACAATATCGTTTATTTTCTTGTTCATTTTGCTTTTGATTGGGGAATAAGTTCCGAAATCTAAACGAACACCGAATCGTTTTGCCCAGAAAGAATCAAAGTTTTTATTATTATATCCAACAAAACCATTTAAACCACTTGTTGCAGAAACACCAGCACCAATTTGCAATCCATGTGGGAATTTAATTTTTGGATTTGATTTTTTTGCTTCAAACACAGGTTCTTTGAAATCTGTATTTGTGCCAACTGTTTCTTCAATAACAGGTGTGGCGATTTCATCTTTAACAACATCTGCAACATTGGTTTCTTCTGCGAAAGCAGGCATAACCATTACAGACAATATAGAAATTAGGGAAATTTTTTTCATAAGAATTCCTTTCCTTGTATATGAATCTATTCACATTATATATAAAAAGATCATATCAACACAACATAAATTTTTTATTTAATAAAGACCTTTTTTATGATAGAATTATAATCATGAAACAAAAAATATCTTTTTTGATTGCGATTATATCCGCAATTGGCACCCATGGTGCATTTTCGTCAGAATGTATTGGTTCTGATTGTGAAATTATACCTATGACAGAAGAAACGATTATCATTTCGAAACCTGTTTCTGAATACGAACAAACATTTTGCACATATGATTATAATTGCCCATTTGATAATGCGGCTGATTGTGAGATATGGTATAAAAAACCGACATATAAACAAAATGTGTATCCACGCGCGGAACATTTAAGTTTTGCAAAGGCTGAATCTGTATTATATGGAATAAATTCTTCAAATGATTTCAGTGCAAATGACGAATCAGCAAAACCTTTGTTGGAAAGATATTTAATGTTGCAACGCGCATCAGAATCTTGTTGTGAGGCTGGCATCATATATAAACTGCGTCAAAAAGGTGCAAGCGAAGAAGAAGTTTATAATTTCTTGAAAGACGATGCGAATTATTATGCAATTAAAACCCGTTGTTTGATGACAGATAACGAAGGTATTGAAACAACATATTCAAATGGTGTTGACGGTAAAATGGTGTTTGATGTTCGCAATGCATGTTTGTGCAAAAACAAAGCTTGGTTTAAAGCGTTGCTTGCCCCATATAAAGATATATATAAACGCGCACCACAGTTTATAAATATGGATTTCAATTATACTTATACAGATGGCATGAACAGGGAAGTTTGTATTTCTGTAAATAAAGATGTCCAAACAACAATGAATTTATTGGAATCTTGTCCAAAATAAAAAACGCCCAAACGGGCGTTTTTTTTAATCTTCTGATTTCTTGTTCACTTGTTTTTTTACCCACGCATAATGACGGAAAAATTCAATCCCCGGTCCCGCAGGCATACCCATCCATTTAGATTTTGCCGGAACATTACGGAAAACACCGCTGTTTGCACCAATTTCCGAATCATCGCCAATATGAATACCGTTTGAAACCCCAGTGTGTCCACCCAATAGAACCCTATCACCAATAACCGCACCACCGGCAATACCAACCCCAGATGCCAAAAAGCATTCTTTACCAATAACAACACCGTGCGCAACCTGACATAAATTATCAATTTTTGTTCCGTCACCAACAATTGTGTCTGTCATTGCGCCACGATCAATACAAGAATTAGCACCAACAGAAACCCTGTCACCCAAGACAACGCGTCCAACATGCGGAATAAATACATTTTTGCCGTTCTGACGCGTATAACCAAAACCGTCTTTACCAATAACCGCATTAGCGTTTATCACGCAATCTGAACCAATTGTGGCGTTTTCTATGTGTGCACCGGAATGAACAATTGTATTTGCGCGCAAAACCACATTGCGTCCAATAAAAGCCCCCGGATAAATCTTTACACCTTCTTCCAATACAGCACCGCGTTCAACGGTTGCAAATTGTCCGATATAGTTAGAACGTTTTTTACGAAAAAACACACCACGTTCAACAACAGAAAAATAAGAAACACCGAAACGTGGTTTTTCAGCATAAATAACACCCAATATTTTTACGATATTACCGCGTGGGGAATCTGTTATTAACAAAGTTGCCCCTTTTGGTGCATGTTCGACCTGTTCTGGTTGAACCAGAATAACCGTGGCCTTGGTATTTTTAAGAACATCTATTGGTAAAATTTTAAATGCCGCAGAATTGCGTTCTGTTGAATAGAACGCGAGTTGACCCGCCTTTGCCTCTGCAATAGGGGCAACGCCTTTGACTGGTTCATTTGGATTTCCCCTTAATTCCAACCCGAATTTTTTTGCCAATTCCCCAGCGGTTGTTTTATTTGCACGCGGACCAAACAACATTCTTAATAAATTTTTCATTTTCTACCCTTTTTAATATCAATGTGATTATAAATATATAAGAATCAAAACGCAAAATGTTTTTACATAAAAAATGTCGCAATAAAAGAACGCCCAAAACGGGCGTTCTTTTATTTCAAAATTGGTTTGTTTTATTCAACTTCGATACTGATTGTATCACCATATGAACCCAATTCTTCACTGCCAATATAACATTGGATATGGTCGCCGACTTCTTCCATCCATTCTTTGATGGCTTCGTTTTCAGCGTTTTCGTATTTTGCCTGTAATACAGATGCTGTGATACCCGCACCCAATGCACCACCGGCAACAGATGTTACGATAGGAACAGCAATACGAACCGCTTTATTTCTTTTTTCTTCGGCTTCTGACATATCATCTGCATTGCGGCACGCAACATCTATTCTTGTCAAATAGTCTTGGAATTCACTGGTATTAACAGATGTTGTAGATGTTGTGTATGCAGCAGACGCATCACCTGTATTTTCCCAACGAGTAAATCTACAGAAAGCTTCAAGGATATAAGGGTTTAAATTCTTACATTCTTCAACCACAGCTTCCATCATAGGATTTGCTTCATCAGGTGTAGCCGCACCCATAGCAGAATCTATATATGTATTAAGCTGGTCAATAGTTGATTTCTTATTATCATCAATACCTGCTTTCCCTTTTGCAGCCAGAAGTGATGCTTTAAGATTATTTGCGGACGAAACAAATGCAGTTCTGTTATTTGTTGTTGTCTTGGTTGTTGATGCCAATGAAACAACACCGTTTGCGTTTGTTGTGTCGCTTGCGGTTGCTGGACGTTTTGGACAATCTGCTGACTTCAATTTTTCACAAACAGACAACGCAGATGATGCATAAGAATTCGCAGCACCTATGTTATTAGAATCAACCGCCTTTCTTGCCTTTGATACATAATCTTCGCAAGATTCTTTCAAAGATGCATTTGTTTTGTTGTTTGTTAATTTAGAATCAGCCTTGTTCAACAAACCAGATATTGCGCCAGATTCAGTTAAACCTGTACCCAATGCGCCACCGCCCAAGATACCACCAATTGTAGCCCAAGCGTATGCGATTTTTTCCTTGGTTGAACCTTCGCCTGCTTCCTTGCGTGCTTTTTTACCAACTTCTTCTGTGATTTTATCTAATGTCTTTTGATCAATCCAAGAACCACATGTGAACGCATCACCAACCGCAAAGTATGCTGTTGCTTTATCGCCCAAAGCATCTTGGATAGCTTTATCATCAGATGTCACAGTAATTCTTGCACGGCAGAAAGAACCATACAAATCATTACTTGCTACAAAATTCTTGGTCTGCAAGCCCTTCATAGCATAATCTTTTGGAATCTTGTTAGATTTCAATTTTACCCACATAAATGTTGAACCGTTTTCAAGATTACCTTTGATTCCACCGTTATTATTAGCCAAGCAAACATTTTGTTCTTTTGTTAATTTAGCATTATATTTTGCCTGAGCTTCTTTTTCGATATCCATCAAAACTTCTTGGAATAAATTCTTTGCAGATTGTGTCAAAGAATAATCTGTCCAAGATTGTGTAACCTTTTGATCATACAAACAACCGTCTGCGTCAACATAATCGCACGCTTCAATTGCGTTTTGATCACAGTTTTCGTTTTCTGTTATTGTACGGCAACCAATTGTTACTTCGGAAATAACTGCTTTTGCAGAAATACTGCCCGCAGCACTTAACCAATCACCACGAACACTGTCACTCCATGAAGAAACAGCGTCTTTTTCCAATTTCACAGCTTCAATTTTCAAGTGTTCATCACAAATATCAGCATTTTTAACTGTATTGATGCACAAACCTGTGACGATTGTGTAATCTAATACACCGCCAACCTTGTTCATACTTTTATCAAAAGAAGCTTCGCCGGTATCATATGTGTTTGACAAAACATCTGTTCTGTTGCGATAGCAATTTGTATAATCTTTACCACACATAGATTTAACGCAACTGACCGCGACATTTGCACATTGTTTTTTCATTTGTGCAATTGCTGCATTATTATAAGAAGTAGAAAGTGAAGCATTCAAAGACGCAACCGCACCAATTGGATCTGCGCCACCAGATTCATATTCTGGGAACAATGTTGTGAATACACTGTTATCTGTATATGCATAAGTGTACAAATTATTATTTGCATTTGCAGCTGCATATTGACAGTTAGCATCGCTGTTCACGATTGCTTCACAACCTGTTTTAATATCTTCATATGTTTTTTTACCATTGATTGTGTTTTCACCGCCATTACCAAATACCAAACTGTAGCAAACAGAACCAACACCACTGCCGCAAGAACGCATAGCGCAACTTCTGATATTTTCAAGACATTTATCTTTTGCCTTGGTATCAAATTTGTTTGCTAAATCTTGGATTTTTTGTTTCATTGCAGCATTCATACGTGCAGAATAAGCTTCGCTGACGATTTCGTCACGATTATCTTCGTCACGCAATTGTGCATTTGATGGCATTTGACCATTACCAATCAATGTTGCATAACAATATTTATTTCCACCAATTGTATCCAAGCAAGAATTTTTAATGTATGCCGCAACATCAGCATTTGTTGTCAAAGATGTGATATTTGCCAATTCATCTGCGGATATTGCAGAACCAGAAGAAATAGATTCAGCAATTTTTGCCAATGTACCACTTTTATCAGCCATACATTTTACAGGATTAGAACCACAAGCATTCAAAATACATTGGTCTGCAACCTTATAACAAGTGGAAACCGCGTTAACAGCAGCCAACGCAGCACCTTCAGATATTGCGACACCCAATCTTGAAGAACCTGCAGGTGCAGCAGATGTATTCGTAGAACCATATAATTCAATCAAACCGTCAGCCTGACAACGTGCCAATGTAGATGCACAGTAAATGGATTGTTTTTTGAATTCTGTTGTTGTTGTACACAATTCAAAATCAGCACCGCACACATTGTCTTTCTTTAAACAGTTTTGATATTTTTTAACACATTGTGGTGTATCATATGTATTAGAGATTTTTGCACCAGTTATCATTTGTCCCAACACAGAACCAGCAGTTGGGTATGTATATCTTGTCACTTCGCCAAAAGTATTCTTTTCAGCAATATTTGCCAAAGATGTAACTGCATTTGTTCCAAACAAATCATTTATACCAGATGCAGAACATTGGGATAAAACACCCAAACAGCTTGGCATTTTTGCATGTAACAAAACATTTGTTGTACATTCTTCAAAATCGCCACCGCAAGCATCTGCGCCCTTTAAACAGCCAACATAACTGTCGATACATTCTGAATTGTTCAACAGTGTAGATGCACTGGTCGTACCCGCAGCAGTTGTAATAACCGTTCCGGTTGCAACAGCATAACCCGCGATTGATGGTAAACGACTGGTCACTTTATTACCAGAAACCCCGACACGCGAAGTCGCAGCATCAGCGCCACATACAGCCGTTAAAATTGTTAAAAAACTAAGTGTTTTGATGATATTTTTCATCCCCTTTCTCCATTTACTTTGTATTTATTTTATCATAGATTCCAAAATAAAGAAAGGGAAAAATGTATATTTAATCGGCGATTTTATTATTCATTATCAAGAATATCTTTCAACATTAACATATCGTCTGGCAACCGTGTTTTAAAGTGCATTTTTTCACCAGTAATCGGATGAACAAATTCAAGAACCTCTGCATGCAACATTTGACCATTGTTGTTTTGTAAAAATTCAAGCAATTCCGGATCCTTGACAGAACCAATATGATTTTTTTCGCGACCATACAGCGGGTCGCACAATACTGGAAAACCATGAGATGATAAATGAACCCTGATTTGATGGGTGCGCCCCGTCATTAATGTACAACGAAACATTGATATTCCAGTTTTTGTCCAAACATCTGCAACATTGACGATTGTGTGTGCTGGTTTTCCCCCAGTTTTCACCAATGACATTTTTTGACGATTTCGAGAAGACCGTGCAATATTTCCAGTAATATCCGCACCGCCCCATGTTGGGACACCCCAAACAAAAGCAATATATTTACGCGTCAAATCGTGCGTGGAAAATATTTTTACCAAACCACGGTATGCAGCATCACTTTTTGCAAAAACCATAACCCCGCTGGTATCTTTATCCAGACGATGAACCACCCCCGGACGCGTTTCACCACCCAATGTTGATAAATGTGTATAAGCCAACAAATTTTGAACCAATGTACCCGTTTTATTACCAGCACTTGGGTACATAACAACACCACGCGGTTTATTTATAACAATAATGTCATCATCTTCGTATAAAATATCTAAATCAAAATCACTGGACACATTGTCGTATGCGACATTTGATTCTTTTTCCACAATTTCGACAGTAAATTCATCACCCAATTTTGTTTTATCTGAAAATTTAAGTTTTTTGCCGTCAACACGTTCTATTTTAAATTTTTGAATTTCGCTGCGTGAAAATTCAGGCATCATATCAGATAAAAATTTATCTGTACGAATACCTACATTTTCTTCTTCTACTTTAAAATTACGAATTTCTGTCATTATTTATATTCCGTCCAATTTTTACCGCGTTCACATTTTGATATATCTATTGTAAACTTTCTGTTTCCGTCCACAGGACAAGTGATTATTCCGGTTGTTCTGGCATCCAGCGCATCTTCATCTGCATTTCGCCATGCAAAAGATATTGTTTCTGGTTTATGAACACAAACCAAACGCAAATGACCACTCATTTTACCATCTGGCGACAACCAAACACGCACACTGTCCGCTTCGCCATAACATGGGAAAGAATCAAGATAATATAACACCAAGCCATTTTTTACAAAATTTTTATCACGCCCTTTGATTTCGCCACTGAATTGATGCAACCCCAATCCAGTAACAGCAGACCAATCAACTGTTGTTGAAAAAATACTGACACGTGGGGCGGTATCTGCAAAAGCGGACACACAAAACAAACTTAATACAACAGATAATAAAAATCTTAATCTCATTTTGTTTCCTTTAATTCAACAGCAACCCTTTTTACTTTCACAACACTGCCAGACAAAACATAATTAAATGTTATTGTATTCTTAGCCTCTATAAAAGTAGCAGGTGGCATAAATGTTTGACGCGACAAAACATTATCCGCAGAATCATATGAAACAATCACTATATTTGGAACACCGTACATTTCTTCGGTGGTATTTGTAATATTTCCTGAAACAAAAATGTGTTTTGCACCATCTTTATCTTGCATGATACGGGTACTTGTTTCATCTATTGTTGCAAATATTGGTTCAACATTGTTTTTCTTAAAAACAGTTAAAACAACAAATGCAAATATACCAGCCGCAATCAACGCACAAAAAGCAGCCATAAATTTAATAATCTGTCTGTGATTGATTGGTGTGTGTGGCGTCCATACACGACCACAAACAACACACTTTACAGGTCCATTTGGATTTGCATTTAATTTATATTCTGTTTTACAAACATCGCATACTATTTTCATATAAAAATCTCGCTGTTATTGAATATATGTATAGCATAAATTATTCTAAATTCAATAAATGATATTTTTCACGCACTTTTATTTGGATTTCGTTTATTGTATTCAGATAATCGCCAACCGTTGCGTTTGTATTTGCAACAACACCACTAAACAAAGTTGTCGCACTTGTACCATTTTTTAATTCTGTCGAAATTATGCGAGATGCCATACGCGACAATTCTGGGAAATTAGCATCTGCAAATCTGGCCTTTTGATTTTTTATATCCCAATAAAACGAAGAATCTTTTGAATCTTGAATTTTATCCGAAATATTTAATCTTGGGGTGACAGAACCTGTATAACCAACAGAAACATAATTTGCAGTTATCCTGCCCAACACCAAATCCATATCACCAACGATTCTTAAAGTAGGTAATTTATTCGATGTTGTAGAAACACTGAACCCGCTGAGTGTCAAATTATTTGTGTACAAATCATTTGTATAAAACGAAGAAAATTTTCCAGAATCAGCCAAAGACAAAACACCACCAACATTTAAACCACGCGAATCCGAAGTAAAAGTTCCATTCACAACCGCATTTTCTGCAACAAATATGGAATCAAGTGCGGTTCTGTTGGAAAACACAATTGAATTAGACGCCAATTTACCAACCTTTAATTTTTCTTCAAATTGTGCTTTGTTTGCATCTATAAAATTCACATTGGCGACATCATGTCCATCTAAATTTAAAGATGACAACATCATGGAATCTTCTTTCTTATTAGATGGTATTCGCCATAAATAATCTGTGTTACCGCGTTTCACATTTGTTACGCCAACAATACCATTTGTATCTTTTATTCCAAAATCAGACGCGTTAACATGAAAAGCGCCAAAACCACCATATGTTTTGTTGTTTTCTACAAAGCCTATTTTTCCACCACCAATATTCACAATTTCATGTGTACGCAATGGCCCGATATCCCCATTATTCAAAATAACAATTCCCTGCAATGTAGGTTGATTGTTTTTATCAGCAGATTTTAATATACGCAATTGATAATCATTGCTGTAATTATTTGCGATATGATCTGGCAAACCAAAATTTACCAAATCTTCAACTTTGACTCGTGTGATTTTTTTCCCAACAGGTTTAATCAGTATATTTTTATTTTCAATGATATATCTTTCAAGTGCAATCTGAACATTTTCCATTTGTTTTGTTATTGCAATATTACGTGCACGTGAAACAGCATTTTGTTGATATCTGAACACAAAAGGAATCAATATCGCAGCCAGCGCAATCGTCATCATCAATTCAACCAACATTCCACCATGCTGTGTATTCATTGAAAAAAATCTTTGTTTTGTATTCATATTATCTTGTCTGCCAATTTTTGGATGTTAATTTTTTAAATTCGTCTTTATCTGGGACTGGTGGAATAGATGCACGAGTCAAAATAAATTTAGAAAAAGACGGCGGCACATTTGTCGGAAACACCCAATTACCAATTTTTAATGGTGCGTTTGATGTCATCAATAATTCACCAGATACTGTTATCCCAAAATTTTCATAAAACACTAAATCTGTCGCAGATAAATATGGTGTTAATAATTTGTTAGTAGAAATTCCATTAAATCCAGAAATACTGTTTGCACTGGTAGATTTCAAAATTAAATTATTTGCAACATTTACAGAATTACCAACAACAGCTCTGTCTGCAATTATACGCCCAGTAGTTGTATATTTATCGCCATTTAATTTATTTGCAACAATGGTATTCAAACCACTTGCATCACCCGTGACACGCATAGAACCAAAAGTTATATTTTGAGAATCAAGATTTGCCCCAGATGTAAAATATACGCTTTCTGAATCAACCATATCTGATTCAATAAATACCGCATCAACATCAAACACTTTAACAGAAACAGCATCTATATTGCTTACATTATACATATTAAAACTGTTCATATGTAAATCGCGTTGCATTTGATTTAATTTATCTTCACCCATTGTTCCACGATGTAAAAATTTTGATTTATCTGATGCACCAAAATCACGACTAATTTTGTAAATCAAATCACCAACCATAAAATCATCTGGTGCAGACACCGCCCAACTCTGAGAATACGCAATACCATCTTCTCGAACAATTGCAGCATCATCACCGATATATTTTGCAACATTCGCACTGCGAAAATCAGAATTATCTATATCAAAAGCCAAATAAACATCTGTTATCGTTGCACCATTCACAGAATATTTATCTATAAACCCACTGTGTGCAGATGGTGATATATTTTTTAAATCTTCTTCACTCATTTTTATTTCTGCGGTATCTGGCCATTGACTTTGATTAACACGAATAAAATTTATAACACCATCACGCAACGAAACAATTTTATTTGCATTTGCAATATCACGAACATCATTTGCCATTTTAATTGTTTGTGTGTAAACAAACGGTGACACAGCTAAAACAACAGTAATAGCCAACACCACTTCTAAAACAGAAGCACCTCTTTGTGTGTTCGTATTATAAAAATGTTTTTTAGATACAATCACTTCTGCCGTCCATTAAACATTGTTTTATATTTATTCTTGATTCCAATCTTTGCCAGAAAACATATTGGCAAATTATGTTTTGAGATAAAGATTTTGGGTTATAGTTTTCACCAATTCCCGAAATAATATCTTTGCATGAAACTGTTTTACCTTCATTATCTTTTGGGTCTGCAATAATTTCAAAAGAATCATTGTTTATTGTATCTATTGAAACATCTGGCAAAACAGAAACCCCCGCTGGTCTGACATCTATAATTGCAGGTCCTGTTTTACCATTTAACAGCCCATATGATGTCTGATCACGCAAAGTAATATTTGCAGCATAAATATTTTTTACATCTATTCCCGTGTTTGTAACATATTGCAAACTGCTTGCATCAACATAAACATCTTGCCCACGTGATGCATCAAGAAAAGAACCAATATCCATTCTTTCAACTGTAAAACTGAAATTATCAGCACGCACATTTCCACGCACCAACCAATCAGACGGTCCGGTAAAAGCGGTTCGCCCTTCTGACATTGAAAAATCATAAACAGATGCAGAATTTGATTCAAACGCACCCGCATTACCAAATTTTGCAATTGTTCTGAAAGACGCGTCTCCAACTATTAAATCACCACGCGATATTGTCAAAGCTGCCCCACCATCTGAACTTTGAAAAACAGCCCTGTTCATATAAAAATCACTTATCTTATTCGTATCAGTCCGAGATGTTTCAACACCATACAAAACAAGACTATTAAATTCTGCCGTTTCAAATTCAGCATTTCGAGAAAACAAAACCCCTATTTTATCAATACTGTTTTCATTCATATCAAGTTCAGATAAAAAACCTATATTCTGGTCTTTTTCTTTTTTCGAAACAATATCAGAATACATTACATCAATTGGGATAGATATATGGATAGAATTTTCAACAATAGTTGCATAAAAACCGATTCTGCGTGCTAATTCTGCCAATTGTATTTTAGATAAACGTCCCCCCGTGACTTTTACATAACTGATAATACCATCTTCGTTTTTATCTATGTACAATGACAAATCTTGACCGAAACTGGTCCGCGGGTTAAAGCCCAATGGCAAACCGTAATTTTCAAGTAAATCTACAAATTTATCTTTTGATAATTCTGTTTTTTTATATGGCAAATCATCTTTATTTTCGCGAATATAAATTCGAGCAGCAGTATAAGCAGTTTCTATTTGATTTGTAGTCGCGTACATTTGCGCTGCATTATCACGGGAAGCAATCTTTCCAATCAAAAAAGGAACGAACGCAAAAACCAATGTCAGTGCTAATAAAGCCTGCAATAAAAAATTACCCGATTGTTTTTGCAATTAAACGCCCCCTCCTACTATGTAGAAGCATAGCAATTGAAAAAAATTATTGCAATCAGTTTTAATCTGTTTTAATATTTTAGTGTTGAAAGAAAAAATTCAGTAATAAAATTGCTGAAAGAATTGATTTCCTTAAAAAAAGAAAGAAAATGCAAAACAAAAAAAATCAAACATCTGTAGGCCAGATGATTCAACGCTGTCATAAATGGCGTCAAAAAAGAAAACAATACATTGATTTGGCTCGTCAAACCAGTGATGAAATTGAACGCGAACGTTTATTGCAGACCGCTGAACATTATGGTCGTATCGTCAACGAAGAACAGGTTAAAATTGATTCTCAACGCGATCCAAAGGATAAAACAACCCCAGCGGAAGAAGTGGTTGAAAACACAGAAAATACTGAAAACACAGAATCATCTGATTCAAATGACGATGACGAAATGGGCTTTCCAGATTTCATTACAAATCTTAAATAAAAATTGCTCTATTTTTTATTGAAATCGGGTATTTATTTGCTATGATTTTCCCAAAAGGAAGCATTATGGAAAATAATTATACCGTTCTCGCAAGAAAATACCGCAGTCAAGATTTTGAATCTCTTATTGGACAAGACGTTCTTGTTAAAACATTAACGACTGCTATTAACACTGGTCGAATTGCACACGCATATATTTTCACAGGAATTCGTGGAACTGGTAAAACCAGTACCGCCCGTATATTGGCCAAGGCTTTAAACTGTTTATCATCAGATCATGCGACTGCGCATCCATGTTGCAAATGTGAAAACTGTCTTGCAATTGCAGCAGGTCAACACATTGATGTTATGGAAATCGACGCGGCGTCTCATACCGGCGTTGATAATATGCGCGAAATTCTAGATGCTGCCCTTTATCGTCCTACAAATGCACGATACAAAGTTTATATTATCGACGAAGTCCACATGTTATCAACCAGCGCATTTAATGCGTTGCTTAAAACATTGGAAGAACCACCTCAGCATGTTATTTTCATACTTGCAACAACCGAAATAAGAAAGGTTCCTGTCACAATTTTATCGCGTTGCCAACGTTTTGATTTAGCACGCGTTCCGGTTGAAACATTAAAGAAACATTTTGCATGGGTTGCAGAACAAGAAAAAATTGAATTATCAGACGGCGCAAACGAATTGTTGGCGCGCGCTGCTGACGGTTCTGTGCGTGATGGTTTGTCTTTATTAGACCAAGCTATTGCTCAAACTGGTGGCCATGTTGACGAAGGCGCTGTACTTGATATGTTAAAAAGAACAGACCGTGGTACAGTTGTAAATTTCATGAAAACAATTTTGTCTGGCGATGTTAATGCTGCATTAAATAAATTGGATGAAATTTATAATAACGGCGCAGATTTAACAATGTTGTTATCAGATATGATGGAATGGACACATTGGGCAACCCGCATGTATCCGTCATTAAGATTACAAGATGTCACATCTTCACCATATACAGCAGACCAACGCGAAACAATAAAAAAGATAAATGAAACAATATCTTTAAATACCCTGTCCCGTATATGGCAGGTTATGACCGCTGCCGTTCTTGAATTACAGGCATCAAGCAATCAAAAACAATGTTTTGATATGTTAATTATTCGTTTGATGCACATTGCAGATTTACCATCGATTTCTGAATTATTAAAACAACAAGATAACCAGAAACCAACACCTGTTCCTGAAAGAAAAGTGGAAGAAAAAAAACCGACACTTGAAATAAAAACTTCCCAAGAATTACTAGAAAAACTTCAAGAAAATCGTGAAATAATATTATATTCATATTTCGGAACAAATCTTGAAATTTCTGAATTTGAAAACGGAAAAATAGTTTACTTTGACCGCAAAGGCGACCCAACATTCCAAGCCAGCCTTTCAAAATGGTTATCTGAAAAAACTGGTAAAAATTGGGTTTTACAACGCATTGAAAAATCAGAACATCAACAAACAACATCTGAACATGTCAAAGAAGAAATTCAGGCTGACCCAATGGTTGCAGATGCAATGAAATTGTTTGAAGATGCAGAAATAATAAACATATCAAAATAAGGAAAAAAATATGAGGGAACAATCGGGGCGCTCTTTGATAGAAATGATTGGTGTGTTGGCATTGGGGGGAATTATCACCGCTGCTGCAATAAACATGTATCGCAGTATTGACCAGCGTCAAAAACGTTTAATTGCATCAGAAGCAATTCATCAAATTGTAAGGGATACAAAAACATTACTCGAATATTCTGGGTACACACCTGTATCTGTTGAATTTTTGATTAAATCTGGCGCATTGCATGATAACAAGGCACCGGCTGGTTCAGATGATTGGACAATAACATCATCAATTGACGGCACTGAATTTTCAGTTAATTTATTTGGTCTGACATTTGAAGAATGCACATATTTTGCGACCAAGAAAATGGATTGGCTGACAAAAATAACCGTAAACGGTTATGATGGTTCTGCATCATATTGTTTAAAAACAGGCGACAATAAAATATCATTTTTTGCACAATAAAACATGAAAAAAATATTTTTGATTTTTTCAACTTTGATAATATGTGGATGTATGACATATCACAGTCCGAACCGCAACACATGGCCAACATATTTGCATGGTGCGGGTTTTACAGATATGACAGATACTGCACGTGTTGCAAAAATGCCGGTCTATATGGGACATGGTGGACGCGTTATAACAAACGAAGGTAAATTATCACCAAATATGCAATATGGCGATAAAAACAGTATTGATAATGCAGTATTGATAAATTATATGGCAAATCTTGAATATGAATTATACGATTCTTTAAGAAAATCTGGAATATCTGTTCAACGCGCAGGCACCGATGTTGTTATAATATTGGTCCGCGATGCGATTATGGAATTAGATGTCGCAGACATATCACGCGACGGTGCAGACACATTAAAAATAATTTCAAAAATTTTGGAAAAATACAACGCAACATTTATGGAAATTTCTGGATACACAGATTCTATGAAAAATCAGACTGCCGCGAAATCATTTTCATTGGACATGGCGGAACGCGTCGGCGTATTTTTAAGCCAGCATAACATATCACCATATCGTATGTTTATTGTTGGTCGTGGTTCTGCGCGCCCTATTGCCGCCCAAGATGACCTTGGTCGTTTAACAAATCGTCGTGTTGAAATTCGATTAACACCGGCAAGATAAAAATCATAACAATAAAAACTTTTTGCATAATCAAACAAAGATTGCTATAACATAAATAAACAAAAATAAACAAAAAACCAAAAGGAAGAAAAATGAAACAAACAGAATTAAATCCAGTATTAAAAAAATATACAAAAATGGGCACAATTGCATTCGCAGTTATTGTTGTCGCAGTATTGGGAATTTTCGCAATATCTGGTTTAAATAAAAATGTAAAACTCGAAACAGCATTATCAGATGTTTCAAGTGAAGTAAAACCTGCATCTGAATTGCGTATTGCAGTAATCAGCATGGATAAAATTCAATTGGAATCAAAAGCTTTGAAAGATTTGCATGAACAACGCATAAAATACGAAACAAAATTGAAAGCACGTCTTGAAAAAGAACAAAAAGCAATTGAAAAAGAAAAAGCAGATATTGAAAAATCTCAAGACATTTTATCCCAAGAAGCCTTGCAACGTCGTATAATGGAATATCAACGTCGCGTAAATAAATTGCAACACGATTTATCTGAATCAGCTCAGGCGATTGAAACATCTTATCAAGACGCCCTTAACACATTACAGAAAAAACATCTGGACCCAATTATCGAAGGTGTCATTGCAAAAAAGAATTTGTCATTGGTTCTGGACGGCCGTATGACCCGCATGGGCAAAGATGTCGCAGGTCTTGATATCACAGATGAAATTATCAATGCTTTGAATAAAAAAGTATCATCTATGAAAATGGCAACACCAAAAGGTTTCTAAAAATATAACCGTAAAAAACACCCACGATTGTGGGTGTTTTTTTATTCACGATCTTTAGTTTTTTTATACCCAGCCACAGTTTCAGATTTAGCGTGTATAACACCAGATGCAGATTTCATCTTTTGTGATTTTATTTTTCCTAATCTTTGTTGTATTTGTTGAAGTGTGCTAATTTCGCTATTTAAATTTTCAACTATACTTATCCAAGTATAAATCCAATCAATATACATTTTATGCATAACTGGGTCTGCCCTCAAAGAATCTCTTTGTGCTTCATATCTTGTCTGGAAACCTTTTGCTTGGTCTCTTAATTTTACCAAAGCATCAACTATTTCTGTTATTTTTTCACTGTTGCTACAAAACAAAAACAAATCATCATCATTTTTTGATTTAGTTTTTATTTTTTCAATATCTTTTTCATATTTTTCAAATTCATTTAAAACACCATCTATGTGTTCATCTCTGACAATATCATATCTCATATAATCTGATTTTTTCATTTTTATCCCTTTTTTATGACTATCGTTATCATGATTATTATATCACAAAATATCGCATTTACAAAAAACACCGCCCAAACGGGCGGTATTTTTTTACAATAAAATAAATTATCTGTTATTTATTTTTGATGTTTGTGTTGTGAAAGAAAAAATTTTTTCTTTAACTTCTTTTGTTTTTTGTTGTGTTGTTTTCATAACATCATTCTTTTTTGCCCAATCTACAACAGCATATGTTGCGACACCGGTTGGAATCATCAGAAAAAAACTTAAAAATGCGATTGTAAATAATTTGTTTTCTCTTGCCGCTCTTTTTTCTTCTTGTGTCATTTCTTTATCCTTTTTTTTCAAAACCGGTGGGTATGTTATACCCCACCCGTACAAAAGTCAAACCAAAAAAAACATAATCGCGACGGAGTGAAAATACAAAGTAGCATCCTATTAAAATTCCCTCGTACCTGCGGGGATACCGTAACGATTCCGCTTCACTTCGTTTGCGGAATCTACTTGTATTCCCCTCTTGGGAGGGGTGCAGTTGGAACGCAGATTTATCAAGTTCCAACGGGGAGGGGTCCGATTTTTTTATTGAAAAAAATTATGTTTATAATCATAATTTTTATATGAATCCATATAATAAAAACCTAAAAAATCTTGCACGTGCAAATAGACATAGTGGAAATCTATCAGAAGCACTGCTCTGGAACGAATTAAAACAAAGCAAGTTAGGTGTTCGTTTTACAAAACAAAAAATTATAGGTAATTATATTGCTGACTTCTACTGCATTGAAAAAAACATGGTTATTGAAATAGACGGTTGGAGTCACGACAATAAATACGAACAAGACAAAGAACGCGACGAATATATGAAAGCACTTGGGATTCATGTATTAAGAATTTCTGATAAAGATGTAAAACAAGATATAAACAATGTTTTAACATTTATAAAACATAATATTAATTTAATCAAATGACCCCTCCCCGCCACTCTGTGGCCCTCCCCTCCGATGGAGGGGAATACAAGTAGATTACACAAAAACACCCCGAATAATCGGGGTGCCTAGGAAAAAGAAAGAGAACCATGATTTCCCTTTCATTGCCACACCAAAGCGGTATGCCAATTGGTTTTTGCTTTATTCAGGCAAATTGGTTTGTTGTGGTTTGCTGAAACGCCAACCCTTAAATGTTTTACCCTTAATGGTCTGTGCCTTAACAGGGGTTCTGATATCGCTGTCGTATGTCGCGGTTCCCGCATTGTTTGCAGATATATCTTCTGCATCTGCGTTTGACCAATTAATGTTAATAATGTTTGCTTCGCATGATGCCGATCTAGGGGTAACAGAACCAAGGAATCCTATACGAAAATTTTGCCAATTATTATCGTCATTTGCACCTATATAACGCGAACAATTTTGTGCACATCTACTACAATAATATGATGATTGTAAATCGTGTGCAAACACCCATGGAGCAGATATAGCCTGTTCTGTCCCCATATTTGGTGTATAACTTTCTATCTTACACCAGCAATTATATCCTCCTCCTTCTGTGACATTAGAAGATGTAGTTACATTACCATCCCAATTATTTATACCTTGTTGTGCGCTACAAATACCACGTATCTTAATCGCGCCAGCAGAACCATAATCTATCGCCCAAATATCCCATTCAGTATTAGTAATACCATAATCTGATGGTGTTCCACTAACGCCATTATTACCATAACCATGTTCAACACCACGTGAATCACGACCAATTACTGTTGTTAAGTCTGGAACACTTGGTTGAACATGCCATCCGTTAACGCAATCTGTTGGTTCGCATTGGTTGTTATTACCATAATAATATCCACCGTTCATTGTTCCCGTTGAATGTGCAATATCCGCGTTTGTACATTCACGATAACATGAATTTACGCTGTCACCAGTTCCGGCGGATAATGTATATGCGCCGTTTGTTGCATCTGAACATGATGTAAGTCCCTGATTATTATTTGCATCATAATAAACACCATTTTGCA
>CAMORN010000008.1 GCA_946623825.1 uncultured Alphaproteobacteria bacterium
CCTTATCAGAAAGCAGACTTTGTTGAATTGTTCAAAATTATGGACGGTCTGCCAGTAACAATTCGTTTGATTGATCCACCTTTACATGAATTCTTGCCTCATACAGAAGCAGATATGGCAGAACTTGCAAAACATATCGGCAAACCTGTCGAATTCGTAAAAGCAAGAAGCGAAGCATTAAAAGAACAAAATCCTATGTTGGGTCATCGTGGTTGCCGTTTGGCGATTACTTACCCAGAAATCTGTGAAATGCAAACACGTGCTATCTTGTCTGCAGCAATTGAATGCAAGAAAGCAGGGGTTCGCGTATTCCCAGAAATCGAAGTTCCATTGGTTGGTTCCAAGAAAGAAGTTGACATTGTTAAATCTGTAATTGACGCAACAGCATCTGCTTTGTTTGCTGAAACAGGCGACAGTGTTGAATACAAAGTTGGCTCTATGATTGAATTGCCACGTGCTGCTTTGTTGGCAAATGAAATCGCAGAAAGTTGTGAATTCTTTGAATTTGGAACAAACGATTTAACACAGACCACATTGGGTATGAGCCGTGATGATACTGGTAAAATCTTGGATGAATACCGTGCACGTGGTGTATATGTTGCAGACCCATTTGCATCTGTGGATAGATTGGGTGTGGGATTATTGATTAAAGACGCTGTCGCAAAAGCACGCAGCACAAAGGGTGAAGCAATTCATCTGGGTGTTTGTGGTGAACACGGTGGCGATCCTGAATCTGTTGAATTCTTCCACGAAGTTGGATTTAATTCTGTTTCTTGCTCTCCATTCCGTGTGCCTATCGCACGTTTGGCAGCAGCACAGGCAGCTGTTAAATTCCCACGCAAAAAATAATATGTATTTTTGTGAAAACAGACCCTTGAATTTGTTTCAAGGGTCTGTTGTTTTATAAAAATAAATTGACTTTTTATATTTCAAAAGATAGCATAAATGTAGATATAAAAAGGGGATAAAGAAATGAAAAAAATTTTATTGTTTATAATACCTGCAATTTTATTAAGCGCATGTGGTAAGCATGAAACCTATGTCGTTGGTGAAAACGCTGTTTGCACTGGTCTTGAAGAAACAAGTCCAGAAAAAGTATTTTGCAAAGATTTAGACGGTAATGCAATCAATGGTTTGGTTGTTCAAAAATATGAAAATGGTAATGTTTGGCGTGAAATGATTATCAAAATGGGTCAAGAAAATGGTGTTGAAAAAGAATACTATGAAAATGGTAATTTAAAGGTTTATGCAAATATCAAAAATGGTAATGCGGTTGGTGAAAGCAGATTGTATCACGAAAATGGTAAATTGCATATGGTTATCAAATGGAATGGTGCAGATGCTGAAATCATAGAAATTCACGATGAAAACGGTGATTTGATTAAATCGTCTGAAAACTAAATAAAAAACCGCCTTTGGCGGTTTTTTATTTTACAACAATTTTCCAATTTCAACGGCTGTATCACACATGCGGTTGGAAAATCCCCATTCGTTATCATACCAAGATGTGATGTGTAAAACAGTGTCGTTAATGACGCGCGTTTGTGTTGCGTCAAATATAGAACTGTGTGAATCGTGGGTGAAATCAATTGATACCAATGGTTCTTCGTTATATCCCAATATGTTTGATTGTGCCATTTTTATTGCTTTGTTCACAGATTCAACAGACACTTTCTTTTTCATATTTAATACCAATTCCACAACAGAAACATCAGGTGTTGGAACGCGTATAGCAATACCGTCTAATTTGCCAGCCAATTTAGGTAATACCAATCCGATTGCTTTTGCTGCACCGGTGCTGGTCGGTATCATAGATAAATTTGCAGCGCGTGCGCGTCTGAAATCTTTGTGGTTTCTATCTAATAATTGTTGGTCGCCTGTATAAGCGTGGACAGTTGTCATCCATCCGTCAACAATACCAAATTTTTTATCCAATACATTTAATACAGGTGCCAAACAGTTTGTTGTGCATGATGCATTAGATATGATGATGTCTTTTTTAGTCAGTTTGTTTTCATTTACACCGAAAACAATTGTTTTGTCTGCCCCTGCGGATGGTGCGGATACCAAAACACGTTTTGCGCCGGCGTCAATGTGTACGCGTGCTTTTTCAGCGGCTGTAAATATACCTGTGCATTCCATAACAACATCTATTTTCAATTTTTTCCATGGCAATTTAGATGGGTCGCGTTCAGATAAACATTTGATTTTTTGATTTCCTATTTTTATATAATCACCATCTATATCAACAGAACCAGAATATATTCCATGTACCGAATCAAATTTTAATAAATGTGCATTTTGTTCAATTGGCATCAAATCATTTATTGCAACGAATTCTATATCTTTGCGACCAGATTCAATTGCAGCACGCAATACCAAACGGCCAATGCGACCAAAACCATTTATAGCAACACGAATTTTTTTCATATGTTTTTCCTTTTGTTTCTTTTCTGGTTTTATTTTATCACTTTCACAATATAAATTCCAATTTGATTTTTTACACTTTGCATCTATAATAAAATTATGAAAACAAAAGCTTTGATTATTACGGGACCAACCGCATCTGGAAAATCTGATTTTGCGCATGAAATCGCAAAACGGGTAAATGGTGCAATCATAAATTGCGACAGTGTCCAGATTTATAAAAACATAGAAACTGTGTCTGCATCTCCATTTGAAGGAAAAACAGACGGTTCTTTTGATGAAATAGATGGTGTTCCGTATAAATTGTTTTCTGTATTGCCTTTGTCGGAACATATCAGCGTGGCTGATTATTTATCATTGGCGAAACAGGCGATGGACGAAGTCGTGGCACAGGGAAAATTTCCTATCTTTGTTGGGGGCAGCGGTTATTATATCAATGTTTTGATAAATGGTATTTCCGCGATTCCTGAAATCAGCGAAGAAAACAGAACAAAAGCACGTGATATGGTTAAAAATTGTCCGGACAGTGTTTATGAATTATTACCAGAAGATTTTGTTAAAACAGACCCGCAACGAACTGCACGTGCATTGGAAGTATTTCTTGAAACTGGAACCCCAATCAGTGAATGGCAAAAATTACCAAGGAAGGGCGCTATAGTACCAGATGCTTACAGGGTTTTAATTTCACCAAACCGTGAATTGTTAAATGAAAAAATTGCTAAACGCGTTGGTCAAATGGTTTCTGGTGATGCGTTAAAAGAAGCACAATATATATTGGATAATAATCTGAATGAAGACAGGGCAATCGGTGCCTCTCAATTATGTCAAATGTTGCGTGGCGAAATATCAAAAGAAGAAGCAATCACCAATTGGATAAATAAAACAAACCAATATGCAAAAAGACAGCGTACTTGGTTTCGAGGTCAGTACGCTGCCGATACAGAGATATTACATTTTCCGACAAAACAAGATTTAGAAAATGTTATAGATAAAATATCCTGATTATTTTGTAAGACCCAATTCTGCACGCAGAGCTGCAATTCTTAAATTTATATCTCTGGAATATTGCATAGTTCCAAATTTTGAATCAGAAACATGTGTTTCTGGTTCTGTATATGATTTTTTAGCTTGTTTTTTAGCACGCATTTTTTCGCGTTTAAATTTTTGTTGTAATCCCCATGTGCGTTCGTTTTGTCTGATATAGCGGTTCATTTCAAGATTTACATGAGGATTATCAGAATATAATTTGTTGCGTATATCAGCAGTGCAAATGTTGCGGTTTTTGATACCCTTTCTTGCAAAATATACAGATAAATAATCGCTTATCAAACCGATAATATTTCTGAAAAATACAGGACTTTGGTAATCATGATTTGTTGTTGGAAATAAACGCAAAAAATGTTTAGATTTTGCAATTAAAAAATCTTCGCATTCAGCGGAATATTCCAATGTTTTACGCCAATTAGCTTTGATATCTTCGGCACGTTGGTAAGATTTACCATATCCTTCGATGATTTTATCCACGATATAATTAACATAGTTAGAAAATTCTAGTACCGCTAAAGCATGTTGTTTATCGTGTTTTTTAATAAGTTGTTTTGATTGTGCCATATCTGATTTTCCCTTTGTTGGTTATCTTTTATGATAACATAATATGACACAAAAAATAAAATTGTCAAATTTTTATTTTCTTTCAGATAAAATTTTTTCGTATGCCAATTTGGTGGTTTTATCCAATCCGATTTTACGCATTTTTTTACGAACACGAACCAGACCTATGAATTCGCGTTCCAGAATTCTGTAATTTGCCCATTCCCAATCTATGATGCCGGTTATGTCCATTGTTTTTGGGTTTATTAAGATATTGGAACACATATCACCATGAATCCAACAAAAGCCAGACTGTTTTTTGCCGCGTATTTTTCTTAATTCCACCGGATCCAGCAATGATTTTTTGTATATAAAATCTGCCAATTGGGTGCTGATTTTATCGAGGTTTTTAATTATTTTGTGGGTTGGAATATTTACCAATAATTTCCCAGATATAAAATTTGTTTTATAAAATGTATAATCACCAATTGTTATAAATTCTATTTTTGGAAATTTTATTTTTGTTTGTTTGCGCAATGGATTCAGTGCATCTGTAATCATTTTTTCATGATTAAAGCGTTCAAAATTATTTGTTTCAGAATTATATTTTCGAATCTTGAATGTGGTTTTGTTGTCTATGATAAAAACGATGCTGCCACCACCCTTGGTCAGGCGCATATTGTGAAATTTTATATTTTTGTATTTTGATTTTAATGCGTTAAATTTGCGTCTGTAATCAAACAAGACATGAATTCGCATATAATCACGCCATTTTTTGACGGGTATGATACAAAACAGCAAATCGCAGAATTCAAATATATATTTCCACATTTTTATAAATAACCTTTTTTATATAGTAAATGATTATTGAAAAATGAAAAAAAAACAAGTATTTTATAACTATGTTCAAGAACGGTGATATTGTAAAAGTTTTAATTCCTAATGTTATCAACAGGGGATATGATTATCGTCTGACTGAAGACGCTGATGTTGGCAATTTTGTCAGATGTACCGTTATGAATCGACAATATATTGGTGTTATAGTTGGGTTGGGCGACAGTAATTTAGATGTTTCAAAAATAAAGCCGATTATAGAAGTTTGTCATCTTGGGAAAATGTCAGATTCAGATATTAAATGGATATACAAGATGTCTGAATGGACATTGATGGCACCTGGGGCGGTGTTGCGTTTGATTATAAATGTAATGGACGCATTTGATTCACCAAAGGTAGAACAATTATATGAATATAATTTTGAAGCCTCATGCAAGATGACAGATGCGCGTCAAAATGTATGTGATGCGTTCCATTCAAATGATAATGACGCAATGTCTGTGAACGATATTCAAAATATTGCAAAGGTCAGCAACAGTGTTGTAAAAACAATGATTAAAAATGGAATTTTAATTCCTACAACACAACGCGAAAAAACAATTGATGATTTTCATTATGATTATGTTGATATGAAAAATGTCGTGTTAAACCAAGAACAACAATCGGCGGCAGATACAATAGCAAGCGCTATAAAAACAGGTGGTTTTTCTGTACATTTGTTGGACGGTATAACCGGTTCTGGAAAAACACAGGTTTATTTTGATGCCGCGTTGCGTGCATATATGGATGGAAAATCTGTTTTGTTGATGATGCCTGAAATAGCGTTGACGGCACAATTTATCAGCAGATTTGAAAAAAGATTTGGTGCGCCACCCGTGGTTTGGCACAGTAATTTAACGGCTGCGCGTCGCAGAAATATTTGGCGTGGTGTCGCAAATGGTTCTATTAAAATGGTTGTTGGAACACGCAGTGCATTGTTTTTGCCATGGCAAAATCTTGGGTTGGTTGTTGTCGACGAAGAACACGATACATCATATAAGCAAGAAGATATGGGAAATTATCATGCGCGTGATATGGCGGTTCTGCGTGCAAAGGTTTCTGGGTTTCCAATTGTTCTGGCCAGTGCAACACCGTCGCTTGAAACATTGCATAATGTTGCGCTGGGAAAATATAAAAGATTAAGATTGAATTCTCGTTTTGGTGGTGCAACTTTGCCAAAAATTGAAACTATAGATTTAAAACAAGAAAAAGCAGAATCTTATAAATTAAATGAAAGTGATGAAAAAGAAGTTTCTGGAAATTTATCGCCACGGTTGTGTGCTGAAATTGAAAGCACTTTATCACAACATAAACAGGTTATGTTATTCATAAATCGACGCGGTTTTGCGCCGATTGTTCAATGTAAAAAATGTGGTTGGGTTGCACAATGTCCTGATTGTTCGGTTGGTATGAATTATCACAAAAGAATTGGAAAATTAGTTTGTCATATATGCGGAAAAACCCAGAATTTACCAAACATTTGTCCGCAATGTGGAAACGAAGTTTCTATGCGTGGAATCGGGCTTGAAAAAATCCAAGAAGAAGTTTCTGTTAAATTTCCAAACGCAAAAACCGCGTTGGTATCCAGTGATACAATTATGTCCCGTGAAGCACTTGAAAGATTGGTAAGAAAAATGGAAGATGGTGAAATTGATATCATTATTGGAACACAAATTTTAGCCAAGGGACATCATTTTCCAAACCTGACATTGGTTGGTGTGGTTGATGCGGATATGGGGTTGTTTGGAACAGATTTCAGAGCAGGGGAACACACTTTTCAACAATTGTTTCAGGTTGCTGGTCGTGCCGGACGGGGTGAATTTCCAGGGCGCGTATTATTGCAAACATATCAACCAGAACATCCTGTTATTCAAGCAATAGTGAAAGGCAACAGAGATGAATTTATGTTGTCTGATATGGAATCAAGAAAGATGGCAAAAATGCCACCGTATGGAAATTTAATTGCGGTTATTATAGAGGCTGACAAAGAATCTGTTCTTAAAAAATATTGTGAACAATTGGCAAATGCGACCCCAACATTTGAAAATGGAAAAATCATGGGACCAATTGCGGCACAAATATATCAAATCAGAAATTGGTATCGTATGCGTTTTTTGGTTTCGGGGGACATTAAAACACATCTGCAACCGGTTGTTCAATATTGGCTGTCAAAGGTAAAACAGCCCGTCAATGTTCGTGTGAAAATTGATGTGAACCCACAAAATTTCATGTAAATAAAAACGCCCGTTTGGGCGTTTTTTTTATCTTGTTTCTGTTTTTTCCATTGTTGGGGTAAATTTAGATTTTATTTTTCCGAACATTTTTTTAATTCCAGTTTTAAATGAACTTGGTGTCTTTTCTGGTATAATTTGTTCTTCTTTCGGCATGGTTTTTAATATTTCTGGATTAACAGACATTGTTTCTTTCATTTCATTAAAGATATAAACGTAATTATACACAATGTTTGCCCCGTTTCTGTCAATTGTTACGCCAGCTTCATTTTCTACCTCTGGTATCAATTTTTTTAATTCTGATTCTGCGTGTTCAATAATATCAATAAACATTTGTGATTTTATAATATTATCTTGTGCGTCAATGGCGCCTGTTTTTAATAAATCAGAATGCAAATCATTCGCAATTTTGTGTGCTTTTGCAATTGTTGTTTGTGACATAGTTTTTCCTTTTTTTTGTTGTTAAACGACTTCGGTAACGGCACGTAATGAACCGTCCCTTGATAATTGGACAACACGAATTTTCTTTTTCATTTCTGCAATTAAATCAGTTCTATCGTATGCAGGTTGTGTGTGTAAAATTCGGTCTGCAAATGCGGCATAGGCAGCTTCTGCACTTTCTGCATGAATTGTTGTATAGAAATGATCGTGACCAGTTCCCAACATTTCCCATAACACAGATGCGTTGTCGGTTGAAATTTCACCACCAATGATAACGTCAGGTGTCATACGAACAACCAAATCAAGTAATCTGGCATAATTAAAATCGTTGGATTGTTCGGTTCTGGATAATAAGAAATGAACACGATTTTTTTGTGGAACATGAATTTCGCGGGCGTCTTCTACGGTTATAACACGACTGTTTTGATCAATCAAAGTCAACATATGATTTAAAAATGTTGTTTTACCAGTTGATGTTGCACCACTTATTAAGATAGGACTGCCGTCGTTGATTGCAGACATCAACCGTTCATATGGATCGTCAGGGCGAATATTATCGCGTGGTTTAACTTTTAATAATTGTTTGCCACGTTCCAGATGATAGTTCTTGAAATTAGTTTCGTGAACACCGCCACCACGAATATTCAATGCGACACCGCCCGTAACATCGCGTTCATCATATTGAACATTTGGACCGGCAATTGCAGAAAAACGATGATTCCCAGGTAATGTTGCATACACAACCGGTATTCCATGAATTGGGTCGAAAGGTTTTTCGTATATATTTGCAACAGTGTGAATTAAATCAACCAGATATTGTTTTGATAATTTATCTGCTGCATACGAAACCCATGGTACGCGTGCGCCGTTTAAACGCAACCAAACTTCGCCAGCATGGTTTATAGCAATTTCTTCAACAAAGGAAGGAGTGAAAAATTCTTCCAATGGTTTTAATAAAGAATCAAGAACTACATTTGACATAATTCTATTTTATCATAAATCGTGGCTTGAATCAAAAAACTTTATTTGATAAAATAAAAAAAAAAGAGAAAGGGAAAATGAAAAAATCTATTTTTTATATTTTAGGTGTTTGTTTGGCCATTGCGGGCTGTGCAAATGATGGTTATTATGGTGGTGCTGGCGAAGTCTTTACCGAAGAAACCAGCGAATATATAACTGAACAAAATGAATTTTCAGATATCGATTCGTATCAACCAAGAAGTATGGCTGAACGCGAAGCAATCGCAAATCATTGGAATAGCGCCCGAAAAGAAACCAGATGGCAGGAATACAAGGGCACAATGGTTCGCATAGAAATATTGTTGGGTGATTCTGATTTGCGTGAAATGCGTTTGCGTTTAATGCAAAATGCAAATGGTACAGATGTTGATGCTGATGCTCGTACCGTATTGGCCAAGGTTGCAGATTATGAAATGAAACAGGTCTGTGGTCGAAACGCAGAATCTATTGTTGTTGTGTATGACCGTCCATCAAGTCAGGTTATGCGTCCAACATCTTTCTTTGAATACAGAATCGAAGCCGAAGGCGTAACAATGCGCGAATATGGTTTCCGCTGTGTATATAATCAACACGAATAAAAAAGGAATTTATCCATGAAAAAAATTATGGGGGTAATCGCGATGTGTGCAGTTTTGGGTGCTTGTGAAAAAATTGCTAAAAATGGTGATACAGTTATTATTGATTTCGCTGGTTTTATGGGAACAGAACAATTTCAGGGCGGAACAGCATCTGATTATCCATTAAAATTGGGCAGTGGTTCTTTTGTTCCAGGTTTTGAAGAACAATTGGTCGGTGCCAAGGTTGGTGAATCACGTGATGTCAAAATCACTTTTCCTTTGAATTATTATCCAGAATTGGCGGGAAAAGATGTTGTGTTTAAAGTGACAATAAAAGACATCAAATAAAAAATTTGAATAAAGAAATAAAAAAACCGTCATTTGACGGTTTTTTTATATTAAATAGCTTTAATGAAAATCTTGGCTTTGTTTGCTGCGTCCAAAACAGCAGGTTTATCAATAACAAAGCAAGTTTTTGCGTTTACAATAATTCCATGTAATTTTGCAGCCTTGACCGCACGAACAGTATCAACACCAATCGCAGGAATATCTATTCTTAAATCTTGACCTGGTTTTGTCATTTTTGCGAAAACCCCACCAGATTTTCTTTTGTTTTTACGCATTTCGACAACGCGGTCCAACATACGGGCGGTTCCTTCGGCGGCTTCTACGGCGACAACTTGTTTATCAACAACCACGGATGCACCGATATCTTCTGTTCCGATAACGTGTGAAACCTGAATCGCGCGTTCAATATCTTTTTCATCGTTTTTAGATGGTTTAACGCGTGTTTGTACCCCAGATTTTGTGAAAGCCAATTCTGGTGCTAAATCTTGTGCAGCGACGATTTCATATCCGCGTTTTTCCAAAGCCTTGTTAAATGCGACAGCCATAGAATCATACCCCCGTTGATGTTTTAAAACACTTAATAAAACAGACAGCGACCACAAATCAGGTCTGATATCAGATAAATTTATATGTCCCAATGCGCCCACGAAAACCAATTTATGAATTCCGCGTTTTTTACATTCGCGTGCAGCAGCGCCACCACCACCAATGCGCACAACCATATCTGGTTTAAGGGCAGGGTCATAAAAGTTTTTTATCCCAACAACAAAAACATCCCAGCCATTTTTACGCAACGCATCGCGTGTGAAAAACGGCAAAGATAATGCGCCGGCGAATAAAGCAATTTTTTTATCTGAATTTTTTACCATATCTATATGATAGATTGAATTTCAGTTGGAATCAAGGTTGTTTTTATGTTATTATCGAAAACAAGAGGTAAAAAAACATAATGTCGTGTCCGTTTTTTAACATTTGTGGCGGTTGTAAATTTGATTTCAGTAATGAAAATTACAGAAACGAAAAAATCAAACTTCTGCCAAAGATAGATTTCACAGAAAAAACAGTTTGGGGACAAATTGGAACGCGTCGTCGTGCTGATTTTGCGTTTGTGGACGGACATTTCGGTTTCTATAAAAAGCAGAGCAAAGATATTGTCGATATAAAATCTTGCCCGAATTTATGTGATGAAATAAATGCGGTTATACCGGTTTTAGCAAAATTAAAATGGACGGGTGCGGGGTCTGTATTGGTAACGAAATGTGAAAATGGAATTGATGTTGCGGTGGAAAGCAAGGTTCCTTATTTCAGCGCTGAATTCAGACAATCTGTGGAAAAATTGCCACCACAAATTATCAGATTCACATGGAACGACAAAACAATCAGAAAATATTCAGAACCTGAAATCAGATTCAATGATAAAATTGTAAATTATCCGCCACACGCGTTTTTGCAACCGACCATTGAAACAGAACAAATATTGCGCGATTCGGTTGTTAAATATGTAAATGGTGAAAAAAGGGTTGCTGATTTATTTTGTGGTTTGGGTAATTTTACATTTGCCACAAATGCGACGGGGTTCGATATTGTTGGAAATGGTGTGAAACGCGATTTGTTCAAAAAACCTTTGTCGGCAAAAAATCTGAATCAATATGATGTCGTTATAATGGACCCGCCACGTGCTGGCGCACAAAAACAAAGCAAAGAATTATCGAAATCAAATGTGAAAAAAATCATATATATATCATGCAACCCAGAAACATTTATAAAAGATTGCGCGGTGTTGCAGACGGGCGGATATAAAATTGAAACTATATTTCCAATAGACCAATTTGTTGGCTCTGTCCATTGGGAAATATTCAGCGTATTGAAAAAATAATTTGATTTAGTGTTTCTTTATTTAATATTGACAAAATAAAAAATTGGTCTATATTTATATTGTTGGGGGTGGAATATCGTGCAACAAAATTATGTAATAAGACCAATTTTTAATCAAAAATCAGACCCGCATTTGTGGGATGAATTTGTTGATGTGGAAACATCTGCACGTGCCCAACATGGTCATATGTTTATGTATGGTGCATATGCTAATATTATAGATGCTTATTACAAGGCTTGGAAAAATTTTGATAATAATGTTGCGTTTGGTGCCTATATCAATGATTCTTTGGTCGGTTTTGCAAATGGTTATCAATTGGGGGCGGGGGATTTCTATCTTGATTCTTTATTTGTGAAACCTGAATTTCAGGGTTATGGTATTGGTAAAAATTTATTGTCTGAATTTGAACATGCGGTAAATTTATTTCATGCGAAGATTCATGGTATGTTTTATTCTTGGGCGCTTGGGTTTTATAAACACCAATCTTATAATATCAGAACAAATGTTCAAGATACCCAAAATTTTACAAAAAAATTAAAACGACCAATTTCGGGTATTTATCCAATATTCAAATGGAATATTGGTGATTTTCGTGTAAAACAAACGGCAAACGCAGACACTTCGTTATTACGCAAATCAAAACACAGACCAATTGCGGTTTATGTAAATGAAAAACAAGAAATAGATTCAATAGGTTTAATTGAAAAAGACGGAACCGAACAATTTTATTTCAATGATAAATTGTTGCCAGATATCAGAGTTTTGCGACAACAACAAATACAAAATTATTTATTAAATTCTAAATAAAAACACCGACAAAATGTCTGTGTTTTTTTATGCTTTTTTTAAGATGCGATTTTTGGTATAATAGGAACGAAAAAAATAAAGGAAAAAAGAGAGTGAGTACGCTGAAAGCCGCAGTTTTCTACACACACACACACACACACACACACACACACACACACACACACACACACACACAGATAGTTTCTTTGCGTGATTATTGCGTGAATGAAATTCACGCAAATATGAAAACAGACAAATAACGTTGATGACGTTATTTGTCTGTTTTTTTTAAATTTATAAAATAATGGAAAGAGAAAAATGAAAAATAAAATATTTTTAAGTTCTATGTTAATAATGTCGTTTGCGCCAGCAATGGCAGAAACATTTCCGTCAAATGGCTTGATGCAGGAAAATACAACATATACGAACGCCGCCACCGAAACAAATATGGCGGGCGTGTACGAGGGTTCAGTTAACGCCACCGCAGAATATACAGATATTTTATATAACATTGCCGCGGGTAATTATTTACCGGCTGGTTCCGAAGATACAAATGGGGCACAATGTACAGCGGGTAATTTTTGTACCGGATTAACAGATGCGACATATGACAGTGAATCAGACCAAGGTCTTACATCATGTTCAACATTGGGTGATGGTTCATATACATTATCACCGGCGGGCGCAACAAATGGGAATATGTGTTATAAAACATGTTCCGCGTCATGTACAAACCCAACAGCACCGGCACATTCAACAAATGTATCATATGGACATGAAACAACAAGTGGTACCCAATATTATGGTTCACAATGTGATGCTGTCACCCCAACATGTTCAATAAATTTTGATTGTGTAAATGGCTATCATAAAAGACCAGATTTAACCACCGCCCAAGGTGTCATATTGGCAAAACAAATGGCACAGGCACAGGGTCAAGATATAACCAATGTTCCAGATTCATATTTTGCAGAACAAGCAGAACAGGCGTTTGCGAATTGGGAAATGCTTTGGTCATCTTTATCCGCCGCAGAAAAGGGAATGTTTACACAGGCGATAGATTCAGTTCAAGGACATCAACAAAATAGTGGAAGCCAACAAGTTTCTATATGGCAACCTTTTATTGATCTTGCAAGAGAATCAGATTTTCAAAGTTCTAATGCATCAAGTGCCACAAATTATCATTATGAAAAAGGGTTAACTGGTGATGAAAGATGTATTGTAGCCAATGGTTTGGGGTATTCAGTAACATACGATACTTTATCTTGTAACACATTATCACAACAAAATTCAGATTTTGCAAGTTTCAGACAATCTGCGCAAAACGGAGATTGGATGGTTGTTTTTCCAGATAAAAATATTTCAATAACGGGAACCACAAAGTGTGATGCTGAAAATGAATATATGCCAAATCAACATAGATTTACAAGCATAAATGGTGTTTCGGCATCATCTGATTGGGGTGGTGGTGACATGCCTTATTTTGGTACGGATTGTGAAAATTATGCTGTTGGTGATGCCGCTTTTTCTGCTATTTTTGAAGCGGTTTATGCAGGTCTTTTTAATACATATGATGCAAATACAGTAGAACAAGAATTTGGAGTGTCTGGTCCTAATCAAATTATTTATTCTATTCAAGTTGCAAGTAATACTATTACAGTATCTGGTTCTGCACCATACATAGATTACATGTGTGATGCGAATACGATTAACATTAATTGGTTGGGGGCAGATGACGAAGATATATCTGCGAACAATGCGGGAAGTGCGAAATATGACGGTGATATCAGAACACCGGTTAAGGCTCAGACAATTAAGGGTAAAACATTCCGTGGTTGGCGTTTCAGCAAACCACAAACAACAACCGGCAATAACGGGTAATGTTGTTAAACGAGATTGGGGCGGGGTTGTGTCCGTCCCGATAAAGGGGCATCTCTCCCTTTTCCTTTGCACCCCGATTATTCGGGGTGTTTTTTTATAAATAAAAAACCCGATAAAAATCGGGTCTTTTATTTTTTGTTGGATATTACATCATTGCAGGCATCGCACCGTTTGGTGTGGTTGATGATTTTTCTTCTGGGATTTCAGACATAACTGCGCCCGTTGTCAATAACACACCCGCGGTTGATGCGGCCGCTTGAAGCGCGGTTTTTACAACTTTGGCTGGGTCAATAATGCCGGCGTTCATCATGTCAACATATTCACCGCTTTGTGCGTTATAACCGAAATTATAGTCGGAATTTTCCATGATTTTGCCAACAACGATTTCGCCAGATACACCCGCGTTTTCTGCAATTTGCATACATGGGGCAACGATGGCTTTGCGGACAATATCAATACCAACATTTTGGTCTGGGTTTGCACCGGTTAAACCGTTCAAGGCGCTGACTGCACGAACCAATGCGACACCACCACCGGCAACTATGCCTTCTTCGACGGCGGCACGTGTTGCGGCCAATGCGTCATCTACGCGGTCTTTCTTTTCTTTAACTTCTACTTCTGTCATACCGCCAACGTGAATAACAGCAACACCGCCAACCAATTTAGCCAATCTTTCCGCCAATTTGTCGCGGTCATATTCGCTGGTTGTGGTTGTGATGGTTTTTCTGATTTCATCTGCACGGTTTTGGATTGCTTCTTTGTCGCCGTTGCCATTGACCAACAAAGTTTTATCTTTCGCAACAACAACGCGTTTTGCAGAACCCAATACCGCCGGTGTAATGTTTTCAAATGTCATACCCATATCATCAGATATGACGGTTGCACCGGTTACAATTGCGATATCTTTCAACATTTCTTTGCGACGGTCACCAAATCCAGGTGCTTTGACTGCGCAAACCTTTAATCCGCCACGCAAACGGTTCAATACCAATGTTGCGAGTGCTTCGTTTTCGACATCTTCGGCAATAATCAACAATGGGCGACCCTGTTGAGCGATTGGTTCCAATATAGGAAGCAGGGCTTGCAGACCTGTGATTTTCTTTTCAGAAACCAAAATTTGTGCGTTTTCCAATTCCGCCAACATTTTTTCGCTGTTTGTTACGAAATAAGGGGACATGAAACCTTGGTCAAATTGCATACCTTCAACCACATCAATTTCGGTGTCCAGACCCTTGGCTTCTTGGACAGTGATAACGCCTTCTTTGCCAACTTTTTCCATTGCATCTGCAATTTTTTGACCGATTTCGGAATCGCTGTTTGCGGAAATCGTCGCAACCTGAGCTATTTCAGAAGAATCTTTGACCGGACGGGCGTGTTTTTCAATGTCGGCAACAACGGCGGACACAGCAATATCAATACCGCGTTTGATGTCCATTGGATTCATGCCGGCTGCGATTACACGACGACCTTCTTTGAATAAATTTTGTGCCAAAACAGTTGCGGTTGTTGTTCCGTCACCGGCACTGTCGCCAGCGCGTTTTGCAACTTCCTGAATCATTTTTGCACCGATGTTTTCAGCGTTATCTTTTAAAGAAACTTCTTTTGCAACGGTGACACCATCTTTTGTTGCAACTGGTGCGCCATATGCGCGTTCAATGACAACCGTGCGACCTTTTGGTCCCATGGTGATTTTTACTGCGTTTGCTAATTTATCAACACCCGCAGCCAATTTGTCTGTATTAAAAACAATATCTTTTGCCATATTTTTGTTCCTTTTATTATAAGATACCCAATATGTCTGATTCTTTGATTAAAATGTAATCTTTGCCTTCGATTTTTACTTCATTTGCAGATGAAGCCCATTTTGCAAATAATACATTGTCGCCAACCTTGACAGACATAGGAATCTTTTCTCCGTTTTCATAAATTCCGTCACCAACAGCAATTACTTTGCCGTGAACAGGTTTTTCTTTTGCTGTATCTGGGATAATTATTCCGCCTGCTGTGATGTTTTCTTCTTCGATTCTGGTCAGCAGGACATAGTTATGTAATGGTTTAAACATAATAAAAACTCCTTTTACATACTGGAAATATAAGTAAAAAAATTTAGTTTTCAAGACCTTGATTTTATTTATATTTTTGGGTATATCTATATCATATAAACAAGGGTAAAGTATTAAATGAAAAAATCAAAGAAAATTAAAGAACAAAAACCTGTGATATCTCAACCAAATCAGCCACAACAACAAATGCCCGTCAGACCGGGGTGCGCAATGCCTATTAATGGGTGTTTGTGGCTTATTTGTTTAATGTTTTTAACTGGTATTATCGGAAATGAATGCAGACGTTCAAGTGTCAGATTAGAGCAAGAAAAACTGAAATTAGAACAGATGAAAAAAGATGGTGTTGTCGTCAGCGATACAACATCTGTAATTATTCCAGATACTTTCAAATTGGGAAATTATCAAAAAACTTACATTCCATTAATAAAAATGTATCAAAATCAAGAAAGGGGAAAATAATGTATAACAAAGATAATGTTTTCGCAAAAATTTTGCGTGGCGAAATTCCAAATAAAACTGTTTACAGTGATGATAATGTGTTGGCTTTCTATGATGTTGCACCACGTGCGCGTGTTCATGTTTTGGTTATTCCACGCGGTGAATATACAGATATTTTTGATTTTACACAAAATGCACCTGAATCTCTGCAAATTGCTTTCTGGGCTGGGGTTCGTAATACGGTTGAAAAATTGGGCTTGCGTGATAATTTCAGAACTGTTGCAAATACCGGTCGTGGGGCGGGGCAATCTGTGATGCATTTTCATGTACATATAATGAGTGATGAACGATTCAAAGAAGATTTTTAATGTGCGTGTAACACCACATGCAAAACAACCAAAGGTCGTAGAAGAAAACGGCCAATTGCGTGTTTATACAAATGTCGCCCCTGAAAAGGGGCGGGCAAATGATTCCGTTATCGAATTATTGGCAAAATATTTCAATGTGCCAAAATCAAAAATTACTATATCAAAAGGCCTTGCAAGTCGTGACAAGGTTGTTGTCATTCAATAATTTATCAAATAATTCTTCTGGGGTGTTGACTACATGCAAATTGTAGTCTTCTGCGTTTGGCATAAAACCTTCGTCTTGCATGTGGACCATAACCTGTCCAAATATTTCCCAATATTTTGCAGTATTCATTAAAAATATAGGCTTGCAAGATTCGCCAACCTGTTGTTTGGTCATGATATCTGTCATTTCGTCCAATGTTCCAATTCCACCCGGCAAAATAATAAATGCGTCTGATAAATCATACATTTCCTGTTTGCGTTTGGACAGACCATCTACAATTTTAACTTCTAAATCTTTGTGCGCTGGTTCTTGCAGAGATACAACATGTGTTGTTGTTATACCGATAACTTCGCCACCGTTTTCCAACGCAGCAGATGCCGCAGTTCCCATTAAACCAACATTTCCACCACCAAAAACCAATGTTATTTTATTTCGTGCTAATAATTCACCTATCTTTTTCGCGTCCTTTGCAAATTCAGGATTATTACCCATTTGATGCCCGCAATATACGGCAACTGATTTTATTTTATTCATCATATTCTTTTTTCCTTTATTTTTGGAAATTATACCATAAAATAGGTCTGTTATGAATCAAAATTTTTTGGGTTTTATTGCTAAATATAAACAATCGAAAGTCGCTGTTGGGGTCAGTGGTGGCGTTGATTCTATGTGCTTATTATATTGGTTACATAATATTAAAATGGATGTTGTTTGTTTGCATGTGAATCATCGTTTGCGACCAGAGGCAGACATAGAAACAGAATATGTAAAAAGTGTTTGTGAAAAATTAAATATTCCTGTGCATATTTTTTATTGGGATGATAAAAAACCTGAAAATGGGTTGGAAGCAGCCGCACGTCAGGCGCGTTATAAAATGATGACAGATTTTTGTCATGAAAATAATATTGAATATTTATTGACTGCACATCAAAGCGACGATCAAATTGAAACTTTTTTGATGAATTTATCACGGGGCAGTGGTTTGTTCGGTCTGTCTGGTATGATGCAAGAATCTGAACGCGATGGTATTAAAATTTTGAGACCATTATTAAATGTTCCGCGCAGCGAAATAAAAAAATATTGCGAAGACAATAATATTAAATATTTTGTCGATTCTATGAATACAGATGAACATTACACCCGCGTAAAAATTCGTCAGAACCGTCATTTGTTAGATGAAAAATTGGGTATCAGTGATGCTCGCATTTTATTAGCTGTGCAAAATCTTGGGCGAACACGTCAATGGATGGAAAAATATCTGGATGCCAGAATTGAAATGGTTATTCGTTCATGGGGTGCTTTGTTCCTAGATTCTTTTTTATTTGACGAAGCAGAAGAAATTAGATTAAAATTGTTGGGTCTGTTGATTCAGAAAATTGGGGGAAATGATTATATTCCGCGCTTGAATTCTTTGCAAAACGCATTATCTAAATTGCATAATGATTGCAAATTTACATTGGGTCATTGCACATTGCGAAGATTAAACGACAGAATCTTAATCGTTCCAGAGGGAAAAAGAACAAGCTTTAGGAAAAGACATGAAAAAAGAAAATAATATTTTTAAGAAAAAAGATAATTCTA
>CAMORN010000009.1 GCA_946623825.1 uncultured Alphaproteobacteria bacterium
ACGAGTTTTTATAGATTTTTATTATTGCGTATCGAGGCAAGCAAGTGGGGCTGTTTTTCAATACTTTCACAAGTTCGTAAGTTAGGTATTGAAAACAGACACAGTTTTACACATTTACGAACTTTTATGATATAATTATAACCAAAGACAAACTGAAAAGGACAACATATGAAAATACAATTAAAACCATTGCAATTATCAGATGCGAATACTTTGTATGATTTTTTTCAAAAATTGCCTGCATCTGAAAACGGTAAAAACAATCGGGCACATGGATTGTCAAAAGAAGAATTTGCGGTTTGGGTTCAAAAAGAAATAGATTCTTCACATGGTAAAAATTTGCGTGATGGTTATGTTCCTGGGACAACTTTTATTATGTATGTTGATGGAAAACCTGTTGGGGTTAGTAATTTAAGACACTACCTGAATGATAATTTAAAAAAAGACGGTGGTCATATAGGCACCCATATTTTGCCAGAATATCGTGGGCAAGGATATGGAAATATCATAATGTTAGAAACATTAAAAAAAGCCAAAGAAATGGGTATTAAACAAGTGTTAATATTTAACCATGATGATAATATTCCGGCTTGGCGTACATCAGAAAAAATGGGTGGAAAATTAGATTCTATAAATATAGTTAATGGAATAAAAACACGAAAATATGTGTTCGATACATCAAAACTGTAATATATTGTTATTCAAAAACATCTTAACATCTTTCCCGAACTGCAACCGAATTATTACGCACCGATATCACAACCGCAGAACATGCAGTAAAAAATAATATATCTGTTCCGTTAAAACAAAATCAATACGATGCACTTGTGTCTTTGGCTTATAACATAGGTGCAAAGAATTTTGCAAATTCAACAGTTGTTAAATATATAAACAATCCGAATTTTCATAGTTCTGTATATCCAAATTTAGAATCTGCATGGAAAGCATGGAACCGTTCACAAGGTGAGATATCAAACGGTTTAATTAACCGCAGACAAAACAAATGGGATTTATATAATCGTGGTATATATTGATTTGATTTCTGTTATTATATGATTTACAATAAGGCGTATGAAAAAAATTATTGCGTTTTTTGCGTTCTTGATTGGCTGTAGTTCTGCTAACAGCCAGTCATGTGATTTATGTGGCAATTGGTCTTTTGATAGATTTGAATATGCTGGACATATAACCACAGATTGTGAAAGCACTGCTCAGCATTTTTATGCAAACACTTATATTAAAATAGATGTTCGCAATTTTACTGTTGGCGAATATGATTTGGATGAGAAAGCCCAAGAACTTTTTGTAAAAACAGACGACAATTTAACAGAAAAGTTTTACGTATCAAACCAAGATTCTATTTATATTCTTTTAGACGGGTGTCGTTTTTATTTTAAACGTAATTAATTCTGTTTGTTTTTTTGTATAATTATAAAATTTCCAAAAATGTTTTAATATCTTTTCCAAACCGCAACAAATCTTTGATTTCATTAGTTCGCAAATTGCACAGAGGCGGATGCCAAAATAACAAAAATCACCAATTCTGGTGATTTTTGGGTTTGGAAATTTTATGTTATCTATTTCTATTGGTATCTCTAACAATCAAATCCAAAAACTTTTCTGAAGAAGTCGGATCCAAATAAAATCTGCTACCGTATTTACGAAATGCCAACCCACCATCTGGTCCCGTACATGTATGCACCCCATTTTGATCTAAAACTTGCTGAATTTCTGGGGTTATAACACTTTTTGGATCCACTTTGTGACCAGCTTGTGTCAAAAAAACATCATGAGAAGTTCTGGCGGTTTTAATTCTCGTATCCGAAAGGTTGTTAGCAATATACCCTACAAGGTCGCCCACAGTACACATATCTGGATAATCGGTTTTATAATCATCTACAGTAATATTAAACGCTTTTTCAGTACGCATTATAATCTCAACAACATCCAGTGGATCCAACCCTAAATCCTCTATAAACCTACTGCCCATGGAATTTACTGAAACACGCACACCTGTTTGTTCCGTGATTTGTTCACAAACTTTTTTGATAATAACTTGTTTTTCCATTTTTTTTCACCAACACCTTTATATTATTGAAAAATCATATAGTAAATATTTTATTTGTCAAACTTTTTCCCCTAAAAATGCTTTAACATCTTTCCCGAACGACAACAAATCAAAATCACCACCGTTTCATACATTTACGAACTTTTAAAAATAAAAGGTTGGAAATCTAACCTTTTTATTTATCTTACCAAAAATTGTTCTGTTGCAGATTTTAATGCTTGTGCAATACGTGCGTCTTTGACACGTCCACCGATTTCTTTCAATTCAAACGGTATTTGTGTTCCTAAGAGTTTGGTTAATTCTTGTCTTGAAAAACCAGCGTTATATTCTGTTCCTAAATTATTCACAAGTTCTTTGTCTTGTTGAACCGTATTTGGTTTGTCCAATTCAACAAACATGTTTCTGAATTGTGCAGATGTTTCTTTTAGTTTCTTGGCCTGTTCTGCATTATCCAGATACACAAATGTTCCCAAAGACACAAAAACATCCTTGTCGAATTTAGGTTCTGTTGGCATTTCATTAAAACGTGGTATTGATAAATTTAATTTCTTTGATACGGCACTGAACACAATATTTGTTTCGTCCTTATCAAAAGTGTACATTTGAATATCTGGGCGGTTTTGTTTCACAACATGTCCCCATGGTGATAAACCACGACCAAAATCTATAACATTGGCATTTTGTTCCGCACGTTCGTACACAAAGTGTGCCGCATCTAAAAATCTTTTTGCATAATAATAACTGCGGTAAGGAACAGCCAATTTATCAATGATTTTTGATAATGTAACAGCTGGCAAATGCAATAAGATACGATATGTCGTTGTCATATGTTCTTTGAATTCTGGTTCTTTCATAGTCTTTTTCAAATTGCGATTCCATTCGTGAACCAAATCAAAATCATCTTTTGAGAAATTAGGCAAATTGTCCTTAAAACGTGCCAAACCACCCTCTAAACCCATACTGCAAGCAACCGTTATATCCATTGGGTATTTTTTATCTGCCATTGTATTTACCTTTGGTTTTGTTATCTTATGTATAATACAAATATAATATTTTGTTAAGCGTGTTTAACAAAATCCCGCCAAAAACACCTTAACATCTTTCCCGAAACATAACAAATCGTGCATATCATTAGTTTGTGAATTGCACAGATGGGGTCGCCAAAATAAAAGACCACTGTTTCACACATTTACGAATTTTTAAAAATAAAAGGTTAGAAATCTAACCTTTTCGAGAGTTTTCTAATAACTTCCATATACCTGTATGTTCTGGTTCTATGTCTGGGTTTTCAAAACGATTTTTAACAACTTCTAAAAAATGTGGATTACGCATGGGGTTGTTGTGTTCTTTTTTCAATATTTCACCATTAAGAATTGATGTTCCAACAAACATTTCTAAATTAGTCCCTTTTGATACTTTTTTTAACAAATCTATCGCATTTGGCATTTCGTCGTGATTATTGTACCAATATTGAATAATTAAGTGTGTTAATTCCATTTGGTCTTGACCGACCTTTGTTAATTGTTTTTTGTCTGTTGTAAAAAAACCATCGTTATGTTCTGTACCGCTCCCTTGGCGAGTAGTCGATTTCAAAATCTTATCAAATGCCAATATCACATCATTTGGTTTTAATTCTATAAATGCGGATTTTTTGCCTTTGATTTTTTTAAATTCTGTGTGGGTGTCCAAATGAACAGGATAAGAATTTGAATATTTAGGGTTATACTTTCTCTCAGATTGTCCGTCTGCCACAGAATAACGTTGCAAAGTTGTTGTTGGTATGTTTTCTGTCATTTCCAATTGAGAATTGTTTGTGATACACAAAATTTGTTTCAATGCGCGGTCTATCAATTTTTCTTCATAACCCAAAGACAACATTTTCTGTTTAAGTGTATTTATGACTTTAATCATCTGTCCCGTTCCATAACAATGGGTGACAAACATAATATTGCGCATATTATTTAACAAATCTTTATCGGGCAATTTAGTCCAATTTGATTTGTTTTCTGTTGCTATAACAGGCATAAATACTTTCAAAACCTCTCTCAGATATGAATCTTGAATCAATTCCTTAAAATTTGTAGCCCCTTGAAATGTACGCTGAAATTCAACTGGCCAATTGTAATAATGTGATAACATTTGCATGTTTTGTTGTTGAACATCAGAAAAGCCAAATGTTTTGGTAAATTGGTTTATATATCCATTTGCGGCACGTGCATCTCTTGTTTGGTCGCCACCAAAACAAATCATTGTTTTTTTATGCGGATCCAATATAAATTTTTCAGTCCAATGTTCCTTGTTTTCTTGTGTTTTCATGCCCAATACAAAAAAATAGGATAAATTCGGGTTAATCCGCAATTTGCCATCTTCTAGTGCAAAGGGTATATTTGACATATGTCCATCTCCAATAAGTATTTAATGATATCTTAATTTTAATATTTTTTGGTTGTTTTTACAATTCAAAATTTATTTGTTTGTCTATAAACACCTTAACATTTTGTCCGAACATCAACAAATCAGGCATAGTATCTGTTCGTAGATTTACGAAATTTAAAATGCTATTTTTTGTTGCATCAAAGGCAATAACTGTTTACAGTTATTCTGTGGGCGAGAGAATAAAACAAAAGGTGTTAAAAATGGCTAAAAAAAATAAATATTGGGATGAAAATAAAGTGACTTTGATTCCTTTGATGTGTTGCGCTGGCTTTTTGGTGTTGTTGGCTGGTGTTTGGCTGGGAAATAGAAAATATATGGATGCCAAATATGAACGTGAACGTGCTGAAAAAATCAGAGAAGCAAAAGCAGCGGCAGACAGTGTTAAACTTGCCAAAGATACAATTGCGTTATCTGCGGTAAATCAACGTCAGAAATAACGATTGTTAACAATAAAAACCACCCAAAAGGGTGGGTTTTTTTTGAATAATACATTTGACAATAAAAATATTTGTGTTATGTTTAGTGTGTGACAAAAGGAAAAATATGAATATGGATAATAAAACATTAAAGTTGAATATATTATTGGGGTCAATGTTGGCGGGTGGTGTTGTTGCTGGGTGTGCCGACAAACAAGACAAAGAAGAAAATACAAACGAGCAAACACAACAAGAAACCATATCTGACCCATATGGTAATGTGAAATTATTTGAAGATTCACGCAGTGAAATCAAATTTGCTTTGGCGTTTGTTGAAAATTATTATGAATATATATATTGGTGTGGTGAAGCGTGGACAGCGGGGCACGGTTTAACGATTTTATATAATAAAGATGGAACTAGTAAGAAAGTGACATCATCAACACCTGTGCCAACAATCGCAGAATCTGATGTGTACACAGGACGTTATTTAACATTTGAAGTTTTACCTGATATAAAAAAATACGTCAATGTTCCAATGGATAAAAATACTTTGGTTGCTGCATGTGTTTTAAGATATTGTGTTGGGGGTAAAAATTTCAGAAATTCTAAATTTGTTGAAGCGTTAAATGCCGGTAAAACAGGGGCAGATTTGGCAAAAACTTTGACAGGTTGGCGTCAACAACCTGGTGTTTTGAACAGATGTTATTTCTTTGCCGCATTGATTATGGGTAAAATGCAATATTCAGATTTATTGTTTTTGCGTGCCGAAGGTTGTTATAAATTAGAAATAAGTGATATGGTGGTGTTGGAAAATGGTAACCCAAAATGCGATAAAGATGATTTTTATGAATGGGATTTTTCAAAAATACGTCAAAATTTGGAAAAAGCAAAACAACCAAAAACAACAACGTTGGTATTAAATGAAGGTGTAAAGAAATCTGTCAAATGCAAAAATGTTAAAGATATTGTTCCTGATTATATTTGGCAAGAAGTTTCCAATGGTTATAAAGATGCTGTTTTTTATACAGAAGTGGATGCCAATTCACAAAATGATACATCATATATCGCTTACCAAAACGGTAATTATGATATCGCGTTAAAGGCAGCCAAAAAGGCATTGAAATATGCAACAACTGATAAACAAAAAGGCGCGGCATATTACAATATGGGGATGGCGTATTTAGCCAAGGGAAATTATAGCCGGGCAAAAGATTGCTTTAAACAATCTTTGGCTGTTAATGAAACCAGGGCGGCGCAACAGCAATTTGATATCGCACAACAAAAACAAAATGATAAACGTCAAAAAACAACACGCAATTTGATTTTGGGTACAGTAGCGATTGGTGCATTGTATGGTGGTAGAAAATATATGATGCGACGTCAAAATCACAGATAATAAATATTAAAAAACAGCCCCTGAATTTGGGGCTGGTTTTATTCGTATCTTAAACTGTCAATCGGGTTTAATTTTGCCGCCTTAATTGCGGGCATAACCCCAGATACTAAACCAACAACAATTGCCACAGATATTGATACAATCACCGGCCAAATTGAAAACGGCACGTTGTAATGTAATATTAAACGACCAACACCCTGGGATAATCCAACCCCCAGAAACAAACCAAACATTGAACCGATAAATGAAATCAATATTGATTCAGATAAAAATTGTGTGACGATTGTGGATTCTTGTGCACCGATTGCCTTGCGAATACCAATTTCACGCGTGCGTTCAGCAACAGATACCAACATCATATTCATAATTCCAATTGAACCAACCAGTAAAGATACCGCCGCAATCGCAATCAACAATAATGTCAAATATCCAGTCACGGTTTCCATTGTTTCCATAACCTGTTTCATGTCTGTTATTTGGAAATCATCCGCATCGCCATCTTTTAATTTATGACGTTGACGCAGTAGTGTTGTGATTTGTTCTGTGACAATATTGTTGTCTGCATCTTGATATAATTTTAATGCGACCATTCCAACAGCATTTGGAAAACGCGAACCGTTTATGCGTTTTTTTAATGTAGTAATTGGAACAATTATCATATCGTCTTGTGAGCCCATCGCAGAATCACCCTTGGCCTTGGTGACACCGATAACTGTCAATGGTGTGTTGCGAACACGTATGATTTCCCCAACAGGATTTTTGGGCATTCCTAATTCTTCGGCTGTGTTTGGTCCAATAACTGCATACGTTGATGCATTACGAATTGCGGACATGTCTAAGAAACTGCCGTATTCCATTTCAATGTTTTGAACAATTGCGTATCCGGGATATACACCAACCATTGATGTTGACCAATTTTTATTGCCATATACCACCTGGGCACCACTGTTTTCCAATGGCGTTGCCGCCGCAACATCTGGTAATTGGGATATATATTTAACATCATCAATCGTTAATGTCATACGATTCCCAGTGCGGATGCCACCACTTTGTGCCGCACCGGCACGTACCATAATTGTATTTGTGCCCAAAGATGAAAATTGGTCTGTGATTGATTGTTGCACTGTTTCGCCAACCGCAACCATAACAACAACCGCCATAATACCGATAACAATCCCCAACACTGTCAGGAAAGAACGCATTTTATTTCCACTTATCGATAACCAAGATTCATGCAAAATATCGTAAAATGTCATTGTTTGCGTACCTTTTGTTCTGATTTTAATAACACAGATTCATTTTTTGGAATTGCCCCATCATATGTTATATGTCCGTCATAAATATGAATTACACGATTTGCATATTGTGCAATTTCAAATTCATGTGTAATCATCACAATTGTTATTCCCAAATCTTTATTTAATTTTTTGAAAAATTTTAATATTTCATTTCCCATCTTTGAATCCAATGCCCCAGTTGGCTCGTCCGCCAGAATTAATTTTGGATTACCAGCCAATGCGCGCGCAATTGCGACACGCTGTTTCATACCGCCAGATAATTGGGTTGGCAAATAAGATTCAAATTTTTCCAAATTGACCAATTTTAACATTTCTCGTGCGCGTTCCAATCTTTCTGTTATTGGCAGACCGCGATACATTAACGGCAACATCACGTTATCCAATATAGTACGTTTTGGTAATAAATTAAAATTTTGAAAAACAAAGCCGATATATTCGTTTCTGATTTTTGCCAATTCATCAGGAAACAATGTGGTAATATCTTTGCCGTATAATTCATAAACCCCAGATGTTGCAGAATCCAAAGCACCAATGATATTCATACATGTTGATTTCCCAGAACCAGATGGTCCCATAATTGCGACAAATTCGCCGGGATTAATAGTAAATGAAATATCAAATAAAACCTGTTGTTCACCACCGATTTCCAACGGGAAAACTTTACAGATTTTTTTCATTGAAATAATAGGGGGCTGTTTCATAAATTTTTCCTTATCGTCTGCCACCACTGGGGCCACCCATCATACCACCACGATTATTGTTGGATTGTTTCGTTTTAGAAGATTGTCCCATGTATCCAATAACAATTTTATCACCGTCAATAATTTCATCAGAAATTATTTGTGTTTCTGTTGCGGTGGCAAGACCTTTGGTATACGGAACCAAAATGATTTTCCCATCGCGTTGAATAGCCAGATGATTTTGTGGTGTGATTGATTTATCCGATGTTTCAATTATTCCGTCAAAACTGCGAATTAAAAATGCGGAATTTTGTGCCTTCCATGCATTGGTTGCGGAATCAACAACTATTGTCACAAACGCAGTCATCCCCGGCATCAATTTCATATCAGAATTGTCAACGTCAATAACCACAGTATAAACCACCACGTTCGAAGTGGTTGTGGGTGATAAACGAACCTGGCGGACAGAACCATTAAATGTTTGACCAGAATAGGCATCAACTGTAAATGTCACAGATTGGTCTTGTTTTATCATGCCAATGTCTGCCTCTGATACAGATGTTTCAATTTGCATTTTAGTTAAATCTTCGGCAATGTAAAATAAATCTGGCGTTTGAAAAGATGCAGCAACTGTTTGACCTTTATCTACTTTGCGTGAAATGACCGTTCCATCCACCGGCGATACAATTGTTGCATATCCCAGATTTGTGACCGCTTTGTCGTATTGAGATTGTGCGCGCACAACGGCAGATTCTGCCTGTTCATAAGTTGTTTGAGATTTTTCCATTTCAGAACGTGCGATAAATCCATCGTTATATAATGTTTTATTTCTGTTGTATTCGTTTTTCGCATAATTGCGTTGTGAAATCGCAGAATCTAATGATGCCTTGGCTTCATCAACCGAGGCCTGTAATACAGATGGTTCAATTGTTAATAATTTATCGCCTTTTTTAACCTGGGTATTGTAATCAACAAAAATTTCTTCAATTGTGCCAGATACCTGGGAACCAACACTGACCGTATTCACAGGCATAATTTCCCCAGTTGCGGTCACTGTTTGTAAAATGTCGCCACGCGTTATATCCATTGTGACGTATTTTTTCTGTTCTACTTTCTTGGCAGTTGTAAATATCGCAACAATCATCACAACAAAGGCGATAATAAATACAGTCCACCATTTGTGACGTAAAAACCAATTTTTTCGTTTATTTTTGTTCATCTTTTTCCCTTTCGATTTCTGATTTTATGTCGCCAATTGCCAATGCCACAGATGCACGTTTTATAAACAAATCATATTTTGCAGAATTGTTTTGTTTTTGTGCATTGATTAATTCAGATTGGGCAGTTTGCCAATCCAACATTGTTGCACGACCAACGCGATACATCCCAGATGTCACACGTTCGTTTTCAGTGGCAGATTTCAACAGAGTTTCTGAGTGCTGTAAAACTGTTTGTGCAGTTTTATAATTCTGATATGCACTGAATACATCCATCATTGCATTGTTGGTTATTTGTTGTTCATTGTATTTTGCACGTTCGTAATCAGATTCTGCCGCGCGCAATCCGTACATGTTGGCAAAACCCGCAAATAATGGCATTGATGCACGAATGCCAATCGAACCGTTTAGTTTATTTGAATCAGGTTCAAAAACACCCGGCAATTTTTCTTCGTTCCACGATACAGAACCAGATGCAGAAATAGATGGTAGATTTCTTAAAAATGCAGAATTACGTTTATGCCACGCGGCATCTTTGTTTGCGGATGCCTTTAATAAATCAGGGCGTTTTTTTTGGGCAATTTTTATTAATTCATCAATACTTTCGCTTTCTGCATTTGAACCAAAACTGGATGACATGTCCGCAATTTTTATTTCCTGGTCTGCGGGAAATGATAGTTTTGTTAACAATGTTCCACGTGCAATTTCACGATTGTTTTTTGCGCGTTCCAATGATAATTGTGATGATGCCAGGGTTGTTTCTGCCTTGTACACGTCTGCCTTGGCCACGGAACCCGCCTTGAATTTTTTATCTGCGGTGTCTTTGGCGGTTTGTGCCACAGTTAATGCAGATTCTGCAGATTTTACGTCTGCATCTGCATTTAATAATTCGTAATATGCACCAATTAATGAATAAATGTAATTTTGCACTGTTTCATCATAATCAAAACCCACAGCGCGATATGTAGCAATCGTTTGATTCATATCAGCAGTTCTTTTGCCAAAATCAAAAATTAAATACGATGCCGAAATAGATGCCCCATAATTCCAATCATCCCAATCACGATTTTTATAATTTTTACCGGCAGATATACTGGCATTCACAGATGGTAAATAATTTGAATATGCCGCATTTTTATTAAAGTGTGACGAGCGCATTGATGCGTATGCCGCCGCAGTTTGTGGATTGCGACATAATCCCAAATTAATAATGTCTGATAAAGACTGTTCCCCAGATGGCATGGTTCGTATCGTGGCACAATCATCGGCACCAAACGCAACAATTGGCGCAAAAACGGCAAGTATAAAGAATTTTTTCATATAAAAAATCTCCTACAAATCATGTCACGAATATAATCCTAGCAAATATAAAAATTTTTTTGAACAATTTTTTTTGATAGAATCTTAATTGATGAATTATTAATATACTCACGTTTTAAAAGGAGAAAAAATGAAAAAATCTGTAATTGCTGCGATTGCTGCAGCGGGTGTGGTTGGTGGTGCTGTGGTGGGGCATCATGTTATTGCGTCAAATGATGTGCCTGTGGTTTATTTTACCCGTGATATATCACCAAATGGTTTGGCCAAAGCGTACAAGGCATTGAATTGGAAACCAACTGGTAAAGTTGGTGTAAAAATCAGCACAGGCGAATCTAGCAAAAGTAATTATTTGCGTCCTGAATTAATCAAAGATTTAATCGCGGATTTAGATGGAACAATTGTTGAATGTAATACTGCGTATGATGGTAATCGTTCAGACAGTAAATCTCATTGGGCGGCAATTAAAGAACGTGGATTTATGAATATTGCACCGGTTGATATTATGGATGAAGAAGGTTCAATGACATTGACAGTAAATGGCGGTAATGTGTTGTCTGAAAATTATGTTGGAACACATTTTGCAAATTATCCGTCTTATTTAGTTGTGTCACATTTCAAAGGGCATGCAATGGCTGGATTTGGGGGCGCATTGAAAAATATTTCTATTGGTTTTGGATCAAGTATGGGTAAAAAATGGATTCACAGTGGTGGTACATCCAAAGAATCAATATGGGGTGGTGAACAAAACGCATTTTTAGAATCTATGGCGGATGCTGCAAAATCTGTGGTTGAATATGTCGGCCGTGATAATATGGCATACATTAACGTATTGAATCGCATCAGTATTGATTGTGATTGTGATGGAAATCCTGCAGAACCAGATATTCACGATATCGGTATTTTGGCATCACGTGATCCTGTTGCAATTGATCAGGCCGGTATAGATATGGTATCTGTCGCAGAAGGTAATGAAAAATTAATGCAACGTATCAGCGACAGAAATGGTTTGCATACATTAGAGGCCGCAGAAAAAATTGGCGTTGGTTCTCGTAAATATAAATTGGTTAATTTGGACGAATAAATAATAAATATGGCAGAAAAAAGAACAGTCGATGTGTCATCGACTGTTCGTTTTTTTTATGTGTTGATATTGCAAATGTGTGTTTTCTGTGTAATTATACAAAAAAAAGGTATGTTATGAAAATAAGTTTTGATTTGGATGCGGTAATTTTTAATATGAAACCTTTGGAATTGGTGGCGTTTAACATGGCGGGTTTGTCATATAAAAAACCAACTTTTTGGGGTGAATATGAAAAAATTGTATATGATAAATTGGATGAATTGTGGGGGAACGATATGTTATATACAATGCCTGTGTTGGACAAGGGAATTCCTGGTATTTTAAATACGTTGTTATCAAGACCGGATTTAGATTTGTTTTTTGTCACTGAACGTAAATTAAAGCAACCAGAAAAAACGTTTAAACAACTACAAAATTCTGGTATTCATTGTCGCTTTGACCAGGTGTATGATCGTGATGGTTTAAAATCGGATACTTTAAAAGTTTTAAAGCCAGATATTCATTTTGATGATTCACCGTTGGTGGTGCAGGGGTGTTTGGATAAAAATATACCTGTCGTTATGATAAGCAACAATTCAACGTTGTATAACCATTATTTACGAAATCGTGTTGAACATTATAAAAACCTTAGAACTGCATTGATTAAGAAAGGAATTTATGTTCCACAAAAATCATGTTATTAATTTTATCCGCAGTAAAAAATATTATAGACAGCGAATACATATGACATACATAGATTGTTAGTTGTAAAACAAAAGTGCTGTTTAGTGTCTGATTTGTTTGTATTATGTTTAAAAAAAATTGCATTATCATATATCCACATGTGTCGGACAAAATAACGTATTGAATAATACCGGAAAAAATGGTATAATAGCAGCCGATAGAGTTATAGTTTTTTTAACCAAAATCAAATTTTGAATGCACGAAAGGAAAAAAGGATAGTTTTTATGGATAGAGTATATACTAAATCTGAGTTGCAGGAAATATTGGATTCGTATGAAAATCCTGACTCTCGTGATGATGCAATCAGGCGTGCAGAACAATTATTGGAAGATTTTGCAAATGAAGATGCGGATATAGAACAGGATGCCTTGGAAGAATTCCAAAAAATAATAGAAACCTTTGGAATATCAACCAATGATGCAGGCGAACAAGTATTTACAGAACTTGGCGCGCGGGCAGCAGTACGATATCAGGCAATTGTTGAGTCTTTGGAAAATGCAGAAAATGCAGTAGATTCAAACCGTATTTTTTCTTTAACATCAGATCAAAATCAAATCAAATTTGATTTGATTACTTTGAAGGTGTACAAAGAAATTGGATTGGTTGGTGCCTCCATTGATCCTGCAAATATGACACCAAGACAAGTCGCAGAAACAATAAATGGTGTCAATCTAACAAATAAAAAACGCACAGAATATGCAAACAGGTTTATTGATAACATCATTGGTGATGCAGAATTGTTTGAGATAACACCACCAAAGATGTTGGCTGATGCATACACATTTATAAAAGATCAATTAAATGCCAATCCAAACGATAAAAATTTGGCGGCTCGTTTTACAACTTTGGCAAAACGTATCGATTATTTGATAACAAACTTTGCCAAGAAAGTGGATTATTTTTATTCTGATCCGTCAAATATTGCCGATGTTTATGCAGGGTATCGCAAAATGTGCGATGTTCGCAGGAAAGATTTAAAAATCGCAAGGGGCGATAACGAAAGTACACAAAAATACAAAGCAAATGTTGAAAAATCTGTTAACGAAACAGAGGCACGATTGGAAGAAATCGTTGCCATGTATTCTGATATGTGGAATCTGAAAGATTTAAAACCAGAAGACGCAGAAAAACTTGATGCGCGTTGGAAAGAAATATCAGAAAAATTGAAAGATGTTGAACTGACAGATGATGTATTGGCAACGTTAGCAAAATATGAATTCTTGGATGAAAACGGCAAACCTATACCGCAATTTATTGATGCAAATGGTAAACCCCAAAAAGATTTTCAACCTGGTTATAAATTGAATCCAGATGGCAGATTGAACCGCATTATATCGCTGGCTAAAAACGATGTCACAATGCGGAATGTTGGTGATTTAGATACGAATGTCAAAGACATTGATTTGACGGCTGTATTGTTTGATCGTATCCCATGGAAAGTGGCAGAAATATCTGTTCCAGATCAGGTTATATCTGGGATAGAAAGTAAACCATCCATAATGATGACACAGCAAGATGTTGATGATTTCTGGGATAGTTTAGAAAAAGATGGCGGTAACATTTCTGACCGTGGATATCAGGCAGCGTTGGATGCACAGGTTAACCAAGCCGCAGGTTTTGCCGGACTAATGGCAGAAAAAGTAGGGCCAGACAAAGCAATTGTTATGCGACCATTTGAGGCCGTTGAAGATATAGATAAACTGGCAAACACAAGATCCGAAAAAACTGGTGCGGCAGAACGTAAGCAGAAAATTGGTTTATTCAAACGTATGGCCAAGAATTTCGGCGCGGCAGCTGTTATGTCCGCAGGTCTGACTTTTATCGGAAAAGCAACAGGTGTTGCGTATGCCGGGGCGGCGGTTGGAACAGCAATCGGTATTGGTAATATGATTGTTCAAGGATTCAAGTGGCGTAAAGAGCAAAAGAAAGCAGGGAGACCACATGGACTGAAAGCATTCTTTTCAGATAAACGCAATTGGGGTCCAGCGCTAGCGTCTGGCTTAGGTGTTGCGGCAGTAATCAGTATGGCAACAGGTAATCCGGAATTGGCGGCAGGATTTGGAATTGGTGCAATGGCTGTTGGTGGTGGTTCTGCTGCAAAAATGACATACGATGATGCAATGGCCGCCGGATATACCAAAGGTCAGGCATTGGCCGGTGCCTTAGGTGTTGTTGGTGCAACAATTGCCGGTGGTTTGGTTGGTCGTGTAGCAATGAACGGTGTTATAAATCTTGTAAACAAAGAGACGGATAGTAATTTATTTAAAACAGAACACACATCTAAAACAGAACGAATTGCCGGTACAGAAAGAACCTATAATGATGGTGTAATTGAACATCATGAAGATATGATGTTGAAAAATCATTGGGAAACCCCACAATCTTTTGATGCCAGAATTGATGGTTTAATGAATGCAGGATTGTCACACGATGATGCGGTTCGTTATCTGTTGGCATGGCACGATGCAACAGATCATAATTTAGGTTCTGGATACTTTAATAATATCGGCATGGGACCAGATGCCTTGGCGGCATTACGTGGTTCAATTGATGGAACAACAATAAATTTAACACCGCAATCAATTGCAGCATTTGAACATTTTAATCCACATATTTCTGCATTGAATCAGGTTGGATATATCCAGGGTGCACCGATAAGTTATGATTTACCTGGAAATGCTATGTATGATTCAAATGGTGTAATTATTCGTGGAAATGATTTTTATACAACGTATGCTAACGGAGGCACACCATATAGCGAAGTACCAATTATACTAAACGATACAACCAGTGTATTTACACCAAACGAATTGGCATTTCCCGCAGGCATAGGGGCATTGGGATTTTATGAACCACGAGTAGTTCCGGCAGAATATTTAAATCGTATGCGTGAACGTGCAGGTGCGTTGGCTGATCGTGGAACAAATATTGTTCTGCCATCGAATGAGAATGGTAATGGCGGAAACACACCGGGCGGTGATACACCACCAATAGGCAATACACCAACTGGAAATACCCCAGGTGGTAATACGGATGCACAACCAGCAACCACAACGCGCGGATTTTTCGGTAGATGCAAAGATATTACTTATAAAATCATGCAAAGCGTGTATCATGGATTACAAAAAATTCAACAAGGAGTACATACTATGAAAAAACAAAAAATCACAAACCAAAATGACCGTGCGGTTGAACGTGCAAGAGGTATCAGAGCACTGAGAGAAGAATATGGCGATATGTCTGTTGATGAAATCAATGAAATCACATTGAAAGATGCGGCAGCACTTGCACATCAAAACGAACGTTTGAAGAAGCGTTTAGGTGAAAAACGTTTAAAATTGGTTGCTGCATTAGACAGAGCAGATGTTCAACAAAAACATGAAATTAATCAACGTTTAAGAAAATTAGATGCATTGGCAAAAGAAATTGATGCTTTTGATGCTATGGGCGGAAAAGGCGGACTTGATAAAAAATTAAAACTGCAAGAATTTGAAAATAAATTGAAGGTTCTAGAAGCCCGAGGCGATTGGGATGTTGAACAAGCGCATGCAGAAGCAAAAATAAAAAAGAAAAAAACCGAAGCACAAGGCCAACAAGATATAAAAGATATTGAAAAATTTGGTAAATTAAACAGACGATTGGAAACTTTGCGCCGCAAAAGAGAAGCAGAATTGCAAGATGCAAAAGCAAGAAATAATTTTAGACGAACCGAAGAAATTGAAGATTCATTGCAACAACTTAATATGTTACAGGCAAAATTAAATAAGCTGAACGATATGGGGGTTAACACTCCTGAAACAATGAAAGAATTCAAAAAACTAATTATGGATTTGGGTAAAATTGAATTAGAACAAGAAAAAAACAATGGTGCAATGAATGATCAGCGCGCAAAAAACGATGTTGAAGAACAAATGATTAGAGAACGTGGCACAACAGAAAGAGAAAAAGAACGCGCAGAACGCGCAGGGCATAAGGCCGCACGTTGGCACAACGGAATATTTGGTATATTCAGAAAAACACGTCAAGATTTGGATGCTGAATGGATAAAGTATGACACTGCTATAGTTAAAGGTAATACAAGAGTTGCAAAGGCAATTTTGAAAAGAATTGCAAAGATTATGAAAGATATAGATTATACCCCAGAAGAAAAGAAACGTTTGTCAGATGCAATTCTTCAATTACAACGTGTTGAACGCGGACGCGAATAACAAAAAAAGACCCAGAAATGGGTCTTTTAATTTATCGTGTGTGACGGCCGCGTTCATTTTGTAATTTATATTGAACGACCTTTGACAAATCGATAACTGTGCAATTGCCACCGGTAAAGTATTCAAAAGAATCGTTATAACCGGATGCGATAACCGGTTGACCGCGGTCATCTGGAACAAAAACATGTCCAGATTGATCTACGAAACCACGACCAATGAACATTTTCGTATGACCTGGGAATCTTACAATAGCACCCTTGCCAATGTTAGCAAATGCGGCAGGTTCTGGATTTTCTGTGACAACACCAGCAACTTCGCCGTATTGACCCTTGAAATAATTCACAAAGGAATCGCCATTATAAATAGCATCGCGGCGACCTTGTTGTTTATCAAAAACATCAACTTTGCCATGTTTTGCTAAGCCAGAACGTCTTACAGCATCTTGGATAGCTGTTGTTGCAGCTTTGTTGCAATAGTTATAATCCAAACCGT
>CAMORN010000010.1 GCA_946623825.1 uncultured Alphaproteobacteria bacterium
CAATTCGCCAAACCCAGATGGAACCAATCTGCGTTTTGATACACCGTTTTTAACCAATTCATTTACAACCGCTGTGGCACGCAATAATGATAATTGCATATTGTTTTTATATGTTGCGGTGCCTGGTAATACAGGTTTGTTATCGGTATGCCCGTCAACACGAATTATCCAATCTATGTTTGATGGAATTTTTTCTTCAAAATCTTTGATGATGTTTGCCAACAATGCGATTTGCTTTTTTCCAGATTCAGATATTTTATAAGAACCACTGCCAAATAAAATATCACTTGAAACGATGAATCTGTCGCCGTCTTGTTTTATTGTTGTGCGATCACCCAAAGCCATTTTGATTTGTTTATAGAAATCAGATTGATATTCAGACAAAGAATTTAATTCTGCGACTTTGTCGGCCAATGCTTTGTTCAAGCGGTTTGACATTTCTGTATATTCAACCTGTTGTTGTTTTGATTTTTCTTCGGCTTGGTCAAGTGATGCCTGTAATTCGGCAATTCTTTCGTTTAATTCCGCAACCTGAGCAGACATTTTGTCTTGCATTTCATGACGTTCAGATTCCATGCGCGCCATTTCTTCTTTCGCAGTTGTTGCCTGATGCAATTCTTTGGTCAAAGCATCAATCTGTTCTGCCAAAGCTTGTTGTTTTTCGACTAAATCAGAAACCTGTTGTTCATACGCGTCTGCGATATTTTTTGTTTGTTCGCGTTGGTTTTCAATTTCAACTTTCTGAGATTCTACAACCTCTGCTGCTGCAATTAAATCTTGTTCAGCCTTTTCATTATCGGCAGCCATTTTCATAATTTGTTCTGCTTGTTCTTGTTTTTCTTGTTCCAATGCCGCCACCTTGGTCGCACCGGTGTTTTTGTTAAATACACTGGTTGTTGTCCACAAAAACAAAAATACAACCAACAAGAATATCAAAATGATAACCAAATTCGAAAATACATCTACGAAACCTGGCCACGCGTTTGTTTTTTCACGAAATCTTATGTTGCTTAACATTTTTCTCCCTCTCTCTTGTTTTTTTAATCAATTTGTGGTTTGAATAAATATTCAATTGCCATGCCGATATATTCTGAATATGCGGCAAAATCTTCTTTTTCAGATTTTGTTTTTAAAGCTGTGTTTTTATGTTGAGCCATATATTTTTTGAATTGTTCAACATTTGCAAAATGGATAATGTTTCCAGAAACACCAGAATTTTTGCCGGATATGCATAAAATCTTGGTTTTTATTTTGATACCTTCCAATGTGTCTGAAAAACATAAATCAAGGCGTTTATAAATGTTATCAAGAACATTATTATCAAGATTCACAGTACCAATAAACAATTGTTCGTGATTTCCCAATGCGACAACCGCAGGTGTTTTTCCGTTTATTCTGATTAAATCTTTGATTTCATAACCCGCATCAATGAAAGATTCATATACCGCAGATATTTTTGTATAAATATCGTCAGATACAGGGGCTGTTTCAGACAATTTTATAACTGCATTTGTTTCATCTGGCGTTTTGACAATGTATTTTGACATAAAATCTGTCAAATCTTGGAATATAGTGTTTTGTGCAAATTGTACCTGCATTCCCAGAAATCCGACAGTTAAACTGCCCGCGAGACCCAATAATGAACTCGTAAAAGCGGTTGCCATACCGGACAAAGGTGTTGCGATACCATATTGCATTGTCTGTAAAACATTTGGGTCATCAAAATTTAAATTGAATAATATTTCCGCGAAACCACTGACAGTCAATATTAATCCCCAAAATGTTCCCAACAAACCCAAAAATATCAAAGTATTTGTGATATAACGAATGTTTTCGCGTTCGTCATCCATTCTGATTGCAACCAAATCAAGCAATTCAGTCAAATTTGATGTTGTAATTTTATAGTGTCTGTTTTGCAATGCAAATGCCACAGGCTTTAACAGAGCAGGGGAATATCCATAATCGGCGCGTCCATCAAAATATGCGTGCAACCATTTATATTCAGGCAATAATTTGAACATATTTACAAAACAAATGATTATTCCAAACAATGTTGTGCCGATAATAATACCGTTTAACAAGACGTTTGTTGTCGCAATATTTAAAAAAGTTTTCCAAAACAATAAAACAACAATTAATACAATTGCTGTGAAAAGCGACATAAAATCAAGGTTTTTATGAAATTTCTTCATATTTTTCATCTCTCGTTGTTGTGATGATAGTAAATTTTTATTGCGTATGTCAATAAAGATTTAATTCTTTTTATATATAAGAATATAAAAACACTTGATTTTTTATAAAAAATCTTCATAATATGGTCTGTTCCTGCTGACAAGATGGGCTTGTCGGCTGTATAAACCAAAGGAAATAAAATGGCTTACTATGAAAGCGTCTTGGTTTTCCGCCAGGACTTGACTGAACCGCAAGTTAAAGAAAAAGCGGCTAAATTTACAGAAATAATCAAAGAATTGGGTGGGGATGTTAAATCCACTGAATTTTGGGGTTTGAAAAATTTGGCATACATTATTCGTAAAAACCGCAAAGCTCACTACGTTATGTTGAATATTGAATTGCCAGGCAATCAAATCACAGAATTGGAACGTCGTTCCCGTATAGATGAAGATGTTATCCGTTTCTTGAACGTTCGCGTTGAAGAATTGTCAAAAACACCATCTATCATGATGAAAAAGAACACAGAAGAAGAGGTGGCATAATGGCAGTTCGCGCAGCAATTTATCGTAAAAAATCTAACCCATTAAAAGGTCAGACAATCGATTATAAAGATATAAAGACATTGTCTCATTATATCACAGAACGTGGTAAAATCGTTCCATCACGTATCTCTGGTGTTTCTCAGAAAGACCAACGTGCATTGGCAACAGCTATCAAACGTGCACGTCATTTGGGATTATTGCCTTTCGTTAGAAATAACTTGGGCTAATCTCTAACTTTATTAAATAAAGGACAGATAAAATGAAAGTAATTTTAACAGAAAAAATCACAAAATTGGGCAATATTGGTGAAACAGTAGAAGTTAAAACTGGTTTCGCACGCAACTATTTGTTGCCAAACAAAAAAGCATTGCGTTTTACAAAAGAAAACATTGCTTTGTTTGAAGCACAAAAAGCTGAATTGATTGCTCGTCAAGAAAATGCAAGAAAAACAGCAGAATCAAAAGTAGAAGCAGTTAAAAATGCTAAATTACACATGATTCGTCAGGCTGGTGATACAGGTCAATTATATGGTTCTGTATCTTCACGTGATATCGCACGCGCTTTGAAAGAAATCGCAGGTGTGTCCGTTGAATCTGCTCAGGTTATGTTGGGCGCTCCAATTAAATCTGTTGGTGCGTTTGATACAAAAATCGCTTTACATCCAGATGTTATCGTTGATGTAAAAGTTTTCGTTGCACAAACACAAGATGAAATTGACGCTTTGGTTGCTGGAAAAACTTTGACTTTCGGTTCTAAGAAAGTAGAAGAAGAAGTTGCAGAAGAACCTGCAAAAGAAGAAAAACCAGCAGAAGCAACAGAAGAAAAATCAGAAGAAGTTGCTGAATAATTTTTCTGTTATATGCAATTAAAAACACCCACAATTGTGGGTGTTTTTATTATTGTTATTGCGTGTTGGTTAAAGAACCAGCTACATCACTAACGGTATTTGAATTTACCAAATTTGATAACGAAGAAGAACCTGTTGATGCGTTATCTTTTGCCTGTGCATCTTCGATTCTTTTCTTTGCTGTTGTTTGCGCTTTTTCTAATAATTCTATGGCTTGTGTTTTTTCTGGCTCTGTTGGTGTTTCTGACAATGCAGTGCCAATCATTTTACTTACCACCGATGAACCAAATGAATCAATTAATTGGTCGTATACTTCCGCCATATTGTCAGAATCTTTGAACAAATCGTTTGCGAATTTGTCTTTAACACCACTTAAATCTTTTTTACATTGTATGTCTTCCAATGACAGGGCACTGACATAGAATTTGCTGAAAGATAAATTATCGGTACCTTTTACGCCGGCTTTATCTAAACAATCTTGCAAAGCTTCCAATGCATCAGATTCAATCTTTAATGCTTTTTCTGTTTCTGTTCCGATTTCTTTCTTGGCTTTGGCTTCTTTGATTTTTTCAGCCAATTTTCCGTTAATAGCACTGTTGCCGATAATACCGCCGACAATACCGACACCAGCCAACACACCACCGGCAATAATGCGGTTTTTGGCAGCTTTTTTGTCAGCATCTATTTTTGATTGGTCTTCTTCGGACCCAAGCATCTTTGCACGATAAATTGATGCATAATTTCCACCGGTTATACCGACATTTTCATCGTCATATAACCCCATGGTTGCTTTATCCATTATTTCTTCGGCTTCGATACCTGGTTTCATACCAAGTGCATTTTTTCTTTCTTTCAAATCGGCAGCCAACGCAACATATTCAGCACGCAATTTCATTATTTCTGCATCATTTCCGCCCGGCAACTCGATTTCTTCTGGGCCGGCTTTTACCTGTTTGCCTTCGCCGTATGAACAACGGAATGTCTGAATATATGCATCCATGGCGGCATCTGCGTCTTTGTCAGCCTTTTGTTGGGATAAACCCATTGCCAATTCCATACCACCAATACCAGTTGCTGCAATCGCACCGGCAGTCAATGTTCGATTTGCCAACGATTGTTCATTTTCTTTTTTTGCTTTGTATTCGTCTTCCAGCTTACGAATATCTTCATCAGTATATCCAGACAAAGTCACTTGTTCGATATGTTCACACCGCGATAATTTATCTAAATATTCATTCATTGTTCCGCTCGCAGAATCTACAGCACCGTTGCAGCTTTCATCAGTGACATCTTTTTCTAACGCTACACCATTAGTTTCTACCATATCTCTAACATCGAAACCTTCTGGGATAGGTTCGTCTTTTCCGAAGAACTTGGCGGCTTTATTCACAAATTTTGCAGTTCCATTAACTGTTTTTGTAACCCCACCAGCACCACCAATATAATGGCATTCTGCATAGGCAGTTTTAGCACATGCATATATAGAACCCAATTGAGACAAACTTGTTGCGCGCATCATTTTGTCTTCATATTCTTGCAAAGTTTTTTTGTTTTGTTTTTTTGTAAGTGTTACTTCTTCTGCACCTTCTTCAGATGAGTAAACACTCGGACATTCTTGTTGTGATACAGATGCGCTACAACTGCCAGATTCTTTTGGTTGTAATTCATTATACCGTTTTGTAAAAGCTTTATCTAATTTCAGGTGATTATTCATAAATGTTACCTGACCGGAATAATCTTTTGCAGCATTTGCCTTATTTATCTTTTTTTCTGTGTTGTTTTTAAAACCGTCTACGATACCTTGGCTTATATTGCCAAAAAATGCAGTGGCACCACCACCTTCACCACCACGGGCCACACAAATATATGACATATTAACTGCTATAACAGTGATCATTAAAAATACGTCATGTTTTTTCATTTCTCTTTCTCTCTACAATTATTATTTACCATCGTAAATAGCTTTATGTGTTGCTTCTGCGGTGACTTCTGCACCTTTTGCCACAACAGCTGCATCTTCTTTTTGACGTGCTTTGCGCATGGCTTTACTTTCTTTTTTGTCTTCTTTCTTTTGTGCTTTTGCTTCGGCCTTTTGGGCGGTCTTCATTTCCTTCTTTGCTTTTTGGGTATCAACTGCGCGGTCAATTGCACCGGATGTTATCATACCAACCGCGGATCCAACGCCACTTCCCAACATTGCAGATGACGCAGCAGTTTGGGCACGTGTTTCACGAGCTGCATTTTCTTTATATGTTGTGACATTTATACCAAACCATTCCTGCATACATACAAATGTATCACCAGCATATCGTTTCCGTGATGCCTTTGGTGTCATTTGATCGTCACCCGCAAAGAAATTAACAGTATAAACACAATCAAAACTGCGTTCATCAAACATTGCACCAAGACGCTTGCAACGAGATGACATTAAATCACGCAATTTATACATGCGTTCTTCGTCTGTTTTGACTTCTTTTTCAGCGTTTTCACGCAATTTACCAATAACGGTTCCGACGCGTGATGATAAACCAGAATCTTGTTCCATACAATTTTTTGCCAATGTTTCGCAATTTTTTATAGCACGGTCCGCCGCAGGTTTCCCAAGGCATTTATTAAATGTCGCACCGCATTCTTTTTGAATACAATCATTATATGTATTTCCACATTCTATCGTTTTTGTATATGAAGATAATCTTGCATTTAAATCACGGTCAGCCTTGATTTCTGTGGTGAATAATCTGAATTCTTCGCCGCTGCATGATAAATCTTTGCGGCACAGATTTAATTTATCGCCAAACATTGTATCGCCATCCAATGCGCATTTTGAAAAATCAGAACCACATTTTTCCTGCATACATTTACGCAATCCCATATCACATGCATTTTGACCAGATTTCAAAGCTGTTTGTTGACTGGTTGCGAATGCAAGGGCGTTTTCACGTGCCTCGATAGCTTCGCGTTGTTTGCGAATTTGGTCTGCTAAATCATTTTTTGACGAATCAGAAACACTTGATGTCACAGATGACAAAGTATCTGCAAATTGTGAAGATTTATTTTCAATAATTTCTTCTTCTGTTGATATTGCTTCTACAATTTTTTCTGCGACAGGTTCTTCGACAACTGGTTCCGTCACCACAGGTTTTGCAGCAGGGGCGGTTGTGATAGTTTTTCTGACCCCAGCGACGGGCGCATTACGACCACTGCCACGTGTTGCGGACAGGGCAGGTGTTTCAATTAAAAACATGGAAACCATAACCATTAAAAATGGTGTGATTTTAAGAAAAGAATTTTTTCTGAATTTCATTATTCTGTTTCCTTGTTTTTTTTATTTTAATCTGTTGCACGCCGTGTCATAGAATTTACATAATGTATCTGCCAATGTTTCTTCGTATTCAAAACCAAGTTCGCATTTATGTCTCATATTGTTATTGCATACCATTGCGATACATTTCTTTTTCGCAGTGCTGTCTTTACAGCCGTCTTGAATGTTTTTAAGTTTTGTTTCCCTTGATTTTTGATACGCCAACACAATGTTATTCAAAATTTCATCAGCATTCTTAACCGCATTATCACGAGACGCAATTAATGTTGAACGAATTTCTTTCGTATAAGATTCACAGCCCGTGGATAAAACACTGCATTCTGAAAAATATTTATCAAAATCTGAATCCGATTCGCATTTGCTGTAATCTGCATTACATCTTTTTTCGTTAACAAGACAACTTGATATTTCGGTAGAACAAGAAGTTTTTGATTTTTCTTTGTTAACCTTTTGCGCTAAATTTGCAAAATCAGCAGAAATTCCAGCCGCTTTACAAGATTGTTCAATCAAAGAATCATAATTGTCAGACACATCATCAGACGAGCAATCTTTCAATTTTTCAAGACATTGTTTTGTTGCCCAAACATATCTTTCACCCGGATCTTTCGGTGCTTTTTTTAATTCTTTGTCTGAAATCGTATATTTTGCAGATGCGCCAGCAGATATTGTTTTCATCGCACTAGATTTAGCAGGTTCGCCCGCAGATGCATCACCACAATATTGACAACGCGCAGCCGGATTTGCACCGATATTTATTGCGCAAACAGAATCAAGACATCGTGTCAAATTTGCAACGGAACACGCACCAAAAACCACGCTTGGTGTACTAAAAAACAACAATGAAAAAAACAAATCGCGATATTTCATTTTCTCTCTTGCAAAAGATTATAACAAAAATCACAAATTAAAGCAAAGAAAAAAACTATACTTATCTATATAAATATGCATTAAATTTTATAGACAAAGTTTATTTTTTTGTGCTAGACTGAAGTAAACAGAGAGAATGCATTCATGAAAAAGTTAAGATTTTTAGGCTTTTTAGCTGTATTTATACCACTTTGTTCTTTTGGTGCGGGTGGCGATTTTCAAACGGCTGCGCAATTATTGACTGCGGCAAGACGCGGTGATATTCAAACTGTTCAATATTTAATCAATATGGGGGCAGATGTAAATTATGTTGATGCATCTGGTATGTCTTTGGTTTGCACGGCTGTTATGAATAATGACAGACAGGCAATACAGATTTTACAAATGTATGGTGCAGATGCTTCCCAATGCGACAGACAAATAAAGAAACAAAAACAGAAAACTAAACTTGCACAAAATGGCGAAAGTTTTAATTTCTTTAGTGGTTTGTCTTCTTCACATATTTTGTTGTTGTCTGCGGTTGGGGTGGCTGCCGTTTTGGGTGGTGTCGCATTATTGACAGATGTTTTTGATGCAGATAATGATAATTCGTCCAGTCCATCTGGTGGTTCGCACGGTGGCGGTAGTGGCGGCGGCAGTGGTTCGTCAACTGCAAATAAATTGTTTACTGTTCCATATGGGCCGGCTTATTTGGCCAGTGATGGCAGTGGTAATATTGATACGGGTTTTGATATCAAAACCAATTTACCAACATGGGATACAACAACCGCGGGTATAACAACCAGCGATTTTAACTATTTCCGTCCAACTGTTGCGACAGCTGATAATTTCTTGAAAGACGGACTGCCATCAACAACACAAAATTATTTATTGACCATGCGCGGATATTATTCTTTCGCCAGTGGTTATATGGGACAAAAAACATTCAGAAACACCAGTACTAATGTCCCAGAACAACCATTGTTGAAAGATACAGAAGGAACTTTTTTGCAAGGGTTGCCGGTGCGTGTTGGTTTGATTACCAGTAACGGTATAAACCCAACTGGGTCTGCTGATTCTTATCATGGAATTATGTATGCTGTGAATAACACAGCAAGTTCTGCTACACCAATTTTGGATAAATATGTGAACAATAATTTAACTGTGAATTCTACATTGACAGAATATGATGAAACAGAAATAGCTGGCTTTGATTTGTCAGGTTCTGGGTCTGCATTTAATCCATACGCGACCAAGAAAGAAAGCGCTTTGGCAAAAATAGTTGCCGGTTGGAATGGTGGTCGTTCAAGTGATAATGGCGATTTAATGGGATTTGTTCCAAATGCACAATTGGCAATTTACAGAACGGGTTATGGAACAACATGGTCTGAAATAACAACCGCCACAGACAGACCAGAAATCGGAACATTTACAGATAATGATGATAACAATGTTTTATCCGCAGGGGACAGTGTTGTTTTGAATACCATAACTTATAATATTGTGAACGCAGTTGATAAAGCAAGTGTTGCAGGTCAAAAAACAATGACAATTGCGGGTGTTACATATGAAATATCTTCTAATTCAAATATTTTAATTGGTGAATGTGGAACAGATTGCGATGATATTGCAATATATGTTGGAACAGATGGTGCATGGTATGTAAAATCATCAAATACATCTGAAATAGATGATGTATATTTTGCAATATCAGATACAGTTTATGGTTATAAAACAAAAAACACAAATTCACCATATACAAACTTTACCGCGATGTTAAATGCAGTATCAACATCAGATGTAATTGCGAATTTGAGCGTTTTGCCAAATTCAACAAATATGACTTATTTAACAGTTGATAATTTTACAACCATGGCTGATGTTTATGGTGTTTCTGATTTACCTACTTTTTATAAATCTCAGGTGTCTGCTTATTATGGTGGTAATCAGGGTGATATCGCAAACAGTTTATTCCTTGGCTATAATCCAGGTTTGCCAATGATAATTATGCCGGCGGGTGATTATTTGTACAAAGATTCGTCTGGAAATTTCGCTCAGGTTATTCCTTCTGCGACATTTGAAAATTATGCGCCTATGATTTACGGTAACGGTGGCACATTAAAACACGATTTTATGACGGTTGTCGCGGTAAGTCATGAAAACGGAACCAGTACTGCATCTACCATTACTGAATATGGTGATGGAACATCAAACAGTTATGGTCCAATTGTTTTGTCTAAATGGGCAGATGCAGACAATAATATTTATTCTTCACGTGTTTGTGGAATAACTGGTGTTGGTAATTCATCGTCCAATATTGATCCATGGTGTTTTGCTGCAGCGGGACCAACTGCTGAAATGGCGACGGCGTCTGCTGCGGGTGCGGTTGCATCTGTTAAATCTGCATTTTCATATATGTCAAATGATGAAATATTTACATTGTTGGCTTTGACTGCTGATGGTCCATATTTGGGTTCTGCGGACGGTACAACCAAATTTTCATCAGATACATTGAAAACTTATTTGCAAACAATGTATGAATTGCCATTGGCATATAATGAATCAAGTTTATCTACATCCGAATATCTTGATGTGTTCAAGAAAGTATTTGGTTATGGTTTGATAAATTTGGAACGTGCAATTAAACCAAGTTATTCTGTTTATTATTATTCCAAGGGTAATATTGTTTCTGCATCTGGAAATGAATTCTGGGGTAATGTCGCAACATCGTCAACATCATCACGTGCATCAACAATTATGTCTATGACGGGCAGAAAATCTATAACAACTTCTTTCTTCGATGTAATTGAAAGTGCAGATGGTTCGTTATCTTTGCCACGTGTTTGGACAAACGAAATTGCGAATAGCACAAACACAAAACATGGTTTATATATGGGTGATGTGTTGGCTGATTTCAATGTGAATTCTGATAGCAAGAAAGAAAGCAAAATTGGTAATCTGACATTTAATATGTCTGTTTCAAATCGTGCATATAATGATAAATTTGGCGGTTTGGATAATCTGAAAATTGCATTTACAAATGAAAAATACGAATTAGATGCACAATATCAACATCATTTAACAAATGATATGTCCAGATTTGATGGTCGTGCAAATGATTTATTGGCGATTTCTTCAAATGCGCTGGTCAGTGGGGCGACATATAAAATGGGTAATTTCAATGTTTCTTCTCGTTTATTCACAGGTGCAATAACAGATGAATCTTTGTTGGATAAAGATCCGGTTGTTTCATCTCAATTTGAACCGGGACGTCTTGGGTTCGTAAATGGTGCGTCAATTGATACGGGGTATAAAAACGATAAATTTGCATTTAATGTATCTTTTGGTTTGATGAATGAAAATAATACTGTATTGGGTATGTATTCAGACGGTATGTTGGCAATGAACGGTGCAAAAACAACTTATGTTGATACAGTTATGAAATATAAACCATTTGAAAACACATCTTTATATTTGCGTGGAACATTTGCAGATACACATGCAAATCATGATGGTTTAATGATAGCAGATTTATCAAATATCAAATCTAATTCATTTGCGTTTGGCGTTGATGTTGGCGGGTTAAGTTTGACTGCATCTATGCCTTTGGCAGTGGTTGACGGAAAAATGGGTTATGATTATGCAGAATATGATGTTGTTGAAAATAATGGCAAATATGAAATTGCCGTCAATAACGCGCATACAGAATACATAGATTTATCTGCCCAGAAACGCGAAATGAGATTTGCCGCATCGTATAAAAAATCTATCGGTGAATTTACAGATGCAGGTGTTGGATTTATCTATCGTGTGAACCCAAATAATACAGATGCATTTGGAAATGAATCTGTGTTTATGCTGAAATTAAACCACAGGGTCGGTATATAACAAAATAAGAAAAGCCACCAATGGTGGCTTTTTTCGTGGCATATTTTTTTAAGATATAAAATCAATTGCTTCCAGATTTTGATTTATATTAAAACGAGAATTTAATATAACTGTTTCGTCCAATCCCAATATGTATCCGTAACATTTCCATCCGTTCAGCATAAAAGATTTTACGATGGAATTTCCTTCGTTTATATCATTTACAACGATGATATCTGCCAATCCAGTTGTATCAGATTTTGATTTAATTTTCTGAGATTCATGGGACAGGGCAAAATCCAGTTGTGATGAAAAGAAATTTGCTTTTAATTTCAATTGTTCACATGCATATTGTAATAATACGCAATCGCATGCTGTTTTATTTTTTATATTGAAATGTCCGGAATAATTCAGAAAACATACATTTGGAACACTTGATGCATCATGTTTAATTTGTTTATGAAAGAAATCAATTGCTTGTTTCGTTATGTCTATTTTTTGTTCCAATGTTGGAAATTGGTTTAAGACCGCGTCAGTTATAATAAAAGTGTGTTCCAAACCGTCTGCCATTTTTTTGCCCGTTATCACGAAACAATGCGACATAAATTTTCTTTTACCATTGGCGTCTTTTGGGTTGTGATATTTTATAATTGTCCTTAAAAATTCATCAGATTGACAATAACCTTTTGCAATAATGGTATCTGGGGTTGCGGTGCCGTTATAATCTTTTACCAAAATATTTTGTATGTTAAATTTTTCGGCAGATGTTGTGTATTTGATTTCTTTGTCTTGTTGAAACAAAGTGATGACATTTTTAGACATAATAATTATTCCTCTTTTCCATAAAATTTATCATTAAAAGCATACTAGAACAAAGAGATTTTTATTGCAATATCTTATTTATATTTTATGTCAATAGGAAAGATTTTGCTGGAATACGTTCTTATAGAAATAGGGCGGTTTTTAGGTAAAAATAAAAGTATGAAAACGAAAAAATTAAATCTTACTTTTTTGATGGTACTGGCAAGCGTTGGTATTCATCACCAAGCAAATTCCTGTACGGGAATTACATTAAATTCTAATGACGGGGCGCACATTGTTGCACGCAGTGTCGAATGGGCGAATGGTGAAAGTCCAAGCGATTATTTAATCGTTCCGCGTGGATATGAAAAAAGATCTATGTTGCCGGATGGAACCAGAAATGGCATGCGATATTATGCGTTTCATGGTTATGTTGGATTGGCCAGTGAAGATTATGTTATAGAAGGATTAAATGAAGCTGGTTTATCTGCAGGACTGTTTTATTTCCCAGGGTTCAGTTCTTATCCAAAATATGATGCAGATTTAAAAGATTTAACAATATCTGATACTGAATTTGTTGCGTGGATATTGGGTAATTTTGATAATGTAGATGATGTGATAGAAGCACTGTCTTTTGTTCGTGTGGTTTCTACGGATAAAAGGGCGGAAACGCTTCATTGGCGTGTTGCAGATAATACCGGACGTCAAATTGTAATTGAATATATAAATGGTGTTCCGATGATTCATGAAAACACAATTGGTGTTTTAACAAATTCACCTGCATTTGATTGGCATAAAACAAATCTTGATAATTATATAAATTTGCATTCGGGTGGGATAGATGCACACGCGTTTGGCAATATAACAGTTTCCCCACTGGGCAGTGGAACTGGCTTGTTGGGATTGCCGGGGGATATGACACCGCCGTCCAGATTTGTCAGAGCTGCTTTTTTCCAAAATTCTGCACCAATATTGAAAGATGCAAACCAAGCCGTTCATCAGGCCTTTACTATATTGGCGGCAATGACAATTCCAATTGGTGCGCAATATGACAAGAAAGAAAAAATACCAAACATTCCGTCTGCGACCCAATGGACCAGTGTGGCAGATATGACGAACAATAAATTATATTATACGACAATGTATAATCCGACAATTCGTCGTTTTGATTTGAATAACATAGATTTTATAAATGTTTCTTATCAAGAACATCCGTTGGACGAAGTCAAAGACAGACCAATAGTTGACGCAAAAATAAATTGACAAAATTTTATAAAGTGTTAAATTTCTTTATACATTTAACACTATGAATGAAATTAAGTTATCTTTTTTGCTAGATTTATTTAATGCTGGGTTTGAACGGGCATATTTTTCAGTTTCAGAATTTACATCTGAATTTAATACACAATATACTCGTATGGAAATGATTGTGCCAAATGTTGGTCGTTTATGTTTATATCAAACATTTGTTGAAAATGATATGGGCGAACAAATTCCAACTGCAAAGGTTTTTTATACCAGCGCAACACAAAATAATATCCGTACACTTATTAAATCGCCAGCATTGGTACATAAAGCATCATTGATAATTTATAAAACAAAAAGATTTTGTGAAAACAACCCACAATATAAAATTGGTTCTGATAAAGAATTGGAAAAAATTATAGAAAGAAATAAAAAATTACTGACCAAACAATATGAAAAAGTGCTGGGACGAAAAAAACAAAATTGGTGGGAAAATTTTATAATCAGATAAAAACAGGTGGCTTTTGCCACATGTTTAATTATTTAGAAACAACAACCATAGCAGTTCTTAAAACCGTATCACCGAACATATATCCGGTTTGCATTTCTTCCAATATAGTGTTTGTTTTTGTTGTTGGTTCTGGTTTATCTATCATTTGAATTGCGTTATGGAATTGTGGGTTTAATATTTCGCCCACAGATTCAATTTTAACAATACCAATTTTGGCGAATGCGTTTGATAAAGCGCGTTCCATTGTTTTGATGCCTTCGTCATCTGGGGCATGTTTTAATGCCATTTCAACCGCGTCCATAACTGGTAATATTTTTTCAGCAACGCTCATAACACGATTGCGCGCAACAGATTCAATGTCTAAACTTGCACGACGACGGGTGTTTTCAAGTTCGGCAGCAACACGCAAATATTTGTCATTTAATTCTGCGACCTTGGCGGTTAAATCTGAAATAGTTTTATCTTTTTCGTCTTGAACAGGTTGTTCTTTTTTTTCTGTTTCGTCTGAGTTATCAATTGATACAGTTTCTATTTCGACTTCTTTTTTGTTTTCTTCCATAATAATTCCTCTGTTTAATTCATTATAAAATTATTTTGCTGCATTTATTATAGGTAAAAATGTGTCATATTT
>CAMORN010000011.1 GCA_946623825.1 uncultured Alphaproteobacteria bacterium
GATATTATTGTTGCCATTTATAATCCTTTCGAGAATAGATTATAAAATTATAAAACGATAGTCAATATAAATATAAAATATAGAAAAAACAATAACTTATTTATTATTTCATGTGAAATAATTTATTTTTTAAGGTTGTTTATACATATAATAAACCCGTCGCCAGTTTCAGATTTATGTAATTCATAATCAAATTTGTATTTTGTTTTTGCGGTGGAAATTTCTTTTTCGATTTCCCGGCCTTTTAATAAAAAAAGCCGGCACTTTGTTTTGAGTGTATAATCAAAAATTTTTATTAATGGTGCAAATGCGCGTGCGGTGAAAACAAAATTGCCGGTCTTTACCGGTGTTTTTTGTAAATAATTTTCAATTCTGTCATTTATAATTGTTAAATTTGGTAAATCTAGTTCTTGTTTTAATGTGTTTAAAAAATTTGTTTTTTTTGTGATTGATTCAATACAAACAACATTCCAGCCCAGAATTGCCAGAATTACGCCCGGAAAACCAGCCCCACTGCCCAAATCTATAATATTCACATCTTTTGGAATAAAATTAGCCAATTGGGCGCTGTCCATTATGTGGCGTGTTTGAATATCATTCAACGTGCTTGGTGCGACTAAATTCATTTTTTCGGACCATTCACGCAAAAGATTTTCGTATTTAGTAAATTTTTCTTTTGTTTTCATAATATTTATTCTAACATAATTTATTATGAAAGGAATAAAAAGTTTTTGTAGTTTTGGTTTGGCAACAATTCTTATTTGTTGTTCGCTGTATGTTGTACAGAAAAAAATACGCGAAAATCATATGTTTTCAGATGTGTCTGACACGGTGTTAGATACCAATTATGGTAAATTTTTAGCGGGTCAGCATGCTTTGTATATAAATGATTTTGAATCTGCCCAGAAATTTATTTCAGATATAAAATCAGATAATTCATTGGTAAAACAATCAAAAATTTTAGCTGGTTTTTTCAGTGGTCAAATGCCTGAAAACGCCGATATGTTAAAGGGAAATAAAGAAATTTCTTCGCGGTTAATCTATGATGCGTATTTGATTAATCAAGGTAAATGGAAAGATTTATACAAAACACACGAAAAAGACAAATCTGTTTTGTTTGTTCCAATGCGTGTTTTTGCAACCGTAAAACAGGGTAAAACAAAAGAAGCTTTGAAATTCATAGATTCTTTGGAAACGGCAGATTCATGGAAGGCTTTTATGCGTGGACAGGTTGCTGTTTTGAATAATGACATTAAAAAAGCGGCAATTGAATTCGCAGATGTGCATCCTGATTTTATGAATATTAATGATTATTTTTATTTGATGTCTTTTTATCGTGAAAACGGTATGACAGAAGACATGGAAATTTTGCGTGATGATTTTACGCAAAGAGCAGGGGGAATGTTTGTCTTAGATTTTTCTGAAATACCAGATTGGTCTAATTATGAGGGTTATAAAAACAATATTTTGTTCAGTGTCATACAAACCGTGTCACATACACAAATTATGTTGCTTACAGATTTATCTTTGATGATGTTGCGTTTCGGACAAATTATTTCTGATGGGTCAAACGCTGATGCTTTGAATTATTATCTGGGGCAATATTATTCATTTAACAATGGTGATTATAAATCATCTTTTGAAAAGATTTCAAAATCGCATCCTTTGTATTTATATGGCCAGATGAAGATTGCAGAAAAAAACAATGATATAAATGCTGTTAAAAAGATAGCAAAAAAGAATCCTTTGTTTATTCCTGCTACAAATATGATTGTTAATAATTATATTAAGAATGGCGAAGAAAGGGCGGCTTTGCGCATAGTGAACAGAGCTTTGCGTCAAAAAAATTTAACAGAAAAAGCGCGTATGTATTTCCTGAAAAAAAGGGCAAATATTTATTTAATGTTTGATGAACCAAAAAAAGCACAAAAAGATGTTGATGCTGTTTTTGAGATAGATGACAGATTATTAAATGATGTATTAATGTTGCGCGCACGTATTTTGTTGCAAATGAATGAAAATTTAGATGAAGCTTATTCTTACGCTATGACATTGGTTCAACGCAATACCTCTAACATAGCGGCATGGGATTTAGTTGGTTTAATCGTTGAAAAAAATGAAGGTGTTGATGCGGCATTGGGGGTTCTTAAACGTGTCGGTGAAATTTCTTCTGATACATCTTCTTTGTATGAACATTTGGGCGATTTGTACATGAAAAAAGGTGACAAAGAAAAAGCGCGTGCTTCTTATTTGCGCGCTGTTGAATTATCTGATGATGGGTTAATTGTTTTGCCACGCGTCCAGAAAAAATTAAGGAAAGTAAAATGAAAATAGGTGTTTTTGGTGCTGGTGCGTGGGGAACTGCGCTCGCTTATACTTGTGCAAAATCTGGTAATGAAGTTATTCATTGGGGATTTAATAATGTTTTTGATGGTTTAATTGATTTAACAAAACCGGAAAATGTTCACAGAACTGGCAATATGGCTGAATTGCGCGATTGTGAATATTGGTTGATTGTTACACCTGCGGCCTTTTTCAGAGAAACAGCCCGTAAAATGAAAGAAGTTTTTAATGGTCAACCAATTTTAATTTGTACCAAGGGTATGGAAGGCGAATCTGGTCAGTTTATGTCTGAAATTTTACACGAAGAAATCCCAGAATGTAAAAATTATGGTGTTTTATCTGGACCACAATTTGCACGCGAAGTTGCAACTGGTATCCCAACAGGGTCAACATTGGCGGGTAATGAAATTGTCAGAAATGGTGGACATATTGCTTTGTATGAACTTTATTTACAAGACAGCACAGATGTTATTGGTGCGCAATTATGTGGTGTTGGTAAAAATGCTGTCGCGTTAATTTCTGGATATTTAACAATCAAGGCACACGGTGAAAATGAACGCGCATTGATATTTACACGCGCATGGGACGAAATTGTTGATATAGCCGTTGAGATGGGCGCTGATTGTGGTACTTTCCTTGGTCTGTGTGGGGTGGGGGATTTGTTCTTGTCTGCGACATCGCCAACCAGTCGTAATTTTTCATCTGGTGAAGCGATTGCGCGTGGTGCGCCAGTAACCGGTACAGTCGAAGGTATATTTGCATTGCGTGGTTTAATCAGACGCGCTGAAAAATTGGGTGTAAAAACACCTGTTTTATGCGAAATGAAAGAAAAAATGTCGCTTTAATCAAATATTTTTTATGAAATTGTTTGTGAGATTTTAGATATAAAAAATCTGGTCTAAAATCTTGCAAATAAATAAATATATTCTATAATCACAACATAAGCCGCGAAGACGAAATTATTCTTTCTTGTATTTGTGGAAAGAATACAAAAATGAATGATTTTTCTTCGCATAAATATAACTGAACAAAAAAACGGAGAAAAATATGTTTGGTATTTTCAAAAAATCCGAAGGTCATGTTTTGAACAATCCAATAACTGTTGAATTCCAATATGGCGATGAAAAAGTTATCTTGGAAACAGGTCGTTTTGCAAAACAGGCAACAGGTGCTGTAATGGCAACAATGGGTGGCACAATGGTTCTTGCAACTGTATGTGCTGAAAAAACAGCAGTAGAAGGTCAAGATTTCTTTCCTTTGACTGTTGATTATCAAGAAAAATATGCGTCCAGTGGTCGTATCCCAGGTTCACGTGATAGACGTGAAGGTAAAGCAAGCGTAAGCGAAACTTTGATTGCACGTTTGATTGATCGTCCAATTCGTCCATTGTTCCCAGAAACATTTAAAAACAAAGTTCAAATCATTGCTCAGGTGTTTTCTTATGACAAGAAAAATCAACCTGATATTTTGGCTATGATTGCGTCCAGTGCTGCATTGGCAATTTCTGGTGTTCCTTTCGAAGGACCAATTGGTGCTGCACGTGTTGGATACAAAGATGGTAAATATTTGTTGAATCCATCAAAGAAAGATTTGGAAACATCACAAATGGATTTGGTTGTTGCTGCAACAAAAGACGGTGTGTTGATGGTTGAATCTGAAATCGGCGAATTAGATGAAAAAACAACATTGGGTGCTGTTAAATTTGGTTTCGATCAACAACAAACAGTTATCAATGCTATCAATGAATTTGCTGAAAAAGCAGGTAAAGAACATTGGGCAACACCTGAACACAGCGAAGAATATATCGCTATGGAAAAAGATTTTGAACAATTTGCAGGTGAAATTGAAAACGCTTTGTTGATTAAAGAAAAATTGGTTCGTTTGGACACTTTGTCTGAAATTCATACAAAAGCAAAAGCTCGCATTACTGAATTGTTCCCAGAAACAACAACAGCAACATCTACTTTGGAATCATGGGCTGATGAAATTGTAGAAAATATTACAGCGCGTATTATGCGTGGTAATATTTTGGCTGGCAAACCACGTATTGATGGTCGTGATACAAAAACAGTTCGTCCAATTGAAATAGAATTGGGTGTTTTACCACGCGCACACGGTTCTGCTTTGTTCACACGTGGTGAAACTCAGGCTCTTGTTTCATTGACATTGGGTGGTGGCAAAGATGCATTGCCAATTGAATCTTTAGATGGTGATTCTGAAAGAGATTTCATCTTGAATTATAACTTCCCAGGTTATTCAGTTGGTGAAGCAAAAGGTTTGAAATCCCCAGGTCGTCGTGAATTAGGACATGGTAATTTGGCATGGCGTGCGGTTCACCCAATGGTACCAAGCCGCGAAGAATTTGATTATGTAATCCGTGTGTGTTCTGATATTTTGGAATCTAACGGTTCATCTTCTATGGCGACAACTTGTGGTGCTACATTGGCAATGATGGACGGTGGTGTTCCTATGAAACGTCCAGTTGCGGGTATTGCAATGGGTCTTATCAAAGAAGGCGATGATTACGCAATCTTGACCGATATTTTGGGTGATGAAGACCATCTTGGCGATATGGACTTTAAAGTAACAGGTACAGACAAAGGTATCACAGCTTTGCAGATGGATATTAAAATCACATCTATTACCTTTGAAATTATGGAACATGCACTTGCTCAGGCAAAAGATGGCCGTATGCACATTTTGGGCAAAATTGAAAAAGCTATCAAAGCCCCACGCAAAAATGTTTCAGAATTTGCACCTCAGGCTTATTCAATGAAAATTAATCCTGACAAAGTTCGTGATGTTATAGGCAAGGGTGGTTCTGTTATTCAGGCATTGACCCGTGAAACAAACACACAAATTGATTTAGATGACGATGGTAATGTTAAAATCATGGCTTCTTCAAAAGAAGACGCAGATGCAACAATCGCAAGAATCAAAGAAATTGTTGCCGAACCAGAAGTTGGCGAAATCTATGAAGGTGTTGTTTCTGGTATCAAAGATTTTGGTTTGTTCGTTAAAATTTTAAAGAATTTTGAATCTTTGGTTCATATTTCTGAAATCACAGGCGAACGTCTTGAAAAAATCGAAGATGCTAAATACAATGTCGGTGATAAAGTTTATGTCAGATACCTTGGTACAGATAAACGCGGTAAAACACGTTTGTCTATGGTTGGTATAAACCAAAAAACCGGCAAAGAAGCCTAAATCAAAAATAAAAAAGGGTGGGCGATTTGTCGCCCACTTTTTTAGACTTTAAAAAAAGGAAATAAAATGGATATGGAATCATTAATGGCTCAGGCCGAAATAATGCAAAAAAGAATAACAGAGGCCCAAGACAGCTTGGCCCAGATGCATGTAAAAGGTATTGCGCAAAATGGTGCTGTGGTTGTGGGCATGACCGGCAAATATGATATTGAATCTGTTGTTATAAGTGATTCTGCAATGACATTGGGCGCAAAAGCGGTGTCTGATTTAGCATTAGCAGCGTTTAAAGACGCAAAAGAAAAAGCAGATGCATTAATTGAAAAAGTGATGAATTCCGTAACCGATACCGATGCAGAATAAAATAAATACTTTTGTTTTTTCAGTTTTTACTGGACAAACAAAAAAAATAAGGTAATATAGGTATCGCTTTGGGTGTTTAGCTCAGTTGATTAGAGCATCTCGTTTACACCGAGAGGGTCAGGGGTTTGAGTCCCTTAACACCCACCAGAAATTCGAACCGACCCGTTTGGGTCGGTTTTTTATTTTTATATCGGACTTTTTTATGATATAATATCACTGATAATAGTCAGGTGGGAGACATGAAATCTATATTTTTATTATTGGCGGTTGTTTGTTTTTCTTTTAACGCAAATGCTGCGATAAAGGTTAAAAACGATACTGCAAACAAATACGCGCAAAGAATTGCGGAAGAAAATAATATGTCTGCAGACGATGCAGCGGTTATCGCGACACTTGAAAACGATATAAAAATACTCGACGAAGAAATCGCGAAATGTGAAAAACAAAAGAAAGGTTGGATTGCTGCGACTGTTATTGGTTCTGTCGGTGTGGCCAGTACCGGTGTTGCTGCTGCGGTTCAGGGTGCAAAAATAAGCGAAAAGAAAGATACCTTGACCGATAAAAACAAAGAATTAAAAGAATTGAAAGAAACAAGTAAATCTTTAGACGAATAATAAAAGGCTGTTTTCATGCGTAAATATTTTATTTTAAGTTTGATTATATCTGTTATTCCAAATTTGTGTATGGCTGAAAATTCGCGTATTACGAAATTGATGCGTGAAAAACAGGCTAAAATGGAACAACTCGAAAAATGCATGGGGACATCTAAGGGGTTAAAGATTGCTGGTATTTCAACATTGGGTTTAACTGCGGTTGGTGTTGCGGGCAATATTGCGGAAGCAAAAGTTATACAAGATTATAATGACAGAATAGAAACAGCCGATAAAAACATAGAAAAAACAAAACAAGAAATAGATCAAAAAATAGCCAATAAAAAAGCAAGGGAAGAAGCAGAAGCGCAACGCATCGCAGCAGAAGAACAGGCAAAAAGAGAAGGACGTATTTTAAGCACGGTTGCATTTGCGGATATAGCAAACATAAACAATGGTGGATATAACGGCAGCAGAGCAACATCGCATGGATATATGCCGGAACAATTGCCAGACGGTTTAAGAAACCAATTTGCAAACGCAATGGTTGGTTTTATAGAAAGATGTCGTTCATTGATTCGTACAAATGGGATAAAAGAAGTTTCTTTGAGTCCAAGTATGCAAGAAAATTGGCGCCAATATGTTGGTTCAGTGCCATTAGCGGAAGACGCTGTTTTAGCAGATTTAAATGAACATTTGATTGCTGAATGTAAGATAACAGAATGCGTAACAAATACACACAATTTTGTGAATGATGAAAATGGTGCGCGTTGTGAAGCAAAAACAACCGCAACCACACCGTCAGATGGTTCAACACCAGCAGACGGTAGTACACCGTCAGATGGCACAACACCGTCAGATGGTTCAACCCCATCAGATGGTTCTACACCGTCAGATGGCACAACACCGGCAGATGGCACAACCCCATCAGATGGTTCTACACCGTCAGATGGCACAACACCAGCAGATGGCACAACACCAGCAGATGGAACAACACCAGCAGACGGTACAGATTGTACAGCGAAAGCAAAACAGAAAGATTCTGATGCAAGTGCCGCGAAATATAAGAACGGTGTATGTAAAATAACAGCATGTGCAACAGCATCTAAAAAACCATCAAATGACGGAAAAAAGTGTGTTGTTAAGATTACAGATGGTACAGATTGTAAGGCATCATTAAATAATCCTAATGTCACAGAAGCCAAAACAGAAGGTGGTGTTTGCAAGGTTAAATCTTGTTCAACAGGGTTTAAGGTCAATGATAGTGCTAATGGATGTGTGGCAAAATCTGTTTCTGAATGGGAAGATTCTGAAAAGAAGCAAAAACCAGACGAATACTGTAATCAGGCATTTACATCAGATGCAGCCAAAGCGTGTTGTTTAGAGATTCATAAATATAATAAAGCCACCAGTTGGGATGGTGTCGGCATGAAATGCAATTGTAAGGAAGGTATGTGGAAAGATAATTTTTGTACCATAGAGGAAACTGTATTCAAAGATACAAAAGTTAGCAGTGTAGACGATGGTAAAAAATTGGTTGCAATATGGGCTAAACAGAAAGGCAAAACTTTGAGTTTTGAATATAGCGATGTAAATAGTAGAGGGCAAGATTATTTGTTTTATAAATTTGATGGAGAAAGATATAAATTTGAATTTGATAGTATGAATGAAACAGATCCTTTTACAAGGAATTATGCAATATTTGATATTGTGTGTTCTTTATATGATGGTAGACCTGCCGGTAGCAAATATAAGACCCTTGCAAAAAATGGTATATCTGGTAGTCCAAGAAGTTGTGCTGGTGCCCCTGAAGATCTTAAAGAATGGTGTAAAAATATAGGTGTTTCTTTAAGTGGTATCGATAAAAACTTAGGGACTGTTTTAGACCAGAATATGCTTGGCGGACAAACGTGTTATAAGAGATAAAAAAACGCACCGAACGGTGCGTTTTTTATTTCTTTGCATTTTTCAATCTTAATTGACCACACGCAGAACCAATATCTGCACCGCGTTCGCGTCTGATACGGGTGTGTATCCCGTTTTTTATCAAGATATCTTGGAATCTGTGTACTGCGTTGCCAGAAATAGATGCAAAATCGCGTTCATCAACCGCGTTCCATGGTATCAAATTTACCATTACATTGTGTCCACGCATCAATTCTGACAATTTATTTGCGTATTCTTCGGTTGCGTTATAGATATATGTTTCACCGTTTTCATCTTTTTTGCCCAATAATATATATTCAATCATTAATTGGCGATTTAAAGATTCTGAAAATTCAAATGCGGCGTCTAAAACTTCTTTGATTTTATACATATTGTTTATAGGCATAATCTGGGAACGCAATTCGTCCACCGGTGCGTGCAAAGATATTGCAAGGTTGATAGGACGTCCCCATTTGGTTAATTCGCGAATCTGGGGGGCAATTCCGCATGTAGAAACGGTAATGCGTCGCCATGATATATTTAATTCGCTGTTTAATTTTTCAAGGAACCCAATTACATTTTCTGTATTCTGTAATGGTTCGCCCGTTCCCATAACAACAATATGTGAAACATCATTATTATTTGGGTCGCCATTTGGTTTTATGTCTTTCAATTTATCGCCACGCAATTCCCATTGTGCAACCAAGACTTGAGCAAACATTTCGTTTATTGTTAAATTGCGTTTTAATCCCAATAATGTAGATGCGCAAAATTTACAACCCATTGCACAACCCGCCTGAGAGCTGACACAGACGCTGTTGCCGTATGTTGTGCGCATTAAAACACATTCTATTTGTTCACCGTCATTTAATTCCAACAAGAATTTAGTTGTTTGGTTATCACTGCTTTCTAATTTTTTTACGATTTTAACCGGTAATGTTGTTGCAATTTCATTTAATTTATTTCTTAAATCTTCTGGCAGATTTTTCATGACGCTGAAATCAGGTGCACCACGGCTTAACCATTCACTGATTTGTGTTGCACGAAATCGTGGACAACCCATATCTGTCACGAATTTTTCAAGTTCTGGCTTTGTTAAATTGAACAGTATTGTTTTCATTATTTATATCTTTCGTCATTTATGATTATTACTGCTTTGCGACGCAATTGTTTTAATTGTTGGTCTGCAACAACAGATGCTTTTTTGTAAACAGCGTTTTGTTTAATTATTTCGTCCAGATTTTGATATTCTTTTGTTTTGGTTTCTTTACATATTAAAAACACAGTTCCATTTTGTGGTTTTGACCATGTTAAAATTGGTAAATCTGCGATTTCAGAACGAATTTCATCAGATAATTCATATTGCATAGCCGTAATTTTTTGTGGGTATCCACCGGCGTTTTCTACGATTTTAATTGCATCATCACAATTTTTAGGTTTGGATAATTTTATGTCTGACGGAACATCTGTCAAACGCAACATTGTTAATTCTAGTGGCAGACCGCGTTCAATTATTAAGTCTGTTTTTTCAGCCATGATATCTGAATCATCAATTTTGATTGTTGGGACAATTGTTCGTGCAGTTATAACACCCCACGAGATATCGGCACGAATTGCAAGTCGCGCCATAGAACGGACAGATTCGCTTAAATTGCCCATGTTCATATGTTTTAATTCTTTGTCTGCATCTTTGTCGGTTGGTTTTACATTAAACATGGCAGCGTGATTTATTTTTATATAATCATCAATTATATTTTGCAGGGCCAATTTGCGATTTACAGACGAAATTTTGCCCTGTTTATTCATTAATTCAACACGCGAAGTGATATCTATATCTGTTATTGGGTTGCCATTGACGGTTGCAACAACGGTCGCAGAATTTGCCGCGCTGATAAATGATAAAATACCAATAAGTATCAAACAAATTTTTTTCATGTTTTGTTATCCTTTTTAATAGTGTTTGCCGTCAATACTCATACCAAATTTGAATTGGAATGTTGTGCCACCGACATAGTCTTCTTTGATAGCGTTATCGCGACGATACATGAAAGATACAAAGAAACACGGATGATCATAATATATACCCGCTGAATGGCGTTGGAACACGTGTTCGTAAATGTTATAATATAAATAACCACGAACACTAACTCGTTTTGTTAATTGTAGCCCAGCAGAAGCAATCGCTTCGTGTGTATTTTTATCGTTATCAGAATAAACATCAATAGGATGTGTGTCCCATATGTGTCCCAATGATAAATATGTATTTCCAGAACCAACATATGCGGAATTTTCAATATGGTTTAATGACATATCGGATTCATCTACACGAAAACGAGATGAAATTTGAAAATATTTATGTTGATAATTTATGCGACCAACATAATCTGAAAATCCGTTTCTGAAACCATTATTGTTAAAATCAGGTTCGTTTGAATTTGTGAAATCGTATGTTTGACCTAAAAATATTTCAAGATTATTATTTTCGTTCATTGCGACCCAACGAACACCATAATCTGCAAAATTTCCGTTTTCCCATAAATCATACCCAGAATATCTGTTGTTGGAAAATAATGTTGTGTCTGATAAAAATGCGCTGGCAGAATCGCTGTTATATGCAAAACGATATTTGTTATTGTCATGTTGCATAATTGTTAAACGCGCTTTTGGTTCGATGATATATGTCCAATCATTTTTTACATCAAACAAAGGCAATCCCCATTCAACATATCCACTTGGTAAAAATCTTGTTTTTACACCGGTGTATGAATCTATTGTGTTATCGCCATCATAAATTTTGTTTTTTTCAAAATTATAAATATCATATCTTGCAGATACACTGGCGGTAAATCTGTTGCCGCCCCACAATGTCCACGGGGAAACAATTCTGGTTTCACCGATTATACGTTGGCTGGCACTGGATGAATTAGAAACCCCCAATATGTCGCCAGATACAGTTAAATAAGTTTCTTTGAAAAACGGATCGCTTTGATATGTTCCGCGTATGTTTGGCAATATATTTCCAGATGACACAGTTTGGTTTCCACTTGGTTCACGCAATTCTTGGAAGATATGAGTGTCTGCAACAACATAACTAGATTGACCGAATAATTCTAGTTTTGCCCCAGAATCAAGATATGGTTCATAATTATAAAATCCATATTTCTGTAAAAATGTTTTATCAGATGTTCTTTCAACATAAATAGATGCGCGTGCATTTTCGCCCAATTCAATTATATCATCGTTAAATACATACCAACGATTTTTACCTTCTTTGTTGTGGGTGAAAGCACCCTTGGTTCTGTATTCAGAATGTGTTGCGTTTAACCTGTGTTCAAGTTGGAATAATGGGTTTTCTTTGGTCAAAATGGATAATGTAGGTGTCAAATCGTGTTTGTCAGATATGTTAATATAAAATGGCAAATTGATTTGAGTTCCCATTTTATTTGTTGAACCAAAAGACGGATCAAGAAAACCAGATTTATATTTTACAGACGGATCTGGCATTTCATAATATGGAAACCATAACAAAGGTAGATAGCCATTATATACCCAAAAAGAAGGGCTGTAAAAATAAAGCATTTTTTTGTCTGCATCATGTGTGATTTTTTTGCCATGAATTTCCCATGCATTACCAAATGAATCACAACCATCACAAGCCGTGAACATAGCATCATTTGCAATGGTTTTTTGACCTTCGCGGGATATAGAATCAGCCTGAATATAAACATGGTTGCCCAACCATAATTCTATTTCATTTGCTGAAAAAGCAGTTTTTTCTTTGCTTAAAGAAATGTCGTTTAATTTTACGCGTTGACCAGAAGCATTTGTCATTTCTGTATTTCCGGTTGCGCGTATTTCTTCAGATTTTACATTATATTCAATACGGTCTGATTTTATGGTTTTTGCTTCGTCTAAATTCACGCCCAATCCAAAAGATTGTTGGACAAATGCACACATAAACAAAGATGTTATAATTTTTTTCATTTCTTTAATAATAAACCAATTAAAACAAACAATAAACCAAATACCATACAGCCCAACAAACCAACATCAGTTAAACTGCTGACGCTGTTGGATAATGTCATATATGTTGCCATTATAGCACCCATTGCAACAACAGCCATTGCAGGTGCAAAAGATGTACGACGACGCAATATAGATGTTTTTAACAAAATTAAAGTACAAACAATCGCCAATATTAAATTCATAAACGGATTTATTAAACGAGTGCATATTTCAATCAATGTCAGATGATGACGACGAATGTTTTCTTGGCTTATAACATCTTTCAATAATGAAAATGTTGGAATACGACGGACACGGAAAGATGCATCTGCATCGGTATCAGATAAATTTAAGTCCATATCAAAACTGTCGAAAGTTCCGGTTGTGAATCCTTGTTTTCCCTTCATTTGAAGTGAACCATTATCAGTCACAATTGATAAACCATGGATTGTAGAAACCAATTTGCCGCGTTCTGCAAAAATTAACATTTCGTTTTCAGAATCACGGGTATCAGACAACATAACATGGTTTAAATCTTGGTTTGCAACTTTGTCCACATACACAACCAAACCATCAGTCATTTTTGTAAATGCGCCTTCTTGTAATTTCAGGTGTGCCAATCCGTATCTTAAATCCCATTGTGTGCTGTAAAATTTAGATTGGCTGATTGGAACGACCCAAATATTTAAAGCCAAATGACAGATTGTTAAAATTAAAGCCAATGATACAGCTGGTTTTGCAATTTGCCACGGGGACAACCCAGAAGCCATCATAACCGTTATTTCATTTTCAGAAATCATTTTGTTGTATATGAAAATAACCGATATAAATGTCACAAAAGGCACGATTATAGACACGATAAATGGTATCATCAAAGCCGTCATATACAAAAAACTTGAAAAATTAACCCCGTAATTAATCAGGAATTTCATCAAAGCCATGACTTGCATCATCCATGCAAGCCCCGTCAGAATCATTAACAGCATCATAAAAATTCCAAACAACTGACGCTTAAAATATTTTGGTATAATATTCATAATACGAAAGTATAAGGTCTAAAACCTAAACCGTCAAGCAACAATAACAAATAAAAGCTTTAAAAAAAGACGATAAAAAATAATTTTTTTCTTGATTTTTCGCGATTCGGACATCATAATAGCAAGTGTTCTTAAAAAGTTTTAAGGGCGGGGTCATAAAAACCCCGCTCTTTTAGTAAAAGGCAATTAAATACGCAAGGAGTAAAACAATGTCTTTTGAATCTATGCCACGCCAAGATTTAT
>CAMORN010000012.1 GCA_946623825.1 uncultured Alphaproteobacteria bacterium
TGGATAAATAATTCCATCAATCTTGATGCGTTTTCATCGTCCAAATTTCCAGTAGGTTCGTCAGCTAATAAAATAGATGGTTGTGTAATAATTGCGCGTGCAACGGATACGCGTTGTTGTTGACCACCACTTAATTCCAATGGATACACATTTGCATATTTGCCAAGCCCGACCCATTCAAGTGTTGTTGATACCAATTTTTTAATTTTATCTTGGCTGAAACCACGGACACGTAAAGGCAGGGCGATATTGTCAAAAACAGTCATATGTGAAATCAAAGAATATTCTTGGAAAACAATCGCCATTTTATGACGCAATTTTGCCAAATCGTTGCGAGACAGAGCAGAGCAATCGTGCCCAAATAATTTTATTATTCCGGTGTGTGGTTTATGTAATTGGTATATTAAACGCAAAAGCGTTGTTTTACCAGCACCACTGGTTCCAGTTAAAAAATAAAAAGAGCCAGCACTGATATTAAAAGACACATTGGATAAAACATCCACTGCGTTATCATAGTTTGCAGATACATTTGCAAAAGATATATTTGTTTTTCCTTCCATGGTACAAACATAATAGAAAAAAAATTGTTTTTGAGCAAGCCTTTATTAATGTCTTTTTTGTTTTGAAAATACCTTTTATATATGATATAATTTCAATGAATAAGATGTTGAGGGGGAAGATGAAAAAAATAGCATTAATAACATTGCTAGCTGTTTTGCCGTGTGTTTCATCTGCGGCAAGATATGCGGGTCCATACAAATTAAATAAACAATCTGCAAATGTTTCTGTTGCAAGAGAGCAACCGATTATGAAATCTTCTATTCGTTCTGCGAATTCTGGTGTTTATATGGGGTTACATGCAGATGTTTCTTTCTTGAATTGGAAAAACAAATATAAACAAGATGGTACAGATGCCGGCAATGAAAGTTTCAAAATGAAAAACGCTATCGGTGTTGGTGCAGATTTCGGATACAGATTTAATGATAAATGGGCGGCAGAATTAGAATTTGGGTATATTGGGAAATATTCTGAAAGTGAAAAATTTCCAACTGATAAAACAGATTATTATTTATCTGCAATGTATTTTGGTGTAAATGGTTTGTATGATATTTATAATGGTATATATGCTGGTGTTGGGACTGGTGCTGCTGTTGTAAAATCAGGCGCAGAACACACGCTTTTTGGCAAAGATTCAAAAACACATCTTTCACCAATGGGGGCTTTGATGTTGGGATATAAATACAGCATAAACGAACACATGGGACTTGATTTACGTTATCGTTTTTCTGTGTTTAATGGACCAAAGTTAGGTTTTGATTCTGTCGATGTCGATATTGAAACTGGGTTAATAACAAATCATACGATATCTGTCGGTATGAATTATAAATTTTAATAAACAAGAGAATGTGTCATGAAAAATATAACTAAAATATCAATTGTTTGTTTATTTGCTGTTGCTGGTATGGGGGCTGCACAGGCTATACCATCTGTCAGAAATTTAGGTGGTGCGGGAACTTATGCTGGAACCAGCAGTGCAAGTGCAGCGAACACAAATGCAAATACAAATTCTGTTAGGGCGTCTTCTTTGCGTACCAGCAGAATGGGTGCTGTTGCACCTGCAACGGTTGCAAAAACATCTGGGGCCGATTCCAATGTTGCGCGTTTGTCGTTGGGTAAACTGTTGCATAATACGGGTGTTAAAAAAGGTGTCATTACACCAACAACCACACCATCTACAACACCAACAGATCCAACAATTTCTGGCAGCGATTTAACAAGTTTGCAAGCCAGAATTAGTGCGGTTGAATCAAGTGTTTCCAATATGAATGGCCATATTTCAGATACAAATTCACATGTATCTGCATCTGACAGAAATAATTGGAATTCAAAACAAGATGCTTTGACTGCGGGCATGGGTATATCTATTGAAAATGGTGTTATCAGTTCTACTGGTGGAAATATGGAAAATATAAAAATTCCTGTGGGTTCTGAAACTGCGACACCAACGGCTACAATTTGGATTGAATAAAAAAATCGGACATTTGTCCGATTTTTTTATATCAATGTGATTATTAACAGCCCAAGCAATGCGAATACAATTGCGCCGACTATTAATTGCCAAGAATATTTTTTAACAATTAAATTTGCTTTTTCTTGAAATTTCCAGAGTAAGAAACCAATCAGTGCAAAACGACCAGTTCTGAATATTGCGGAAACACCTAAAAATATTAAAACTGGATAATGTAAAAATCCCGCACATATCGCTAATAATTTATAAGGTATTGGGGTTAATGCTGTCCCGATTATGATTAAAATTCCATATTTAGTAAATAATGTCTTGGTTAATTCAAATTTTTCCATACTGGCAAAATGTTCAATTAACCAAACGCCAACACTGTCAAATAACCAGAATCCAATCATATATGCAATTGCGCCACCAATCAAAGACCCAATAGATGCAGCAACGGTTATAGGAAATGCGCGCTTTTTTTCTGCAACGATAGCAGGGGTCATAAAGACTTCTGGTGGGATAAACAAAAATATCGATTCGCATATTGTCATAAAACAAACAACAAACGAATACCATGGTTTTGACGAATGTTCTAAAATACGATTTATAATTTTCATGTTGCTAATAATAGTTTATTCGCAAAATCAGTGCAATAAATAAAATATTTTTCTTGTGTTTTTATATATACGAGTGTATCATTGCCGCATAATAAGTAAGGACACAATAAATGATAAAAAAACAAACAAATTCCAATCGTGGTGAAAAAATAGCAAGCAAGGTTCAGACATTAGTTGCTGAAATTCTGCAACATGATTATATGGATGATGATTTAATAAAAGGGGTGTCTTTGGTTGGGTCCGAATCGCATGGTGGTATGCAATTTGTAAAATTGTTTTTTTATTCGCGTGAAAACAAAGACGAAACACAAAAAAGATTAGATGAAATCACAAAAACTGTCAGATTTGCGTTGGCACAAAAGATAAATCAAAAATATGTTCCTGAAATCAGATTTGTTTATGATGATACATTGGAACGCGCCAGCAGAATCGAAGAATTATTAAACAAAATTTCACAATAAGACGGGAATGTAATGAAACAATCAAATATAAGAAATTTTTCAATTGTTGCACATATTGACCATGGTAAATCAACTTTGTCAGACAGGCTTATTGAATATACCGGTGGTCTTGAATCGCGTGAAATGAAAGCTCAGGTTCTTGATTCTATGGATATAGAACGTGAACGCGGTATTACAATTAAAGCGCAAACTGTGCGTCTGAATTACAAGGCAAAAAATGGTGAAACATATCAATTAAATTTGATGGATACACCGGGGCATGTTGATTTTTCATATGAGGTTTCACGCAGTCTTGCTGCATGCGAAGGTGCAATTATTTTGGTTGATGCAACCCAAGGGGTTCAGGCACAAACATTGGCTAATGCTTATCTTGCGCTGGATAACGATTTGGAAATGTTACCGGTGTTAAACAAGATTGATTTGCCATCAAGTGATGTTGAATCAACACGCGAACAAATCGCAGATGTTATCGGAATGGACGCAAGTAATGCGTTATGTGTTTCTGGTAAAACAGGGGCGGGTGTCCCAGAATTATTGGAAGAAATTGTAAATAAATTACCGGCCCCATCTGGTGATGAAAATGCACCAACGCGTGCATTGTTGGTTGATTCATGGTATGATTCTTATCTTGGTGTGGTGGTGTTGGTTCGTGTTGTTGATGGAAAATTGCAACGCGGTCAAAAAATAAAATTTATTGCAACTGGTGCAGAATATGTTGTTGAAAAGGTTGGTTATTTCACACCAAAAATGGAAAATGTAGATTGTCTGACAACTGGTGAAATTGGATTCATTATAACAGGTATGAAAACAATTCATGATTGCAAAGTGGGGGATACAATTTGTGATGCAAAACACAATGTTGAAATGTTACCTGGATTTAAACCGTCTGTGCCAGTTGTGTTTTCAAGTTTCTTTCCAGTAGAGGCAAATGATTATCCTGATTTACGTGAAGGTGCTGAAAAATTAGCACTTAATGATGCTTCATTTGTTTTTACAACTGAAAAATCTTCTGCACTTGGGTTTGGTTTGCGTTGCGGATTTTTGGGTTTATTGCACATGGAAATTATCAGTGAAAGATTAAACCGCGAATTTAATTTGTCGTTGATAAACACAGTCCCAAGTGTGCTTTATAAAATTCATCTGCGTGACGGTTCAACAATGGATTTGGAAAACCCAGCAGATATGCCAGATATAACACGAATTGAATCTATAGAAGAACCATGGGTTCGTGCGACAATTATGATGCCTGATAAATATCTTGGGGCAATTATGGAATTGTGTGCATCGCGTCGTGGTGTCCAAGAAAACATTTCTTATGTTGGTAATCGTGCCGTGTTGGTTTATCAATTACCTTTGTCTGAAATAGTGTTCGATTTTTATGACAGGGTTAAATCTTTGTCATCTGGATATGCATCTTTTGATTATGTTTTATATGAATATCGCGCAAGTGATTTGGTAAAGGTTTCGATTTTGGTAAATGATGAAAATGTAGAACCTTTGTCTTTCTTGTGTCATCGTGCGGCGGCTGAAAAACGCGGACGTCAGATTGTTGAAAAATTGAAAGATTTGATTCCAAGACATCAATTCAAGATTCCATTACAGGCCGCAATTGGGGGTAAAATTATTGCTCGTGAAACAATCGCAGCGTATCGCAAAGATGTTACTGCAAAATGTTATGGTGGTGATATTACGCGTAAAAGAAAATTGCTTGAAAAACAGAAAGAAGGTAAAAAGCGTTTGCGTACATTTGGTAATGTAGAAATTCCACAATCTGCATTTATAAACGCGTTAAAGGTAGGCGAATAATGACAAATATTATTCAAGATTATAATAATTGGAAGCAGGCAAAACAGAATACTGTTATTGCACAACAGAATGTCAGCAAACAATTTAATAGTATGTTGGGGCATGTTTCTTTGCCACATTTTGGACATAATGTTTCTATAGAAAGCGCTTTCATAAAAACTGCACCAGACCCAAAAACGCAACCACAAGAATGCGTGAAATATATGGGTATATATTCAAGTATGTGTCATGCGTATCCTTGCTTTTATGTGTTGTATAATCCGTTTGACCATATTGGTGTGGACAAAGTTTATACAGAAAAACAAGCACGTAGATGTATGAATAATCTTGAAGATGGAACAATTTATGAATGTTTTTGTGGGAATTGTCCTGCTTTCAAAGATTTGGTCAAATATCAATCATTATATGCCCAATTCAAAATGGCACAAGAAAAGCAAAATCAGGCAAAACGTAAATTGATTAACAATTTTATGTTTTGGAAAAAAGAAAAGGAAAAATAAAAATGGCGCATCAGTTTTTCTTTAATTCTTATATTCTTGATAATTTGCCAGCACCAGAAGTTGGTTTCGATGTTGTGCAAGATTTGTCAGAACCAAGATTGCGTATGTATATAACACAACGTGGTGTAAAAAGTTTCTTTGTGCGCAAGCGTGTAAACGGTCGTGATAAAAGAATTATTATTGGAAAATATCCTGATGTTGATATAGAAGATGCTCGTTCCCGTGTCAGTGAAATATTAAACGAAGTTTCTAAGAAAATTCCTGTTCGTCGCAAAAAAATTTCTTTCCGAGATTTTATTGCAATTTATTTATCTCAAAAGGTTCGTCGCAGTGAAGATTCTTTGATAAAATTAAAACGTGCAATAAATTTGCATTTCCAAGATTTGTTTGAAAAAAATATTCAAGATATAACCGAATCGGATATACAATCTGTGCTTGATAATATATCTGGTCGTGCGATGGCGGCTCGTATGCAGGAATTATTACAAAGTGTTTTTAACTATGCACTGGACATGGGGTATTGCAAAGATAATGTATGTGAAAATGTTCCGCGTGTTGTTGTAAATCGCCGTGAAAGAAAATTGAGAAAGACAGGATTGCAAAAAATAATATCTGTCATAAAAAAAGAAAAAAATTTAACTATGCGTTCCGCATTTTTAATGTTGATTTATGGTTTTGCACCAAAAACACAAATATTTAAGATGCGCTGGGAAGATTTAGATTTTAATCATGATTTATGGTTGGATATGCCTTTGTCGGGCAAGGCGGTTTTGTTATTACAAGATTTACCACAAAATGGTGAATGGGTGTTTATGGGACGCGGAAAATTCCATTTAACAGACCCACGATTTGCATGGAAAAAAATTGTAGAGAAAGCGGGACAGCCTGATATTACGATGGACGATGTACATAAATTCCTGATGCATTCGTTGGTTTGGAATTCTGACAAAGATATTTTGCGCGAAAATATGAACGATTTATTGTTTGATTTAGAGGCATAATATATTATATATAAAAGTCAAGTGTTTGTTATAGTTTGTTATAATTTCTTGACACAGACACTATAAAATGATATTTTTCTAAGAAAGACGCTTGGTAAGAAGGTCTAAAAGTTTAATACAACTAAAGGATATAAAATGACAAAACATGATGAAATTTTAGATAAAGTTCAAGATATCGTTAAAGATAAGTTGGGCGTTGAAAAAACAAAAGCAGTTGCAACAGCTTCTTTCGTTAACGATTTGGGTGCAGACTCTTTGGACGTTGTTGAATTTGTTATGGAAGTTGAAAAAGAATTCGGTATCACAATTCCAGATGAAGAAGCAACTCAATTGGTTACAGTTGGTGATGCTGTAGATTATATCGAAAAACACATGAAATAATCTTGGTTGTTAAGTTTAAAAACACCGTCGATTGACGGTGTTTTTTTATGTCGTTGATTTTGTGAATTTTTTAGTGTATGCTTGTCCTGAAAATAACTGATTATAAAAGGTTTTATTATGAGAAGAGTTGTTATTACAGGTATGGGTATTGTTTCTCCTGTTGGTACGGGTGTAGAATATGCATGGCAAAATATTATAAATGGCAAAAGCGGTATCAGAAAAATAACAGAATTTGATGTATCTGAAATGGCATCTCAGATTGCTGGTATTGTCCAACGTGGAACAGAGCAGGGTGAATTTAATCCAGATTCTGTCATAGACCCAAGGGAACAACGCAAACTTGAAAACACAATTTTGTATGGTCTGGTTGCCGCAGACGAAGCAATCAAAGATGCTGGCTTGACAGATTATAATGGTGATAAAAACCGTATTGGTGTTTCTGTGGGTAGTGGTGTCGGTGGTATTACGACAATTACAGGCACAGACAAAGATGTATTGGAACACGGTTATCGTTTTGTAAGTCCTTTCTTTATTCCAAAGGCTGTTGTTAATATGACATCTGGTCAAATTTCTATTAAATATGGTTTTGGTGGTCCAAATATTGCGATGGCTACCGCATGTGCAACGGGTTCTCATTCTATTGGTGAAGCGGCTGCAATTATTGAACGCGATGATGCAGATATTATGATTTGTGGTGGAACAGAAGCGCCACTTTGTCCGTTGGGATTGGCTGGCTTTTCCGCTATGCGTGCGTTAAGTACGCGCAACGATGACCCAGAACACGCATCGCGTCCATGGGATAAAAACAGAGATGGTTTTGTTATGGGTGAAGGTGCCGGTATTTTAGTATTGGAAGAATATGAACACGCAATCAAACGCGGTGCAAAAATTTATGCTGAAGTTGCAGGTTTCGGTATGACTGCGGATGCACATCATATAACTGCGCCATCACCAAATGGTGAAGGTGGTAAACGTGCCATGATTATCGCTATGAACAAGGCTGGATTAAAACCATCTGAAATAGATTATGTGAACGCACACGGAACATCAACAGGGTTGGGCGATGTTGGCGAATTGGTTGCTGTAAAAGAATTATTTGGTGCTGGTGATACATGTATGTCATCTACAAAATCTATGACAGGACATTTGTTGGGTGCGGCTGGCGCGATAGAAGCAATATTCTGTGCGTTGGCGATTCGCGATAATATTGTGCCACCAACAATAAATTTAGAAGAACCAATTGATGAAGTTGGTGATTTTAACCTTGTTCCAAACAAGGCACAAAAACGTGAAGTAAACACAACGCTTTCTAATTCGTTTGGTTTTGGGGGGACAAACGCTTGTTTAATTTTGAAACGTGTTAAATAAAGCGTTTCATTAAAGACCAAGGGGTTGACCAATGTCAGAAAAATATGAAGAAAATAATGTTTCGGCTAGACCTTATGGAATAACTGTAACCCAAGCCAGTCAAATTGTAAGACAGATGATAAAATCAAAATATAGATTATCATCTGCGAATTATAATTCCGTATATTTTTATACTGATGACAAAGTGTGTGTCGCGGCTGTTTCTGAACATCACGATGATAATAAAAAATCAGATTCTTATTCTGGGGAATTATTACATATCAATTCAATGCAAGATTTCAAAGTAAGTAAAGATTTATATGATGAAATAATTTTAGCTTTGGCACATCAGAAAGAGGGTGCTTTTGGTGGCGCACAACAAACTAAAAAAATAACATTTGAAGATTTTAAACAATATTATGAATCTAAAAGACATCTGGGAAATGATGCTTTTGTTCAATGTGTTGTTTATTTAATAGAAAATAATTGTCAGCTTAATTTTGTTAATCGTTCATATTATTTCTTTGATAATAATGCAAATCATCCTGATAAAGAACACCCTGGTATTTGGGAATTAAATCATGAAAATAAATTAGTAAAATACGATACATCAAAAAAACAACAATGGTTTTTAGTAAGTGATTTTGGTTCGCGTTCTTTTTCTAAATTGACCAAACGTTCCCAAGGAATATTTGATGTTGTTAAAAAGGCGTATGAAAAACAAAAATAAAAAAGTTTTCGGGGCATAGCTCAGTCTGGTAGAGCGCTACGTTCGGGACGTAGAGGTCGCAGGTTCGAATCTTGTTGCCCCGACCAGAAAATAAAAAAATACCAACGGTGTTTTTTTATTTTATGTATAATTTTTTAAAGGATTTTTTATGACAAAAAAAATACGCGATATATCTAAAGATATTATTTCTGATCAAAATCTTGATTATATAGAAGAACAGGTTCGCCAAGATGTTGCTTATGGTGATGAAACGCGTCTTATTACAAATTGTCTTAAAAGATTTCCTGAAAATACAGATATAGAAATCGTTGCTATGAAAATAGGGTTGATAGATATAACAAATTCTACACATATTTCTCAACATAAAAGTAAAATAAATGTTTATGATTTGGCTAAACATATAATCTCTATACCGAATATAGATGAGAGAATAAAAAACGGAGACCCAAGTGTTGTTAATGAAATTGCAAAATGTAATGGGAAAATAAATCTGTTTTCTTTTGCGTCTAAATATTGTTGTTATCATAATCATGATATTTATGAACATGATGATTTTTCAATATTGGATACAGTGCTTGCACAATATTTACCAATGTATTTTAAGGGAAAAGTCAAGAAAGCACACATAGAAAAATGGCGACAAAATTTTATGTATGAAAAATATAATGATTTTATAACACAAATGTTGGATGAATTAAATATAACTACAGAATTCAGAAGAAGAAAATTTGATCATTTTATTTGGTTTTTAAACAGATAATACAGGTAAAGGATTTTTATATGTCAGAAAAAATTGTTCGTGTTGGTGTTGGGTGCTGGATTCAAAATTCATCAGGTCAATTTTTGTTCGGACACAGATTATCAAAGCATGGAACTGGGACATGGGCACCGCCGGGTGGACATTTAGAATATGGTGAAACCCCAGAACAATGTGCATCGCGTGAGACATTGGAAGAAACTGGTATAATTATTAAACCAAATGATTTTAAAATTATAGGTATAACAAACGATATTTTCCCAGATAAACATTATATAACGATTCATTGTGTCGTGAAATTGAATTATACACCACAACCAACAATCAAGGAACCAGACAAATGTTCTGAATGGGTGTGGCTGGACAGGAAAAAATTACCTGAAAATTTATTTCTGCCGGCACAGAATTTTTTGAAACAAAAAACTTTCTGACAAACTGTGGCAGATTATAATTGCACTTCTACTAAAATAAATTATAATTTTTAGAGATGAAAAAAATATCAAAGAAAAAAATTAGACAGATAAAAGATTGGATAAAATTTGCGCTGGCGATTGCGTGCGTGCTTGTGTTTGTTATTTTCTTTGTTTTCAATTTATGGTCGCCATTAAAAAGTTCTGTTGATGTCGTTGTACCAAAGGGCGCATCGGTTACCGGTATCACAAATTATTTATTGAAAAATAATATTATTAAATCTGGCGATTTATTTTATTTCTCGGTTCGCTTGAACGGTGGAAAGATTCAGGCGGGTGTTTATGAAATACCACGCGGGGCGGGGGTATGGACAATTGCAAATATGTTTGCGTATGGTCGTGTTGCAACAACAACTGTTACCATTCCAGAAGGTTTCACAATTGTTCAAATTAAAAATATGTTGAAAAATATACCATATTTATCAGGCGAAGTTGATTGTAATAAATCTTTGCCGGTGTGTGATTTGAAAGATGGTGATGTTTTTCCAGATACTTATCGTATTGCACGCGGAACGGCGCGCTTAGCGGTTCTGGATTTGGCACGTAAAAAAATGTTAGAGGTTAAAGATTCTTTCAAGAACTATAAATATCCAACGCCATTAAAAGATTGGAACGATGTTTTAATTTTAGCGTCTATTGTTCAAAAAGAAACACCGCTTAAACGCGAAATGCCAATTGTGGCAAATGTATATTTGAACAGATTAAATATAAATATGAAATTGCAGGCGTGTCCAACCGTCGTTTATGCAATTACTGCGGGCGAAGGCGATATGCACGGTGCACCATTGTTGTCGGGACATCTTAAAACGGTTAATCCATATAATACATATATAAATTATGGTTTGCCACCGCGTCCGATTGCAAATGTTGGTCGTGATGCGATTCGTTCTGTTCTTAAACCTGCACATACAGATTATTTATTTTTTGTAGCAGACGGGCGGGGCGGTCATAAATTTTCCAAGACATACGCAGAACATGAAAAAAATCATGATGAATGGCGTATTATTAAAAGTGAATTAAATAAATAAAAAAAGCGACACTATTTTTTTTTTGCCGTGACGTGCGCAATTATAACATAAATCTATAAAAAAGGCAAGAAATCTATTTTCTTGCGAATTGGTATTTTGTATGAGAAAATATTCTTATCAGGACATAACCTGATATAAAGTTTAACCAAAAGAAAGGATTAGTTATGAAAAAATTAGCTTTAACTTCATTATTGGCTGTATTCGCATTTACAGGTGCACATGCTGCAAATGTAATTGATGGAAATCCATTATATATGCCAAAGGCAGGTCATTTTTACAGTGTGACAACTGTTGGTTCACACACAGATGAAACACCATACGCCCTTGGTGAAGAATTTGGTTATGGTATTACAGATAAATTGGCAGTAGAAGTTTCTACAACAATTTGGGAAAATAAAGCATTTGATGATTTTGCATGGGATGATGTTGCATTGAAAGCGACATTCCGCGCATTAGATATGGGTGCATGGAAATTAGATTTGATTGGTGGTTATGAAGCAGGTGCTAATGCATTTTTGGGTGGCGGTTTGTATGCTCATTCAAAAGATGCTGATATAAATAAATGGTTTGATAAAGATTTGACAGGTTATAAATGGAGTGCCGGTGTTCGTGGTGGATATACAGTCGGTGCATTCACATTAGCAGGTCATGCATTGTATAATTACTACAATTCTGAATCATTCAATTGGGGTGATAAAGGTATGCATGTTTGGGAACTTGGCTTGGATGGTCAATATGTAATTGATTCTCATTGGTCTTTGTTGGCTGGTGTTGAATACACAGGTGTAACAAATGACCATGCTGCATATGATGATATGGAAGACCCAGACAAAGTTAAAAATGCTGGTGAATGGACCGGTGAATTGGGCGTAAATTATAATATTGACGCAACTAAATTCGTTGGTTTGTATGTCAACGGTGCATTGAACCATGAAGAAGGTCATGACCATGATGAATGGGGTTGGAGCAAGGGATTTGGCTTTGGTGCTAAATTCGGTATTGATTTCTAATCATTTGACCGTTTAATAATTAAAGTCCCACCGGTTTGGTGGGACTTTTTTATTTATATTTTATTGTTTTGACTAAATTTTTTGTTTGTCCAGTGTAAGAATAGTGAAAGTATAGATTTTCAGCGATTTATGTGGGTTTTTATACGAGATTTTTCTTGACAATTCGGGGGTTGGGGGTTATAGTATGCTTGCTTTCCGTGTAAATAAGGAAAGTAAGAAACAAAGAAATCTGCAAATTTTGCAGGATTTGTCAACGGACGCAATGCGCCCGAACCGAGTCTGCATGCGGGTTTCGTATGGAAAAAATAGAATAAAAAAACAAAAGAGAATTGTGAATGCCAACAGTAAATCAACTGATTCGGAAACCACGTAAAAAAGTAGCGGTTAAATCAACTGCTCCTGATATGATGGAAAATCCACAAAAACGCGGTGTTTGTACACGTGTTTACACAACAACTCCTAAAAAGCCTAACTCTGCTCAACGTAAGGTTGCGCGTGTTAAATTGGCAAATGGACACGAAGTAACTGCATACATTCCAGGTGAAGGTCACAACCTTCAGGAACACAGTGTTGTTATGATTCGTGGTGGTCGTGTAAAGGACTT
>CAMORN010000013.1 GCA_946623825.1 uncultured Alphaproteobacteria bacterium
TTAAAATCCTTTGATCATTGCGATCGTGTGGGTTCAAGTCCCACTATCCCCACCACCAATTTTCACCGAAGCGTCAGCAAGGATTGAAAATTGAGTGCCGCGCCGTAGCAGTGCGTTCAAAGATTGAAATTTGTATTTTGAACATTTTTGTTCTTTGAAATTAAAAACAGCGAAGGCGGGCCGTATAAAGATTCCGCATCAGCGGATTTTTTCTTAAAAGTTTTTGGATGTGTAGCTCAGTTGGTTAGAGCGCTTCGTTCACATCGAAGAGGTCGTTGGTTCGAGTCCAATCACATCCACCATGATAAAATGGGGATATAGTCCCTGTTTTTTTATTTGTTGTATACGGTGTGTTTTTATGGTAAAATATTCCTGTTCAATGCGGGAGACAATAAATGTTAGAAGAATTAGTTGGTGTGTTATTTTTTCTTTTTTTATTTTTTATATGTTTTTTATTATCTGGTTGTTATGCACGTGGAACGCGTCGTAAAACAACTTTTGTTGTCAAAGAAAAAGGTACGTTGACTCACGGGTATGTTAATGAAGGGAACGGTTCAACGTGGACGAATTTTATGATTTATACACGTGATGGACGCGCTTTAAAAAATGTGAATACAATATGGTATTGGAAATGGCGTTCTACAGAATTACAGGCAAAATTACAGAAAGGAAAAAAATATAGTGCGACAATATACGGTTGGCGTATCGGTGCTTTTAATATCTATCCAAACATTGTTGATGTTCGTGAAATTAAATAAAAATCGCCAATTTGGCGATTCTTTTTATCTTAATCCTTTTTTCTTGCAACATGCAGAAGCGGCAGATTTCCAATCTGCATACCCACGCTCAGAATCACGTAAATCACGCCAAGGTTGCCATGATGTGCAATCTGATTTTTTATCTGCGCTGTTACATTTTACATAACGACGCAATGAACAATTTTCCCCAGATATTTTGCCTGTGCTGGTTGTGCATTTGACGATTACATTTTGATTTTTTGCATCACCAGACCCAAATTCTTTGGTGGTTAAAACCTGATACGCGAACGTGTTGCCGCATACTAAAACAAATGCCACAATGGAAAAAATTATCTTTTTCATACCTGCCCCCTTGCCTTTCTGTTTTTTATTCTAGCATACATTAAAAATACAAAGCAACAATAATTAATTTAATGAATGCCAATATTGCAAACTGGAACCACCAGGTATTGTTTTTGCACAATGCTTAGAACCCCCAGGTTGATTTGCATCGTTCCATGGATGTAATGATGCATTGGGCATACACCATGAACGTGTTGTGTGGCCAGACAACCCAATTGCAGAACCGTTGGTATAAGCGATACGCCAATTCAGATTAGAAGACAAAGGCATCTTGCAATCCATATCAATAAATTTTGAACCACTAAGATTTACTGGTGGATGTTTTGCGCCAGAACTGTTTCCATGCTGACAACAACCGCTCAGCACGCCATCGCGTGGGCAAGTAAAAGGTTTTTCTGCGTCAACATATTTACGAATCAATCCGCAATTATCGTATTGGGAATTAATATCACAACTGCGTCCATTGTTGGATGACCAACCTTTATCACGACAAACCCAATGTAAGACTTCTATATAGCAACGACCGTTTTCATATGTCCCAGCATGATTTATACATTTTTTACAACGTGAAATGTCATTACCAGACAATTGATTACATTTTGGCGAATCACGAAAAATTGTTGCATCATTATTTGTGTGTTTTTTGCAATACAAATCATCCACAGATGATGTTGATGATGGTTGAGATGTCGGAACAAACGCAACAGCATTGGCGGAAATATTTTCTGTTTGACTTTGTTCGTCATAAGACATGTCTTCAGATGGTGTTTGTGTTTCAGATTGAACATCGTCAGACGATGCTTCAACGGAATTTTCTTCGTTTTCTTGTTGTGGATTTTTTTCCATCGGGTCTTCTGATGCATATTGTTGCTGTGATCTTTCCCATGCCTCTACATCAGGAACAATTTCACCAAATTGATCGGCGGTTGTCCATGGAATATCGTTCATAATCAGATAAAACAATTCGCCTTTTGTTTCTGCTGGATCTGATTCGTCCAGGCGAATTATTGGTCGAACAACAAAAATATCCACATTACATAAAAAGGCAGAACGCGGGAAAGGTTTTGGTGCCAGCCCTATTTGTGCGGTTTTTACTGCCGGCAATTCGTCCTGGTACACTTCCAATTCGTGTGCGAATTTTTCGGCAAAATCCATTGCTTGTAAATACGCCGCATCATCATCAGCTGCATCGGTGGAATTACCCTGCCATAACAACCACATGCCATAATTTACAACGTTATCTTGTCCTTCTAAATCATCAGCAGATAACAGACAAAACGGTTTCATTTCAATTCCGTTTGAATATTCATTATTTGTAGTAGATGTTTTGTCATACATGTCGCCCATAAAATTAAGAGCGCCATATACAAGTCCAACATCGCGTTCAAGACGTCCGATACGTGCACCGTGTTTTAGTGTTTGATCAAACAGGAAATCTTTGGCCTTTGCTGAAAAAGAAGACATGCCACTGCGCCCGATACGTCCTGCCCTGCGCAATGTTTTTGCACCACGATTTGCCGCTTTTAAAGTTTTTCCAAATGATTTTATTCTTTTCAGGTTTTTCGTTACGATATTTCCTGTTTGTGGGCGGCGAAAAGCGAATAAATCTTTTCTATATTTATTAACATCTTGCAGTGCATTAAATGTTTTTGCATAATTATCTACCGAACTTAAATCAGTCACTTCGTTATACAGTTTTGCATAATCTTTGAAATCATCCGCATTTTCAAATTCTTCCAATTGCTTTTCAATTTCTTCTATGCGTTTTTGTATTTTAGGGTCAGTTGATTTTTTTGTTATTTCAGAATAATCTTTGGAATCGCGTAATTTATCCATTTCGCGTTGTAATTTTTTATATTCTTTTATCTTTTTTGAATCTGTAGTTTTTTCAACCTCTGCCAGTGCTTTTTTTTGTTCTTTTAACAATTCCCGATATTCTTTTGTTGTTTCTTCTAAATCTTTCTTTAAATCAGGCAATTCTTTTTCCAGTTGTTTTACTTCTGACTTTAAATTTTCTACATCTTTTAATTTATCAGGGGTAATTGACGGATCAATTTCTTTTGCTTCGCGCAAAACTTTCTCGGCCTGTTTTTCATATTTGCTGACATCTTTACCAGCAGCACGCGCCTTTTCCGCCTTTTTTAATATATTTTCATATTTTTTTGCATTTTTTAAATTTGCTGTATTTTTTTCGATTTTTGATGAAACTTGCACAATATTATCCAGTTTAGATGCGTATTTTGATATATGTTCAAATCTCTTTAAATTTGTTGCATTTTTTGATAATCTGGCGGCTGTTTTTGCAGCACGTGCACCCTTTAACCCAATCATCATACCTTCGCCAACCCCAACAGTGGCAACGGTTAATACAACATCCAATGCTATTTCAGCATACATAACCCATTCCAAATTGATATCACCTGCGACATAATAATCATTGGTATCGTTTTCAATATCAACCAATTCATGAACAACATTGTTTATTGTGTCTGCATCGTTTGCCCATGCAGATTTGCTGGTGCAAAAATAACCGCGGGGATATATTTTATCGATGTTTTCATCCAGATATTTCATAGATAACGTATTATTCTTGTCTGGACCGACAAAATCTTTCAACGCATCATGTTGTACCACCATAATTGCATACCAAGCCGGGTCAGTGTTGATATAGATAGCCGGGTCATTTGGATCCATTAACTTTGGATTAGGATCCCCATTTGGCAAACTGCGTTTTGTTGATAATATCAGATGTTGTTTTAACACTTTTTTTTGAGTGCTAAATTTTATTGTTAATGTACGTGCATCTTCTTCATCAGAAAAACGAAATATAATTGGCGTAAAATGTATAGTTTCTTCATCATCAGTAATTTGTTTTATTTCGGGGCATTCCAATATTTGTTTAATAATATCGGGTGCCAACATCGTCTGATATGCCCATGCTTTTACATCGGGTTCTTCATCTGTTTCTGAAACTTCGTAATCATGTTCTTGTAACGTGTTTGAAAATATTTCTGATGCGCAATTGGTTGGTTTTTCGTTATGTGCCAAAGACAAAATTTCTTCTGTTGTTTGAAAATCAGATGATTGTTGAATTGTTTTTAAATCTGCCTGTGTCGGTTCTACGGCCATTGTTGTAAATGGCGTGAATAGACAAATAGCAATAAAAAAAGAAAACATTTTTTTCATAATCAATCTTTTTTATTGTTAATCATCCAAATAAATCTCTTCTGTTTCTGAAAAATCATCATATGGTGTTAGTGTTCCAACAAACATGATAAAGTTTCTTACATGACCGTCACATTTGTCTTTATCCGCGACAGAAGATACAATCAAACTTCTTAATTTATCAAGTTGTGCTTTTGTCAGTTTTAAAGTGGTTGTTTTGTCGTCGTTTTCTACAACCAAACCGTCTCTGTCTGAATCTGCACAATAATATTTGCCCATAACAGGGTAAAATGCCTTATTATTTAGATTATCAGACATTGCTTCCCCGCATTGTGCAAAACATCCCCGACCTGTAGTACCTGTGCGCCCTTCTTTGGATTCTCGTTTTAGTTGGCGTTTTCTTATTTGTAACACATATTCGCCATCTGCCTCACAAACATTTTTTTCTGCATTTACGTGATATTTATCAACGCATTCTTTTATTATGCATTTGCCATTAGTGTCATATTCTGCACGTGCTGCGTTTTTATCAGATGATGTGCATTCCGTGCCTGTGGTTTTGACGGGCTCATCAGTACCACCATAACCATTTCCTGGGTCTGATGAACCATAATTCGGGACGGGGTTGCAAATGTCTGCATACGTTGCTCTGTAATTTGCATCATTTTCACACAGCCATTTTACACACTCGCTAGAATCTTTGGCTGCGGTATCATAACATTTGTATTTCATACATTCTGTTGAATTTTGCCCTTTGATACATGCTTTATTTAAATCACATTCTTGTTTGTGCGCTGAATAATAATCCTGTTTAGTACATTTGTATGTAATACATATGGGCTTATTAGCTTCTTGGCTGTTTTCACTGCATCGCCATTCCCAACATTCTGTTGTGTTGGAATGTTCCCCACTGCACCATTCGGATGCAGTTTTCACATTTATTTCGCGATATGTTTTCAAATTTTTAAATGGTTCTAAACTTTCAGTGGTTAATTGTTGGCGTGCAGAAAAAGATAAATCATCAACGGTGCCGGGGAAACCAATTGTTTTACCAGGAACATATACATCATCAGAACCATTTTTACGTTGTAATTCTTCCAATTCTTTGGCACGCTCGTTCATTTCCATTTGCCATTTAGGCAGATTTTTTTGCGTATACACACCTGTTGGACCAACACCCAGTGCTGTAAATTCACTCATCATAACCAGGCAAAAAAATCCCCCCTTTGCAATACGCATACTTATTCCGTTGTGTTTGTATTTGGTGCACCAATAATGTCCTCTGCCATTGGATTTGGAATTGTCGGTTCTGGAAAGGCGGTTGGACGATTCGTTGGCACATTTGCAAATTGCGCAACATATGAATCAAATACACTATCCAAATACCCTGCACATGCCGAAACATAATTATTTCCAGGCAATTTTGATAATTGTATCATAATCTCAGGCCGTATTTCAGATAATTCGGTGTCTTTACAATTATCACGAACCATACATTGTACAGAAACCAACGAAGAAACAACACGAACACAATCTTCTGTATTCAAATCAGTTCCCTGAACATATACAGGTTGTGGCATTCGTTGATTATATGGCGAATTTGGTGACCAAAACGGGTTAGACGAATAATATTGAACGTTTTGAATTTGTCCATAATCAGAAAACAAAGACGTTGCCGCGGTTGCATCCGATGCATAAAAACCGCACAAAATAACGAACAATAAAGATTTTAACACTTCCTTTTTCATCCCTTCTGCTTGTTCATTATAACAAAAATTGAATTATAATCAAAGACAAAAATCCACCAGCCAAAAAAAACGGTGCAAATGGAATATATCGTTCGTGTTTTCTTAGATTCCACAATACAGCCAACACGCAAGATATAATCATAGCAATTGACAATCCCATTGTTCCCAGCCAGATACCGCCTGCCCCCAACAGTTTTATATCCCCCATACCAATTGGTGGATATGTTTGATTTTTTTTGATGTGTTCAAATATAAAACCAACAATTAATCCCAAACAATAGCCCATTGCACCACCAACAACCGAATCGGCAATGGTTATGGGCCATGGGAAAAATGTTGTGGTCAATAACCCTGCAAACAGGAACGGAAACAGGTAAACATCGGGTATTATTCGTCGCCTAAAATCGGCAGTTGCCATGCGGTATGCGCAAAAAACAGCCCCAACCAGAACACAAGTAAAAAATATATAATAAATCATGTTTTCCTTCTTGCCTTTCGATTCGTTTTTATGATACAATTATATTAAATATAAAAACAAGGGATTTTTTTATGAGCAAAGGTTGGGACAGCAATATGCTGAAAAAACTTAAATCGCTGATTGGCAAGGGATTGTCCACGGCGGAAATGGGAAAAAAATTGGGCATGTCCAAAAATGCTGTCGTTGGAAAATTGAATCGTTTGGGTTGGAATACCAAGGCATCAGAACAGGTTGCAAAAAAAACAAAGACAAACGATAAAACATCAGACAAGAAAACTAGTGCGGCAAAACCGACTAAGGCCAAAAAAGATATGGTTGCAAAGCCGGCTGCAAAAAAAACAACCAGTGTAAAACAAACATCGGTTGTTGTTGAAAAGAAGCCTGCACAAGAAAAAACGGTCAAAACGGTTGCTAAACCGATAACAAAAGCAGAAAAAGAACAACAGGTTTCTGAAAAAACTGTTATAAAAACGGCATCGAAAAAAACGAAAAAAGATTTGGCATTGCACGAATTGTTGATTCAACATGCCTTGCAGATGGCAAGTTTAAAACCGAATCAATGTCGTTGGCCAATTGGCGATCCTGATTCTAATGATTTTCATTTCTGTGGCGAAACAGTGTTTTCTGGCAAACCATATTGTTATGAACATTGTCGTCAGGCATACCAATTCACCCCACCTAAGAAAAAATAAAAACGGAGAAATCAAATGATTGGCGAGAGAGAAACCAAAACCACCGATACAAATTATGGCATGTTAACCATGCGACCATATGATATTGCGGGTAATAAAATCAGTGCATTTTATGATTCTGATGATAATTTGATTTTTGTGTTGGATAATACGATTAATAATCTGAAACCAAATGTGTTGTTGGTAATTAATCCTGATGCAGACAGAAAGTGGGATGAAATATTATCCGATGATTATGATGTAGATTTGGAAACAATCAGACCAAAGCAAAATAATAAATATCAAAAACTGGATATTGAATATTCTGGTTTGGATGTTTATGACAATTTGATTAATGCGTATAATGCTGGGACAGATTTGGATGTAAATTTAAATCAATTAAACGTTTTGCGTAATTCTGCGGCCAGACATAGTGCGATGGTCCGTTTAAACATGGCAAACGAGATTATATCAAAAACAAATACAACGATTGTTCAAACACGTGAAACAATTGTCCGATTGACAGAACGCGTTAAAACTTTGCGTGCAAAATTATCTGCTACTAAGAAAGAAATTGGACGTGTGCCAACAAAACAATCTGCATCACGTGTGTTAAAACTAGAATCACAAATTGATGCAACAAATGAAAAATTAAAACGCGCAAAAAAACGTTTGGAATCTGCTCAAAAACGTTTGGAAACCGCAACTGTTGATGCAGAATTGGCTTCTGATTTATTAAATCAGCCAACTGCGGAAATAAAACAAACAACTAAACAGGCAACAAAAAATCATCCGGTGGCGGTTGCGCAAAAACATGAATTACAAACCGTTGAACCAGAATTTGATGACGATGTAGATAATCAAAACGATGATGACAATGATGATTATGACGATGATGATGAAGATTTTGATGACAACAACGGGGTTGCACCATTGTTTGACAAAGATCCAGAAATATTAAACGAAGATATTGCGTTTAAACCAATATCGTTTCAAACATCAAATACAACAGAAACACCAACAGAACAGATGCACAATATTCCTGAATTGCCAGAACCAGAACCTGAACAAGAATTGTCAAACATTGATACAGATGCTGACAAAGATGTTTCTGAAACATCATTTGAATTTCCGTATATCAATACAAATTCTGAATTGCCAGAACCGGCTGAAACCACATCAGATGTTTCGGAAATTCAAAATATAACCCCTATCGAAAACAAACCTGTGTTGGAAACACTGTCGCCAATAAATTCTGTGGCGGAAACGGAACCAGATTTTGAACCAATTCCCAATATTCCGTCAGAATCAATCGAAGAAAATCGTTCAATTATGGAAAATATGATGCCGTTGCCACGGCAACCTGAACCGGAATTTGTGCCGGAACCAGTGGACAACACTGTTTTTGAGCCGGAAACAACGATTTTGCCAGAACCAACACCTGCAAATGTTCCTGAATCTGTGCCAACTGTTGGGCCAGAGGCGGTTGTTGAAAAACCAATTGATAATAATTTGATTAAACCAATGACAGAAACAATGCATGCAGAAATTGTCGGCTCTGATAATAAACAAAAACCAACATTGATGTATTATGTGTTGTTGTTTGTATTAATTGTTTTGTCGATATTTACATTGTGGTTGTATCAAAAAAATACGGTGGATTCAACCCCGGTATTACAGGCAAATGTTGAAAAAACCAGTGTGTTAAAAACCAACCCAAAACCAGTTGTCGCACAAAAACCGGTTGCTTCGGCTGATGACGCTGATGACGATGTTGATTCGGGTTCTGTATTCTTGGATGAACAAGAAACAACACCTGCCCCAATTCCAGCGCAACCAAATGATGGTGTTGATGAACAAGAAAACACAATTGATTCAGAACCTGATGAAATGGATGAAGAATTTATCCCAGAACCATCAGAACCGGTTATTATGGATGCAGTGCCGGCACGTGTGACTACATCGGCCCAAACGGAAGATACATCCAGAACACTTAAAACAGAAGAAGAAGTGTTGGCGCAAAAACCAATTTATGAACCGGGCGCAAAACATGACAAGATGTTTGTTGACTCTGAACCTGAAACGATTGATACAGACGAACCCATTACCGAATACGTTGACGACACCAATACAGAAATGATGTATGATGTTGGTAACGAAGAAGATGTATTTTATGACGAAGAAGAAGAACAGTATCAGGCAGAACAAAACGAATATTACGAAGAATAAAAAAACATCCGCCATTACGGCGGATTTTTTTATGAGAGAAAATATCTTTTTGCACCCTATTCTTTTTCAATTATGACAACCGCAGCGGAATAATCATCTTGGTCAGTGATAGATAATAAAACACGTGCATTTGTTCCTGCCAAATCTTTTAATGCTGTCTTTGCGCCGCCGGCAATTAATAATTCTGGACGACCGTTATCGTCATGAACCACTGAAATATCAGAAAAAGAAATATCATCGCCAAAACCGATGCCTAATGCCTTCAGTGCTGCCTCACGCGCGGCCCAAAAATTTGCCAGATGTTTTTCACTGCGTGCGTTATCATCGTTTGCATATTCCAATTCTTTTTTTGTGAATATACGTTGTTTTTTAAAAGCCGACCAGTCCAAAAATCTGTCGCTTTCGACCAAATCAATACCGATACCGACTATCATAGAATTCCTTCCTTTTGTTATACTACGTGTGCATACTAATAACAAATAACCGATTCGTGCAAGTAAAAAA
>CAMORN010000014.1 GCA_946623825.1 uncultured Alphaproteobacteria bacterium
GGTGTTTTTTTCATAATTTTCTAGAAAATTATTTACGCAGACCCAATTTTTTAATCAGGACTTCGTATTCTTCAACATTATGATTTTTGATGTAAGCCAACAATCTTTTACGACGGTTAACCATCAACAACAAACCACGTTTAGAATGTTCGTCTTTGTGATTTGCCTTCATATGTTCTGTTAAATTACGGATACGTTCTGTTAAAACAGCAACCTGAGATGCTGCGGAACCACCGTTATCGCGTTCTGTTGTTTTGAACGCAGCGACCAATTCGCTTTTCTTTTCTTTTGTAATGGACATTACATTTTTCCTTTGTTTATAAAGTTCTTTTTGGACGAATCAAACCCTTTTTTACCACACCAATTCCAATAAATGTTTCGTTATTGTAAATTCGGCGCAGACCGTTCGTTTCGTCGGTTTCTATGAATCCACCGTTTTTATATAATTCGGTGTCTTCGTTATTCAAATTGATTACCGGAATGTCCCCCAGCGCACAATCTGAAGACAGCAAATATGTGTTTGCGTCGCCACCATTATTGACCAGATTTTCCAAAAAATCAAGTTTTACTGCATTTTTTATATCAAAACCGTTTGTTTTTGTTCGTCTGATATATGTTGTTGTCGCAATTGCACCACATAATTTTGCAATATCACGAACCAGCGAGCGAACGTATGTTCCGCGTGAACAAACAACACGGAAATTGTATTCATTGTCTTTATTCCCGATAAATTCCAATTCGTAAATAATAACTTTTTTGGGCTTTATATCAACAATTTCGCCATGTCGTGCCAATTCGTATGCGCGTTTCCCATTTACATGAACCGCAGAAAACATAGGTGGAATTTGCCCTATTTCGCCGGTCAATTTTTTACACGCATTTAATATTTCATTATCGGTTGGAATTATGTCGTTTGTTTCAATTGTTTTTCCCGTTATATCCAAAGAATCAGTATTCACACCGAATTTCAGCCCAAACAAATATTCTTTCTTGTTTTCAACGATTTCTTCTATGAACGGAATCATTTTAGTCGCGTTTCCAATTACAATTGGCAAAACACCGCTGGCCATCGGGTCCAATGTTCCGATATGTCCGAATTTTTTCTGGTTAAACATCTTGGCAATTCGCCAACCTGCGCTGCGGCTGAATATACCGCTGTCTTTGTCCAAGATGATTATTCCGTTCATTTATTTTCCAAATAAAGATAATTGTTCTTTTGTATCTGGTTCTTTGACTATTGGTTTAATTGACGGTTTTTCTTTTACAATAATTCTTTCAGGTGCAGATTTGTTTTCAAGATTTGATAAAACCTGTTCTGCGCGTTCTACAACCTTTGTTGGCATGCCCGCCATTTTCGCAACCGCAATACCGTAAGAGCGATTTGCCACCCCAGATATAATTTTATGTAAAAACACGATGTCATTATTGTGTTCGCGAACATCAATTGTTAAACAAGACACATGGTTTAATTTTTCATCACCAACCAATCCGGTTAATTCATGATAATGTGTTGCAAACAATGTGCGTGGTGTTAAATCGTTCAAATATTCCAACACAGATTGCGCAATTGCCATACCGTCAAAAGTTGATGTTCCGCGCCCTATTTCGTCAAATATTATAAAAGATTTACGGGTTGCACGATTTAATATGTTTGCGGTTTCAACCATTTCAACCATAAATGTAGATTGTCCCGCCGCTAAATTATCAGATGCACCAACACGACTGAATAATTGGTCGCAAATTCCAATTGTGGCGTATGTTGCCGGCACAAATGACCCAAGATGCGCCAACACAACCAATATCGCGTTCTGACGCAAATATGTTGATTTACCCGCCATATTAGGACCCGTCAATAAAGCAATTTCTGTTTTATTCAAATTACAATCGTTTTTAACAAAACTGTTTCCATTATGACGCAAAACATATTCTATAACCGGATGACGGCCACCAACAATTTCAAATTCATTGTTATTTGTTATTGTCGGACAAACCCAATTATATAAATCTGCACATTCTGCCAAAGATAACCAAACATCAACATCTGCGATTAAATCGGCAGTATTCATTAAATCTTGCGATATTTCCTGGATAGATTTAATTAAATTATCAATTATTTCATTTTCTATCGCGGTTGCTTTTTCAGATGCACTGCGAATATCATTATCCAAATCAATCAATTGTGCGGTTGTAAAACGCATATTTCCCGCCATTGTTTGACGATGTATAAATCCAGATTCCGGTGCCATTAAGACATCAGCACGGGCGGACGGAACCTCTATAAAATACCCCAAGATATTATTGTATTTTATTTTTAATGTGTTGATATTTGTCTGTTCAATATATTTTGCCTGTAATTCAGCAATTGTTCCCATTGCGCCATTTGATAAATTGCGCATATTATCCAATGCCGGATCAAAACCATTTCTGATAACATTGCCGTCCCTGAAAAATGTAGGTAAATCTTCATTTAATGCAGAACGCAATTTATTTGCAAAATCATTATGCGTTTCAATTTGTGAAAATTTAGCAGACATTTCAGAATCAAGTTTTTCACCCAATGCCTTGATTTCATCTAAATTATTCAAAAATTCAGATATATTTTTCATATCCCGTGGGGTGCCACGACCAGATAACAATCTGGATAATGCACGATTTGCATCAGGTACGCGTGATAAAATATTTCCCGCCATTGCCATAACATTATGGTTGGATAACAAATGACCAATGTGTGATTGACGGGATAAAATAACATCTTTATCCCCCGGCAAAGTTCTTAAATAAGAACGCAATTTTCGTGCACCATTTGCGGTGCGAGTTTTGTCTATTACATCTAATAAACATGTGCCACCATCATTTAATGGTGCGTCTATTTCCAAACTTTTCCAAGTGGCAGAATCAATCAATAATTGACGGCCAGATTTAAAATTATAAGGCGTTCTGAATGAAATGTTTGCACCGCGTTGTGTGTTAAACAAATATCCCGCCATTAAAGTAATCGCGTTTGAATTTTCGTCTGGTTTTATGTTTCCGTTAAATATGTGTGAAACAATTAAATTTATATCACTGCGAACATATAATTTTTCATATACAGGTGTTGTTTTATAAATCTCGCGCAGATTTTTTATTATTTGATTTTCTGCGGTTTGTTCTGGGTAAATTATTTCTGCGGGATTTATTCTTATCATATCGTCAACGATAGAATCTGTTGTTCCCACAAATATTTCGCCCGTTGAAATGTCGCAACCAGCAATATCAAATTTTGCATTTTCAATTGGAAAAATAGACACTAAAAAATTAGATTTTTTCGGACTTAATAAATTTTCATCAGTTAATGTCCCAGGTGTTAAAACACGAATAACCTGACGTTCTATGAATTTATGTCCGCGTTCTTTTGCCTGAGCCGGAGTTTCCATTTGTTCAACCAAAGCAACCTTGAACCCAGATTTAACAAGACGACCAAAATAATTATCCGCCGCATGCCATGGAATACCACACATTGGAACATCAACACCAAAACCGTCTGTGCCACGATGTGTTAAAACCAAAGATAATGTTTCGCTGACTGTTTTTGCATCTTCAAAAAATGCTTCATAAAAATCGCCCAAACGAAACATTAAAAGAGCGTCGGGATTTTCCGCCTTCATATCAACATATTGTTGCATAACAGGTGAAAGTTTGTTTTTTTCAGCCATGTTTATTCACCAGTGGTCGATACCTTTAATGTTTCAATTTTTAATTCAGCTTCTTTTAACAATTGTTCACAATAAGCTTTTAATTTTATGCCCTGTTCATATGCGGCAACAGAATCAGATAAAGGCAATTCGCCAGATTCCATTTTTTTTACCAATTCAGTTAATTGCTTATATGCTTCTTCAAAAGAAAGTTGATTGTTTTCCATTGCATATTTCCTTTTTATTTCATGGGTTTTAAGATACCGCATAAAAAGTCGGTTTGCAAATAAAAAAACCGCCATAAAGGCGGTATTTTATTTTGTTGGTGCAATTATGATAGATTTTGTTCTGTCATCTGGTTTTGATTTTGATTCAAGTGAACCTTTGTCCCCTAATAATTCAACAATATGTTCGAATAATTGTGGAACCGCATCACGACCACGTGCTAAAACTTTTTTATTTCCGTGTGTCATAACTGCAATTTTAACTTTGTTTCCTTCGGCCAAGAATTCAAAAACCTTTTTCATTTTGATATTTAAATCATTTTCTTCAATGAAAGGTTTTACCCATACTTCTTTTAATTCGATGGTCTTTTGTTTTTTGCGTGCTTCATTTGCCCTTTTCTTTTGGTCGTATTTGAATTTTCCATAATCCATTATTTTAACCAAAACAGGTGTTGCATTTGCATTTATTTCAACCAAATCAAGACCAGCGTCCATCGCCATATTCAAAGCATCAGCTGTATCCATAGTGCCAAGATTTTGCCCATCTTGACTGATTACTTGAACAGATTTTGCAAATATTTTTTCGTTCATACGTGGGCCTAAATCACGGCCTTTGTTGTTTTGCATAGAATTTTTAATTGTTGGCTCCTTTAATAAATTCCAACAAATTATTAAATATTTTTACAGGTTTTTCAACAATTTTTGCACATTTTGCAAGACGGACCATACATCTTTTTTTGCGCTTGGTTTTAACATCAAATAATTAGGATGATATATTGGGAATATTTTATACCCCTGTTCTGATTGAATTTCGTTTCCATGATTTGTTGTTAAATTTATTTTCGCAATTTCCGTTGCAGACAATGTACCCAAAGTCAAAACCAATTTTGGTTGCAACATATCTAACATTTTATCTATAAATGGGCGAACCAAATCTAATTCTTCGCGTGTTGGGGTGCGACCACCCGGTGTGCGCCAGAAAACCAACGGTATAATGGATACATTTTCACGGGACATTTCAATTGCAGATAACATTTTGTCTATCATTTCGCCGGCACCACCAGATAAAATTTTGCCAGATAAATCATCATCTGTGCTTGGTATATCTGTTATTATAACCAATCCATTTGGATTTGATGCAATATTCGGCATAACAACATTTGTTGCACCATTTCGTAATGGGTGATTAAATTCTGCAACCATACGAACCAACGCAGATATGTTTTCAGGTCTTTCAACCATAGATTTTACTGTTTCAAGGGTCAAAGGTGCGCTGGCAGGAACAATAATAGGTTTTGTTTCAATGCGATTCGTTTGCTGTGGCTGGTTTGGTGTTGTTTTTGTATTAAAATTAGACGGGTTTTCCGCCAGTTCCCATTGAACACCTGCCATTTTTAATTCTTGTATTGCATTAATTCCCATGATTTGTCCTTGATTTTTACCACTTATTGATATACAATACACATTGAGCAACAAAAACTCAAGGGAGTATTTTCATGAAAATAATGAACTTTGCTTTGTTGGCTGGTGTAGCTGGACTGTTGGCTTCTTGCGGCGGTTCAAGCATCGTTGAACCAGCTGATTTGAACAACCAACGCGTTTTCTTTGCTTTCAATTCTGCAGAAATCTCAGATGAAGCACATGATAACTTGTTGGGTCAATCTTTGTATATGAAAAACCACGAAGGAACAAAAATCCAAATCGCAGGTAATTGCGACGAACGTGGTTCAACTGAATACAACTTGGCTTTGGGTGCACGTCGTGCAAACGCAGCAAAGGCAGTATTGGTTAAAGATGGTGTAGAATCTTCACGTATCTCCACTATCTCTTACGGTAAAGAACGTCCATTGGTCAAAGGTACCGGTGAAGAAGTTTGGCAATATAACCGTAATGCTACAACAACAGTTAAATAATAACTTTGTTATCTAAAAAAATACCGGCAATCGCCGGTATTTTTTTTTTACGCTTTTTTTAAGGTCCAATTTTTGGTATAATATTCATATCAAATAAAGGGAAAAAAAGAGAGTGAAAGTCGTGAAAGACGCAGTTTTCTACACACACACACACACACACACACACACACACACAGATAGTTTCGTTGCGTGATTGTTGTGCGAATGAAATTCGCACAAATATGAAAACAGACAAATAACGTTGAAGATGTTATTTGTCTGTTTTTTTGTTTTTTAAAGGAAAAGAGAGATGAAAAATAAAATATTTTTAAGTTCTATGTTGATAATGTCTGTTGCACCGGCAATGGCGGAACCAAGTAATACAGATACATTCCCGTCCGACGGCTATATGCAGGAAAATTATACATATACGGGTGCCGCAACATCAGACCATATGGACGGTGTATATGAAGGGTCCGTCAACGCAACCGCAGAATACGAAGATGTGTTATATCAAATTGCTGCGGGACAGTATTTACCGGCGGGCGCGGAATCACCAATAGATTGTAATCAATCTGGGTATTTTTGTGCGGGTGTTCAAAATGGTGTTTATTATGATGCAAATAATAATCAGGGACTTACATCATGTTCCACCGCAACAAACGGCGCATATACATTGTCAGACGGAACGGGGACCAGTGCGGATTCATGTTATGCGACAAATACAGTATCTTGTTCAACGCGTAATCCGTATATTGGGGGGCACGCAACAAATGTAGTTTATGGAAATTCAACAAATGGAAATGCATCATGTAAAACATATTATGCGGATACAAATACATGTGTTCTTGACGAGATAAACGCCTGTAAAATTACAGATTTAACATGTGAAAACGGTTATCACAAAGAAGGTGATAGTAAAACCAATCCATTAGAGCGTGTTGATATAAGCGCTCAGCTTATAAAAAATTATACTAGAAGTTTAGACGATTATTGTGAATATGCTGATGGTAATCCACCAGAATCTTGTAATGATGACCCTGTGTTAAAAAATATGAAATCCAATGAATGGAAAAACCAATATAGTTATGGCACAGTAAGTGGTATAGCAAGTTGCAACAATACAACCATAGATAATATTCAAGAACATATGGTATTATTGAATAAAGTTAGTCTAGGGGAAGCAAGTGAGGTTGAAACAAACCAGTTTTTTCAGAGCGTCTTGTCTAGTATGCAACCAAATGGTACATTTAACACCACCAGTACAGGTGCAAATTGTTGGTGTCAGATAAGAAGTTTAGATAATGCCGAAGCAATATCTAAATGGTTTTATTTATTTAATACGGAATATACTGGCGGAAATTGCGCTTCTCAGTGTTCTGTGTTCTGTGCAACAGCAGAAGAAAAGTATAGGGCAATTTTATACCAGGACATAAATGCGGATGTTTTAGCATGTTCAGCCAATACAATCACAATTAATTGGACGGGGGCAGATGCGGAAGATATATCTGCGAACAATGCGGGAACCGCGACATACGGAAGTGATGTTCGTACCCCTGTTAAGGCCCAGACCATTAAGGGTAAGACATTTAAAGGTTGGCGTTTCAGCAAACCAACACAAACAACAACCGGTAATTAAATTTACCGTTCATAAACAAAAAATACCGGCTATTGCCGGTATTTTTTTATTCTTTTATATATTTATTTTGCCGATAATTTTTTGATTAAATCTTCCATTTGTAAACGATTCGTAAATGAAATAACAATGTTCCCCGCCCCACCCTTTTTTTCTTGTATTTTTACTTTGGTTTGCAAATGTTTAGACAAAGATGTTTCAATTTTATTTACATATTGTGCGTCCAATGTGTTTTTTACAAAATTACGGCTGGTTTTTGCGCGTGTTGTTTTGTTTACTCGGTTTTGTGCTTCCTGGACCGATAATTTGTTGTTTATTATTTCGTGTGCTAATTCTTCTGGGTTTTCAGCAACTGCAATGGTTCGCGCATGTGATGCAGATAATTCACCGTTTCTGACCAATTCTTTGACAGATTCAGGTAAATCATTTATACGCATCAGGTTGCGGATATAACTGGCCGATTTTCCTATCAATTTTGATACATCTTCTATGCTGTACGCACATTTTTGCATCAGATTTTCGTAGCCTTCGGCTTCTTCAATTGGATTCAGGTTTTCGCGTTGAACATTTTCAATTAATGCAATTTCCATCGCGTTTTGATTAGTCAATGTTTTTACCAATGCCGGTATTTCACTTAAACCCGCAATTTTAGCGGCGCGATAACGCCTTTCGCCCGCCACAATTTCATAAAGATATGGTTTATTTTGGACCGGTCTTATAATAATTGGAACCAATACACCCTTTTCTTTTATAGATTCGCTTAAATCTTTCAATTCGGCTTCTGAAAAAGTTTTTCGTGGTTGGTCTGGATTTGGGCTGATTTGAACCAAAGGAATTGGTTTAACAACCACCCTTTCAAGACCGGTCAAAACAGAAATGTCCGGTATTTGCCCCATTTCTTGATTTAATTGTGCAAGACCTTTGCCTAAAAATTTAGAAGACATTTTTAATTCCTTTTGTTTAATGCGTCAACAACTTCGGTTGCAACCCTTAAATAAGCCTGAGCACCGGTTGATTTAAAATCATAAAATAATGCAGGTTTTCCGTGGCTTGGTGCCTCAGAAACGCGGACATTGCGTGGAATAACAGTTTTGAAAACTTTGTCGCCAAATGTGTTTCGAACATCGTCTTCAACGGCATGTGTTAAACCCAATTTTTTATCATACATTGTTAAAACCATACCCAATATATCAAGATTTGGATTCCATTTTTGTTTTATAACATTTATTGTGGATAATAATTGTTGAACACCCTCTAATGCAAAAAATTCGCATTGTAAAGGTATTATTATATAATCAGATGCAGTCAATGCATTTATAGTCAACATACCTAAATTTGGCGGACAATCTATTAATATATAATCGTAATTATCCATAATTGGTTGAACCGATTCGCGTAATTTATATTCGCGATTTTCCATGTCTAACATATCTAATTCAGCCCCAGCCAACGCGGCAGATGCCGGTAAAATATGTAAATTTGGTATTGCTGTGGTTAAAATATTTTCAATTATGCCGGCGGTTCCCATTAAAACCCCATATATACTTTGTTTGTGATTGCGACGAACAAAACCAAGTCCTGTTCCGGCATTTCCCTGAGAATCGAGGTCAATCAGCAATACGCGTTTTTTTATTGTTGCGAGCGATGCAGCTATATTAATAGCAGTTGTTGTTTTACCAACACCACCCTTTTGATTTGCAAATGATATTATTGTTGCCATTTATAATCCTTTCGAGAATAGATTATAAAATTATAAAA
>CAMORN010000015.1 GCA_946623825.1 uncultured Alphaproteobacteria bacterium
CCTCTGTTCCATTCCGAACCAGACAGGGAAAAGCCGTATCGCCGATGGTACTTTGACTTAAGTCACGGAAGAGTAGGTCGTCGCCAGAATTAAATCCAGTTCGATATGAAAACCGAAATTTGACCGCCCATGTGGCGGTTTTTTTATGGAAAAAAGGTTGTATATGAAAAAAGAAGAAGATGATTTGTTCGTTAAAGAAACGTTTGGCGAAAAAATAAGAAGCCACACATCAGATATTATTTTTGTTCTCGCTATCGCAATTATTGCGGGAATGGTTATAGATTCAAGAAAAACAAATGCAGCCGTTATTCCAGACCAAAATAAAACAATTAAACACCAAGAATCATTGAAGAATATACAAAATAAAAATGCTGTGTTATTCAATGATTCTGTGAAAACAAATATTCGTTAAAAGGATTAAAATATGAATTTAGAAAATGCGTTTAAAACAACTGGTGCGGTAATTTTTTGTACTGTATGGGGTTTGTCCATGCATCAAAGTTGTCAAAATTTGGTGAATAAACCGGCAAAACAGCCAGAATCTAAAACTGTCAAACAAGATACTGTTAAAACAGATATCGCGAAATATGTTCAATATGTAAATCAAAACAGCAAATAAAAAACACCCGTTTGGGTGTTTTTTTATGAAAACAAACCCAATACAAATATAAATAAAAGTGATATAATAAATTTGATGAAAAATAAATGTGATTATAGGGCATCTATAATATTGGGAATGCATGATGCGATTGTATCCCTGACCGGTCTTATTGCGGGGTTGTTTTTTGCGTTCACGAACACAAACATAATTATTGTATCATGTGTTATTTCATCTATCTCAGCCAGTTTATCTATGGGGGCGGCGAATTATTTGGCGGTTAAATCAAGTAATCGCGAATTGGCAATTCAGTCGGCTTTTTCAACAATGTTTGCGTATATGATAACCTGTGTAATTTTGATAAGCCCTTTTTTTGTTTTTGATAACAGATGTTTGTTGTTTGCCAGTGTGGTTGCGTTGGCGGTATTTATAATATTTGGGTTTAATTTATATTTTTATCGTGGACGTGGTTTTTATAAACATTTTACAGAAATGCTTTTGATATGCAGTATTGTTTCGGTTGTGTCTTTCTTTATCGGTGAATTGGCTAATAAATTATTTTGAGAATTATATTTTTTATGATAAAATATGAATATATGTAAAAAAAAGGATTTGGATATGGCTGAAAAAACACCGTATAAAACATATTACAAAATAGATGTTCTGCAAAACAAAAAAATTGGAAATTTTGTTTTGGGACAATTTAAATCTGCTGTGAATAACAGTAAAACAAGATTTACTGTGGATTATGATGAAAAAGTTGGTGTTTTGAACCATTCAAAAGTTACCGGTTATATCGGGGAAGAAAAATTGTTTGAATTGACACCATATTTGACTGGCGATTGGAGAAATTGTAATCTGAAAATCGGTTCTTATGAAGTTGATATAAACCTTTCTTATAATGGTTCTGGAAATATAGAAGACAAATTGACTCGTGTTATAAATCAAATGTATGACAGAATACAAAAAGAATATATGTTTGACGAAAATACACACAAATATATTTTGATGCCAAAATTGCCAAACTTTTTCCAAAGAACATGGCAAAGAATTCGTGGAAAATAAAAAAGAACGCCCAAACGGGCGTTTTTTTTATTTCTGGGTTGTTTTTATACCACGCATCATTTTCAGTTTGTTTTGAATGTCCAAATATTCTTGTTCAAGTCTTTCAAGTTCTGCTTGTTGAGATTCCAGCATGCTGTGTTCACGACTTGTATCGACAGGTGAATCATATTCTTCCAAAACATTTATGCGCATTTGTGTTTCAAGAATGTCAGATTCTTGGGTTTGCATACGCAATTCCAGTGCTTTAGATTGATTCTTCATAGAATTTAATTTTATGTAATTTGGTATTTTTATTGGTCTGACTAAATCAGGGTGTCTTTGCATAATGATTTGATTCATAGCAATATGATGTTTTTTAGAACGTGCATAATCAAGACCGTTTTGAGAACATATTAAATGAATACACGCAACCAATTTAGAAAGAACCTTGTATTCAAGGTTTGATGCCAATACGTCTTGTTGTAAACCCACATTCATAACAGGGTTTTGTGTGCGACCTGTTTCGGAAAATGTTGGTTCATACGCGTTCATAAAAAATGTAAAATCATTTAAAGCAAAGGCGAGTTTTTGTAAAAACACAAGATTCTTATCTTCTGAATTACAAACGGAATATTTTGCACAAAATTGTTTTATAGAATTTTTACCGTTGAATAAGAATAGGGAAGTGTTCCCAAATCTGACAGGGTTATATGACATTTCGTTCCACAATGTATCACAAATATCATCTTCTGTTATTATACCGGTGGTAAGAGGCTCAGTTCTGTTAAAATCAGAACCCTTCATATTCTGATAGATTTCGTGAATCTGACGCGGGGTCCAATTCCCAAAATACATACGCACAGGGTTGTATTTAATGATTTCGTTGAATTTTGTATTCATGCGGAACCTCTTCTTTGTCTTTACACATAAAATTATAATACATTTTTTGATTTTGTCAATATTTGTATAATTTTTTTGTTTTAGGTTGATATTGAAAAAAAAGGGTCTATCATATTCATAACGAGAGAGAACAACAAAAAGGTAAAACAAATGAAAAAAATTGTTCTTTTCTCTTTGATTGCTGGTTTGATTTCCAGTGTTGCAATTGCAGATGTTTATCAAGAATCTATCAATACATGTGATGAAGCAGAAATGCGCGCTGCCCTTGACAGAGCGACAGCCGACAAAAGAGCGGTTATCACAATCGTAGAATGCGACAATGGTATTGTTCGCACAAAAACTCAGGCAAAACCAGTTGTAAAACAGGCCTATGATACATGTGGCTGTGGTTGTGATAAAAAAGAAGAAGTTGTTAAACGCGAATATTTTGTTCGTGAAACAGTTCAACAATATAAACCGGTTGTTCAATATGTACCGGCCGGTACATATACACGTGTAAAACCTGCATGTGATAACGGTTGTTTTTAATAAATATTTACACAAAAAACACCCCGCATTTTGTGGGGTATTTTTTTGTGAAAAAAAACACTTGCATTGCGAATCGGTTTTTTTGTAAAGTTTTTGTATAAAAGGAAAAGGGAAAAACATGAACACGCTGAAAGGCGCAGTTTTCTACACACACACACACACACACAGATAGTTTCGTTGTGTGTATAAATTGCGTGAATTTAATTCACGCGAATATGAAAACAGACAAATAACGTTGATGACGTTATTTGTCTGTTTTTTTGTTTTTAAGAAAGGAAAGGAGAAATCATGAAGCAAAAAATCTTTTTAACCAGCGCACTTGCAATGGGCTTTTTTGCACCGGCATTTGCGGAACCAAGTAATACCGGAACATTCCCAAATGACGGCTATATGCAGGAAGATTATACATATACCAATGCCGCAACCGCAGACAACATGGACAGCGTATACGAAGGCAACGTAAACGCGATTGCGGAATATACAGAAATTCCATATTCAGCCGAAGAGGGTTTTTATTTAACCGGTGTTGATGATAACAATGATGCAATAACAGCCGAATGTACATCTGGCAATTTCTGTCCGGGGGTAGCATCAACAACATACGAAAATAATGCGTTTGGTGATACCGGTTTGCAATCATGTTCAACTGCAACAAGTGGGGCATATACATTGTCAGACGCGGGCGCATCAAGCAGTGGTCAATGTTATCGTACATGCGACGGCCATGTTTCAATATTACACGCAACGGGTGTAACCGGAAATGATTATTCTGACGGAACAAATACATGTGTCCCAACGGCATGTGAAAACGGGTATCATCCAAAGGCGGCAGTGCCAAACCTTACCAATATAATTGGAGTAAGCGAAGAGGGTTCCGGATATACATCAAACACCAGCACAGGTTTTGAAAATTATAGTGAAAATATGTCCAATACAATTATAGCAAAAGACCCAATGGCATTTGCGGTAGATTACGGCACAAAAGGCATAATCAAGGGACATGGCAGATGTTCAACACAAAGTGGTCAGGAAGTATGGAATCGGTCAACAAACAGTGCGCAAGATCCAACAATAATATCAAATTTAACAGATGAAACAGGACAAGAAGGTGCACGATATTGCTATTGCCAGTTGGATAGTTATACGCCATTGAATGGCAGTGCCATTGCCTTGCCCGCCCCTTGGGTGCTCCGCCTCGCTTACGACAACGCTGACATTTGTGAGGACCTTTGCGGGCGCAACTGTGCGGACACACTGAAGTTCGGCTACTCGGCCCCCCTCGCGTTCCGTGCTGCGGTGTTGGGTGCAATTGAATCAAGTCCAGCCATGTGTGAAGCAAATGTTATCACAATTAATTGGTCAAATGCAGATGCGGCGGATGTTACCGCAAATAACGCGGGAACCGCAACATATGGAAGTGACGTTCGTACCCCTGTTAAAGCACAAACCATCAAGGGTAAGACATTCCGCGGTTGGCGTTTCAGCAAACCGGAACAAACCAATTTGCCATAATCGGCAAAAAACAATTGGCATATCATTTCAGTGTGTCAATGAAAGGGAAATCATGGTTCTCTTTCTTTTTCCTAAGCACCCCGATTATTCGGGGTGTTTTTTTCCGTCTCCGCTACGCTCCGTCGCGACAGTCCGTCTTCGTTTCACTCCGTCGCGACTGCGTTTTTTCTTGTTTTTCTTTGTGTTCTGTGATATTTCTTTTGTTATAGGAAAAAAGGCACAAAATGACAAAATTACCATTTTATATCGGAATGTTTTTATCTTGTTTTGTTAAAAATGCACATGACAGACACACTTTGCGTGGCCGTGTGAATTGCTTTTTATACAGACCCCAAATTGCCAGATTTATCAAAGATGCCTATGGCGAAAAACTGGTCAGTGTTAAATTCGTTCGTCAAAACACCCCAAGAAGATGCGTTTGTTTGGTAAATGATAAATATTATGTAAAGATATTCAAGGATATGAAAGCCCAGAAAATGCGAGATTTTGCTTTCTTGATAAATTATATTCGTGATTTTATATCAACCCCAATACCACGGGTTTATGTTGCGAAAAATAACCACATGTATGCTACTGAAAAATTGAGTGGGAAAAGCATATATGATTTTGATAAAAACTATGTTTTTGCAAATGAAGATAAAATCATCAAAAATGTGAAAGAAATCATTCGTCAAATGCAGGCGATAGATTTGTCTAAAATTCCAAATTATGAAAAATATAAATATGCGCTGGAAACAACTGCGAAAGAAATTAAAAGCGAAGAAAATATCACAAAAGACAGTGTGTTGACCCATTTTGATACAAATGAAAAAAATTTCTTGTTTGATGATGATTTGAATATCTGTGGTTTTATAGATTTTGACAGTCTGGCACTCAGCAACGATAAAAACAAAGATTGGGAAATATTTGATAAATATTGGCAAAAATACAAACGCAGAATTGAAAGATTACAAAAAACCACCCGTTAGTCCCCAATTTCGCGTAATTACGAAACCAAGGTAATGCGCGGGTGGTTGTTTTTGCAACACCACTGACCACGGTTGTTTCGGGTGTTGCCGGGTCCAGTCACATTAGGTCTTGGTTTTTTAAGGCCTGCCGTGTCTAAGACAAAACTATTATTTAATATTTTTGATGATTTTTCTATAAGTAC
>CAMORN010000016.1 GCA_946623825.1 uncultured Alphaproteobacteria bacterium
ATTCATTATAAAATTATTTTGCTGCATTTATTATAGGTAAAAATGTGTCATATTTCAAGGATGCTCCCCCAACTAAAACACCATGGACATTATTTATAGACATAATTTCAGCTGCATTTGTTGAATTTACACTGCCACCATACAGAATAGGGGTTGTTTCGTGTCCAAATTTAGACAAAGCCTTGAATATTGTTTCGTGTACATTGGATATTTCTTCGTTTGTTGGAATAACACCCGTGCCAATCGCCCAACATGGTTCATATGCAACAATAAATTTGCCTTTTGCCGGAATGCTGTCCAATAACATTTTTTTTACGACACTCATCGTGCGCCCCGCTTTTTTATCCGTCTCAGATTCACCAACGCATATAATTGGAATAATACCATTTGCAATTGCGTTTTCAGATTTTTTACGAACGATTTCGTTTGTTTCGTTATGGTATTTGCGTCTTTCGCTGTGTCCGACAATGACATATTTGACATTTGATTCTTTCAGCATCTGACCAGATATATCACCGGTATAGGCACCATTTGGATATAAACTGATATCTTGAGCGCCAATTTCCACCACAGAATTTCCGCCACCCAACAAATGAAATGGTAAACATAATACAATTTTGTTATTGGTTTTGACAGATTTCAGAGATTTGATTATGGACTCTTTTTTGTCAATATCGCCATTAGATTTCCAGTTTCCAATAATAAATTTCATATTTCTTCCTTTTTTATTTGATTTTTTATTATCTTTTTTGCTATGGTATCGCAAAAGGTGGAAAAATGCTAGAATATTTACGTAATGCTGCTGACAAACCGTTGGCGAAAGTTTTAATGTTTGTTTTAATTTTCAGTTTTGTGGGCTGGGGCGCTGCTGAATGGATTTTTGGCGGTTCTATGCGTGATACAACGCTGATTCAGGTTGGTGATGCCGATATATCGGTTCAACAATTTAATAACGAACGTTCCCGTCAATTATCTATGATGAGCAAGGAAGAACAAAAATCTGCTTATATGGATCCTGCGAAATCTGCACAGTTGACTAATTCAGTAATGACAACATTGACAATGAATCAATTGGCGCTGAATCGTGCACTTGATTTGGGATTTGTTGTTTCAGACAAACGAATCGCGAAAGAAATTCGTACATATCCACAATTCCAAAACAATGGCGAATTTTCTTCATATTTGTTTGATATGGTTTTACAAAGCAATGGCATGAGAGAACAAGATTTTGCAAATATCTTGCGCGCTGACATTTTGCGTCAAATGGCGGTTGGTGCATCTAATGTTCCATTAAAGGTTCCTCAATTCGCGGTTGATGCAGCATATAATGCAAGATATGCAAAACGCGATATAAAATATGCGACTGTTAAATTCGGTGATTATAAAATCAAAGAACCAACCGAATCAGAATTGAAATCATATTATGCGCAAAATCCAAAAATTGTTCCTGAAACACGTTCTGTTTCTTATGTTTTTGTTTCAGCAGATATGAGCAAACCTGATTCTTATGACGAAGGTTTCAAAAAAGCACAACAAATAGAAGATATGATTATATCTGGTGATTCTATGAAGGTTGCAGCAGATAAACATCATGCAAAATTTGTTTCTGTTCCAGAATTCAACAGAAATGCAAAATTGTCTGACAAAGTTTTAAATGCAGATTTAATTGCAAAGGTGTTTTCTATGGAAAATGGTGCTGAAAGCGAATTGTTAGAATTAAAAGAAGGATTCGCAATTTTGCGTGTTGAAAATATTACACCAGAACACAATGCTGAATTCAAAGATGTAAAAAAAGATTTAGTTAATGCTTGGAAAAAATCAGAACAAAGAAAACAGGCTTATATTAACGCAAACGAAATGTTGGTTAATTTAAATAAAAATGGTGAATTGAAAAATGCAAAATCTGCATCTGTATCCAGAACAGAAGGCGCACCATTGTCTGTTTTGAATTCTGCGTTTGCTGGTAAAATTGGTGAAAATGTTTTGGTCGAAGATAACGGTGCATTTTATGTTTTACACATAGATAAATCTGTGGCACCAAAATCAGATAACGCCAAGAAAGCAGAAATTCGCAAAGAATTGGAAAAAATGACTGCAAGATTTATGATGGACGATTATTCACAATATCTGAAACGTCATTATCCAGTAAAGGTGAAAGAAAAAACTTTCCAAAGATTTATCGCAAAATAAAAAAAGTCGCCCAAACGGGCGATTTTTTATTTATAAATTTTTTCTGTTTTATTATAATAAGAATATGCAAATTGAAACCACTGGCATTTTAATAGATATAAAACCGTTTTCAGAACGCGACGCTGTTGCGCATATTTTTACACAAGATAATGGTGTTATGGTTGGAATGTTGCGGGGTGGGGTGTCTGCGAAAAAAAATAAACCATTGGTTGGACAATATGGAAATGTGTCGTGGGTGGCGCGTCTTGATTCACAATTGGGTGTCTTTCATTGGGAGGCGGAAAAAAATCTGTCTGCGCCATTGATATTAAATCCAGAATTATTAAAAATAATGAATTCTGTTTTTTCTTTGATTTTTACATTATTGCCAGAACGCGAATCATACGAAAATTTATACAATGAAACATTGAATTTAATGAAAGATTTACCAAATGAACAAAATCCACGGGACAGATATCTTCAATGGGAAACAGTTTTGTTGCGTGAATTGGGCTATGCGCTGGATTTAAGTAAATGTTCGGGCTGTGGTCGGACGGATAATTTGATTTATTTATCACCGCGTACCGGACGTGCGGTTTGCAGTGAATGTGGCGAACCATATCGCGTAAAACTTTATAATTTGCCTTTAAATTTAGGTACAACTTTGCGGTTTATTTCTGGCATTTGTGATGTACAGGGAACCGATATTCCGCCGGCTCGAAAAATGTTATAAAAATATTAAAATTTTGTTGTTTTTTGCTTGCGTGATTGTGTTTTTTTTTCTATTATCCAATTGTTCAAACAAAGGAGAAAAATATGACTTGGACAATCCTTATCCTGTTATTAGCAATCGCCTTGTACATGTTTGGCCATAAATTGGTTAAATTTGATGCAAAGAAAGCTACATTAAAGGATATTATCTTGAAAAAAGGTATTTCAGTTGTTGCAATCTTGTTGATTGCTGGTTCTGTATGCCGTTTATACACACCTGTGTATTTAGTAAAAACAAATCCTGCTATCTTGCAAGAAATGGTTGCTGGTATGCAGGCTCAACAAGAACAAGAAAAGAACAAAGTTGTTCGTGATTATGTAAAACATCACATGGACGAAATGATTGGTGATGCACCAATTATCGGTAATGTAGAAGCAAAAAATACAATCTTCTTGTGGTCTGATTATTCATGCCCATATTGCCGTCGTGTTCACAGTGAATTGTCCCGTGTATTGGCAGACCGTGATGATGTTCGCGTAGTTTTGAAAAACTTTTCTATCCACGGACCATTGTCTGATGCACCTGCAAAAGCTGTTATCGCTGCAAAAATCCAAGATA